>NZ_LSRW01000054.1:0-8759 GCF_003104955.1 Steroidobacter cummioxidans | reverse complement strand
GCCTGCCGCTGCGTTACAAAGCTTGCCCTTATCGACATAAGGGCTGCGCTTTGCGCCTTGCTGCAGGCGATTGGAGGCGCAACGCAGCCCATCCAATGGGTGTTAACAGGCCCTAGCTCCTGGTGCTATTCAAACGAAGCGTGCAGTTGCTCATACAGGGCATCGATGGCGGCGGGCAACATTTCGGGCCGACGCTCCAACTCATGTCGTAACGCGTGCACCGACCGGATCACCATGAACAATTTCAGCAGCCGCTGCGTGCCGGCATCGGTCGAGGGCAGGATGCCGCACTCGGCCACAGCACGTCGGTAGCTTTGCAGGAAGGCGCGAGTCGTCAGGAGCTGCCACTCGCCCAACTCGGGTTCGAGACGTTCGCGAAAATCAGGCCGGTGCGTGATCGCGTGATCCAAAGCGACGGTCCGCGCGTACTGGAACGACATCAGCACACTCGCCACGTCATGCAATGGAGAATCTTTCTGTCGGCGCTCTTCCAGCGGCAACGTCGTGTCACCTTCGAAGCCCGTCAGGAGAAAATCGTCCGCGGCCAACATGACCTTGGCGAGATGCAAGTTGCCGTGCACGCGAATCCGCATACCGTCGACGGGCGTGGCGGTCAGCTCGCGAATGTAAGAGAACAGACGCTCACGCGCATTGACCAGTTGCTCCGCTCGCGCACGCAAGTCTTCCGACAACGTCGGCAGTCGCTGATTGAGCGCACTGAGCGCCGCTTCGGTGCCGAACTGCACGGCACTGTACCAGCGTGACAAATCCTGCGAGCGAATCGGCTCCGGCGCGAATGCCACATCGGTTGCCCGCGCCAGGATCGCATGCATCTCACCAATGCGCCGGCCCAATGTCTGCATCTGCGTGGTGAACAGTGCGTGCGGCGCTTCCGGCACACTCGAATCCTGCGACGAGATCAAGCTGACGTGGCGCTCGAGATGATTGAGCGCGTAATTCCACACATCGCCCTGATTGCGCACATAGCTGAACAGCGACACCAGCAGCGTCGGCGTGTCGGCGTCCCAAACGATGTGGCCCAACATCGGCGCGATGGCTTCGAAACCTGCATCGGTCAGCACGCGCGACATTTCCAGGTCGGGATTGGGCCCGGGCTCCGCCCGGCGATACGCCTTCAGGAACAGGGCTTCGTCGATGACGATGTTGGTGTTGGTCGGCTCGGTGCCTACGTGACGAACATTCTGCAGATCCGGCTCTGGCAACGTCGGCAACGGCACGCGGGCTTCGAAACGCAGCTCCGCGCCAGCGAACGGCAGGGTCGTGCGATTCGCCATGTACTGAATCAAGCCCAGACAGAAAATCGGATCCGCGAACGCATCGATCATCACGCCCGCTCGCGCGTGCTCTCGAACCTTGGCGAGCGTCCATTCCGCGGTCCTGAGTATCTCGTCGTTGCCGTCTTCCCAGCCGATGGTGAGCGGCATCATGTAACGCCGTGGTCCGGCGGTGCCATCGACGTCGACGAAACTGATCAGATACGAGCGCTGTTCGTAGCGCCACAAGGTCCGCGGCCCAAGATGGACCGAGGAGATCTCATCGCGACTGTGCGAGAACCAGCCGCGCGCACCGATGAACTCGGGCAATACTTCACTTTCCAGCTGTTGCAGCGTGCGACGCATGAGTCCGCCATTGGCGGACCTGGTCACTTCCGCAAGGAATGTTGCCAGTCCCTCCGATAGCACCAGCACTGGCAGCTCTGTCGCAGGCAAGCGCTCGACGTGCCAGCTCGGCGGCAGCGCCGACTCGCTCAGCAGCAGCCAGAAGAAGCCGTGCGCGGGCAGCGTGAGGAAATAAGGCAACTCGCCGATGGGCGGGAACGCGTTCCGTCCCAGCATCTCTACCGGCACGCGACCTTTGAACTTCGACAGATCGAGCTCCACCGCCTGCGCCGTTTGCGACAGGTTGGCGACACACAGAATCATTTCCGAGCCGCAACTGCGCACGTACGCGATGATCTTACGATTGTGCGGTCGTATGAATTCCAGCGAGCCGCGCCCGAAACATTGGAACTGTCGTCGCACGGCCAGCATGCGTCGCGTCCAGTTCAGCAGCGACGATGGATCGCGGCTCTGCGCTTCGACGTTGACGGCCTGGTAGCCATAGATCGGATCCATGATTACCGGCAGATAGAGCCGTTGCGGATCGGCGCGAGAGAAGCCGGCGTTGCGATCGATGCTCCATTGCATGGGCGTGCGCACGCCGTTGCGATCGCCGATGTAAATGTTGTCGCCCATGCCGATTTCATCGCCGTAATAGATGATCGGCGAGCCCGGCATGGACAGCAGCAGGCTGTTCATCAACTTGATGGTATCGACATCGTTGCCGAGCAATGGCGCGAGCCGGCGGCGAATGCCGACGTTGACCCGCATGCGCGGCTCGGCGGCGTACATCTTGTACATGTAGTCGCGCTCGCGATCGGTGACCATCTCCAGCGTCAGCTCATCGTGATTGCGCAGGAAAATCGCCCACTGACAGTTGTCCGGGATGTCCGGCGTCTGGCGGATGATCTCGGCGATCGGATAGCGATCCTCCAGTGCCACCGACATGAAGATGCGTGGCATCAACGGGAAGTTGTACGCCACGTGGCATTCATCGCCGTCGCCGAAGTATTCGCGCACGTCCTCGGGCCATTGATTGGCCTCGGCCAGAAACATGCGTCCCGTGTAGCTTTCGTCCATCGCGGCACGCATGCGCTTCAGCACGGCGTGCGTCTCGGGCAGATTTTCGTTGTTCGTGCCTTCGCGCACGCACAGATAGGGAATCGCGTCGAGCCGCATGCCGTCGACACCCATGTCCATCCAGAAGCGCATGACCTGGATCACCGCGTCGACCACTTCGGGATTGTTGTGGTTCAAGTCCGGCTGGTGCGAGAAGAAGCGATGCCAGTAGTACTGGCGCGCCACCGGATCCCAGGCCCAGTTCGAGGCTTCGGTGTCGGTGAAGATGATGCGCGTGCCGGCGAGCTTCTTGTCGTCGTCGCTCCATACGTAGAACTCGCGCTCTGGCGAACCCGGCGGCGCCAGCCGGGCGGCCTGGAACCAGGGATGCTGGTCGGACGTGTGATTGATGACCAGCTCGGTGATGACCTTCAGGCCGCGCAGGTGCGCTTCCTGGATGAACTGGCGGAAGTCGTCGAGCGTGCCGTAATCGGGATGGACGTTGGTGTAGTCCGCGATGTCATAGCCATCGTCGCGCAGTGGCGACGGATAGAACGGCAACAGCCAGATGGTGTTGACGCCCAACTCCTGAATGTAGTCGAGCTTCTGCGCCAGACCGGCGAAATCGCCGATGCCGTCGCCGTTGGCGTCCTGGAACGCCTTCACGTGCATCTGGTAGATGATCGCGTCTTTGTACCAAAGCGGGTCGTCGCTCATAGCTCGCGGATTTTCGTTGGATCGATTCAAACGCGCGGTGCGGGTTGTCGGGTTCCGTCCGACGGGCGGTGAAGCGGGTCACAAAAGCAGTCCTCGCCACCGGGTTCCGGGCCCGCACTCACTCAAGATCGCCCCCGGGCCGCCGATTCCGCCCATGGGTGAGCTTCGCCCGAATCAGGCCGGTCGCGAACTAAGAAAAGCACGTATGTCGAGTACTTTGGACCGTCTTCTCGCGCCCGGCATCCGGCTGATGCAGGTGGCTCGCCTCCCTATCAAGTTCGCCATCATCAGTGTCGCCTTCATAGTGCCCCTGTGCGTCGCCGTGTACGGCCTGGTCGGCTATTCCCAGAGCACCATCGAGTTGGCCCAGCAGCTCGGCCAGCCGACGGCCGGTGGCACCGGGACCGTGGCCACCCCGGATGAGCCACTGGCGAGCCGCATCGAGGGTTTGCGACAGCAGCGCAACGTTCTGCTGGGGAGCACCTTGCTCGGCCTGTTGCTGGCCGTCTATCTGATCGTCGCCTTCTACTGGTCCAACATGCGTGGTTTCGACGCCCTGATGACCCGGATGCGCAGGCTCGCGCAGGGCGACCTCACGACCACCTACCCCGCGCGGGGTACGGACGAGATCGCACAGCTGCTCAACGCCTTCAACGGCAGTCGCGAACAATTGCAGACCCTGGTGCTGCGGATCCGCGAAGCGACCAGCGAGATCGACACTGCCGGTCAGCAGATCGCCAGCTCCAACGACGAGCTCGCCCAGCGCGAAGCGTCGCAGTCATCCGCCGTGCGCACGACGGCCGAACGTGCTCAGCAGGTTCAGGGCAACGTCCAGCGCAATCTGGACAACGCCTTGCAAGGCGAGCGCCTGTCCAGCGATGCACGCGGCGTCGCGTCTCGGGGCAATCGAGCGGTCGGTCAGGTCGTGCAGACCATGCAGGCTATCACCAGCTCGTCGCGCAAGATCGGCGACATCATCGGCGTAATCGATGAGATCGCGTTTCAGACCAATCTGCTAGCCCTGAACGCGGCGGTGGAAGCCGCACGTGCCGGCGAGCAAGGCCGCGGCTTCGCTGTGGTTGCCAGTGAAGTTCGCAATCTGGCGCAGCGCTCCGCCACGGCGGCCAACGAGATCAAGAAGCTGATCGGCGCGTCCATCGAAGACGTGCAGAAAGGCGCGGCCCTGGTCAATGGCGCCGGCGACACGATGAAAGAAATCCTCGCATCGGTGGAAAGTGTTTCTCACATCATGCAGGAGATCGCGACGGCCAGCCGCACGCAGAGCGACGACATCGCGCAGCTGCACGAAGCCATCGATCGCATCGACGGGGAGACTCATCAAAATGCCGCCCGCGTCGAAGAGACCGCCGCGGTCGCGCAGTCGCTGCGCAGTCAGGTGGAATCATTGCTGGATGCGGTGGGTATGTTCAGGTTGAGCGGCGATGTCGCACGCTCACGCGCCCGGACTTCTCATGCTGCGCCGGTTGGCGCTCCCAGCACGAAATCAAACGAACAAACCCTGCGCTCCGCCGCCTAATCCTCCTCCGCCTTCTGACCTCGGCTCCAACCACCACCGCGAGCCACTAAGCGCGCAAAGCGACCTGCATCCAAACGCCCCTAACCCCGCGAATACCTCAGTTAAATAAAGGGCCGGCATCAGCCTGCCCGTGAGGTTTGCATGACTAACCGGGCCCTGCTGCAGATCCTATTTGCAGCCATTCTGCTGTCCCTGCTCGCCTACACCGTGTGGGCCAGCAATCAACAGCCTGTGTGGCAGTGGCAAGGCTGGGCGCGTGAACCGGACCGCTACTGGACCATTGCTACGCTGATCGACGCGTACTACGCCTTCCTCACTTTCTTCGTCTGGGTGTGTTTCAAGGAGCGCGGGCTGCTGGCGCGCATTGTATGGTTCGTGGCCATCATGGCCCTGGGCAACATGGCGATGGCCAGTTACGTGCTCTGGCAATTGCACAAGCTGCCGCCCGGCGCGCCCGCCAGTGACATCCTGACTTCGCGTGCTGAGCCGGTGCGATGAGCCCCCTGCTGCTGGTGGCACTCGGCACGCTGCTGGTCTTCCTGATCATGACGGCGTTGTGGCTGCTCGGGATTCGTAACCGGAACTTCAGCTACGTCGATATCGGCTGGTCAGGAAATTTCGCGCTACTGGCGCTGCTGTACGCCGTACTCGCGCCCGGCTGGGAAACGCGCAAATGGATCATCGCCGCGATGTACGCACTGTGGTCGGTGCGGCTCGCGAGTCATCTGGCCAGGCGCATCATTGGCGAGGCGGAGGAAGGTCGGTACGTGGAGCTGCGGCAACGCTGGGCGGCCAATCTCAATGCCAGGTTCTTCGGTTTCTTTCAGCTGCAAGCGGCGCTGAACGTCATCCTGACCGTGCCGCTGTTGATCGCCTGCCTGAATCCCAAGCCGAGCCTGCACGTGCTGGAAGCAGCGGGTGTCGCGATCTGGCTGGTGGGCTTGATCGGCGAGAGCCTCGCCGACGGCCAGCTCGCCGCTTTCAAGCGCAATGCATCCAATCACGGCCGAGTCTGCGATGTAGGGTTGTGGCGCTACTCGCGTCACCCGAATTATTTCTTCGAATGGACGATCTGGATCGGCTACGCCGTGTTCGCGCTGGCCTCGCCCTGGGGCTGGCTGGCGCTGGCGATGCCGGCGTTGATGCTGCATTTCCTGATCAACGTGACCGGCGTCAAAGCGACCGAGGAGCAGGCGTTGCGCTCCAAGGGCGAGCGGTATCGTGAATATCAGCAGCGCACGTCGATGTTTGTTCCCTTACCAAGGAAGCGCTTCGCCGGAAAAGCAACCGACGGTTAGTAACCAGCCGTGGTCCGCTGGAACTGCTGCCGACACTGTAGACAACATTCATACGCATACCACTTAACCATCAACTACCTCTGAGCTCTGCTATGACAGCCACCGTCGTTACGCCGCGTCCCGCCGATCCGGCGGTCTCCCTGCCCTTCCGCCTGCTGGCGCGCGATCTGCTGCCTGATTCGGTGGTGCGCTTCGGCATCCGCCGGCTGCTCGCCGACCGATTGCGCGAAGAGAAGCGCACCAGCGAAGAGGCTCAGCAACGTCATTTGATGCGCTTCATCGCTCAGCTCAAGGCCAGCCCGATCGCGATCAACACGCGTGAAGCGAACGAGCAGCACTACGAGCTGCCGTGCGATTTCTTCCAAATGGTGATGGGCAGGCACATGAAGTATTCGTCCTGCTACTTCCAGCCGGGCGTCGCTTCGCTGGACGAGGCCGAGGCGGAAATGCTGGCGCTGACTTGCCGACGCGCGCGCATTGCCGATGGCGAGCAGATTCTCGAACTGGGTTGCGGCTGGGGCTCGCTCACGCTGTGGATGGCCGAGCGATATCCGAATGCCCGCATCACTGGCGTGTCGAACTCACGCACTCAAAAGCAGTTCATCGAAGAACGTGCGGCGAGCCGCGGCCTGAAGAACATCGAGATCATCACCTGCGACATGAACGACCTGGCGCTGGATCACCAGCGCTTCGATCGAGTCGTGTCGGTCGAGATGTTCGAGCACATGCGCAACTACGAGCAACTGCTGGCGCGCATCGGCTCGTGGCTGAAGCCGGCCGGCACGCTGTTCGTGCACATCTTCACTCACCGCGATTACGCCTATCCGTTCGACGTGCGCGATGAGAACGACTGGATGGCCCGCTATTTCTTCACCGGCGGCATCATGCCGAGCGATCATCTGCTGAGCTACTTTCAGCGCGACCTGCGGCTGTCGGACCACTGGCGCGTCGATGGTATGCATTACAGCCGTACGGCCGAGTGCTGGCTGCAGAATATGGACGCCAATCGCGCGCGCATCGAGCCGATCCTGTCGGCGACGTATGGCGCGCAAAACGTGCAGCGCTGGTGGGTGTACTGGCGCGTGTTCTTCATGGCGTGTGCCGAGCTGTGGGGATATCGCGGCGGCCGCGAATGGTTCGTTTCGCACTACTTGTTTACCAAGTAGCCATCCGCTGACGTTAGCGCTTGTGCATGCGGGCCGCGCGTCGTAGCCTGTCCCGCAGCGGAGAAAATATGTCGAGCTGATGAGTCGGTGGGGTGGGACATGAGGATCAAGCGATCGACCAGGCGTGTGCTTGGAGCGGTTACGATGAGTGCCTTGCTGGGCCTCACGAGCTTGATTGCCGCGAATGCCGCGTCTCCACCGCCGCGCCCGGAATCGCAGCAGGAATACTGGGCACGTTACGAGAAGCGGGACTGGTCTGCCGCCATCGAGGAAGCACAGCGCCTGGTCGCACACGCGCGAGCCAATCCAGAGGATCAAATGCAGCTGGCCAGTGCGCTGACGCTCCTGGGCAACGCGCAGCTGAGCAGCGGCGATCGGGTCAACGCCGAAGCCTCTTATCGGGAGGCTTTGCAGATCACTGAAGCGCAAGGCGCCGGCACAGGGCCCGCGGCAGTAGATCCGTTGCGCGGACTGGGCTACTCGCTGGCGTTGCTCGAACGCCATGAGGAAGCCATTCCTTATATGGAGCGCGCGCTCCTCATCATCCGGCGCTCCTACGGCTTGTTCGATCTGAGCCAGCAAAGCTTGTTGAGACAACTGGCCGCGAGTTTCACCCGCGTCGGGCGCGCCGGCGATGGCCAGAAGCAGATGATTTATCTGCAACGCCTCGGCGAGCGCGCCTACGGCGAGCGCGATCCTCGCATGTCGCCGGTGTTGTGCGTGATCGGCGACTGGTACATCGACATCGGCAGCTTCACGCTCGGCCGCGAGCGTTATCGCGACGCTGTGCAGATCATCGAGAAAAAGCTCGGCAAGACCGATCCGGCACTGGTGCTGCCGCTGCGCAGCCTGGCGCGCAGTTACCTGCAGGAGGTTTATTTCGTTGCCCAGGGCTATCAGCCGCTGGATTCCCGCAGTCAGATGGATGCCACCCAGCTGGAGCCCAAAGGCATCAATCCCAGATACCTCAGCAGCGATGGCGAACGGGCATTGCAGCGCGCGCTGGCGATTCTCGATGCGCAGACCGACACGTCGCCGGCCGTATTGACCGACACGTTGATCCAGTTCGGCGACTGGTATCAGGTGAAACATCAGCCCGAGAAGGCACTCACCTACTATCGGCGCGCCGCTGCGCTAGTGGCGAAGAGCGAGCACGTCGCGACCGAAATGGCGGTGGCGCCGTTGAGTTTTCCGGTGCGGATCTACTATCCAATGCCGCCGCTGGCGATGCGCAATCGTCAGCTGTCACCGGCGCAGAGCGAGGAAAAATTCGTGTCGGTCGAGTTCACCGTCACCGGGTCGGGCGACGTGCAGGATGCGAAAGTCGTCGAACAGAATGGCNCGCAACGTCAGGCTTCCGAGG
>NZ_LSRW01000053.1:0-18677 GCF_003104955.1 Steroidobacter cummioxidans | reverse complement strand
GATCTCATCAAGAGCTTCGGGCTCGAAGATGTCGCGACACGCTTGCAGAAAGTCTGCCGCTCGGCATCCGGCAACGCCTGTCGCTGGCGGTCGCCGTGATCCACGAGCCGGACATGCTTCAATTTTCTCGACGAAACCGACTTTCCGGCGTGGACCCGGTCGCCCGCGACGGCTTCTGGGAGTTGCTCATCCGGCTGTCGCGCGACAACGGTGTGACGATATTTCTGTCCACTCATTTCATGAATGAGGCGGAACGCTGCGATCGCATGTCGATGATGCATGCGGGCAAGGTGCTAGCGCAGGGGCGCCCCGCCGATCTGGTCGTGGAGCGCAAGGCAAAGAATCTGGAAGACGCTTTCATCGGCTATCTCGAAGAGGCTTCGCGCCAGGCCGCGCCGCCAGCACCGGCATCGACGCCGACTACTCCTGTCACTGCCGCTTCGATGCCAGCCCCTGCAACGGCGATGGCAACAGCTACGGCGGGTGCAATTGCGATACCCGAGGACACGCACGCGCCGGTCGGTACAGAGAGCGCGGCAGCATCACGCAAGTTCAGCCCCGGTCGTGTCTGGGCGTTCGCGCGTCGCGAGGCTGTGGAACTGTTGCATGATCGAGTGCGCCTCGCGTTTGCCGTGCTCGGCCCCATTCTCCTGATGATCGTGTTCGGCTACGGCATCTCGCTCGACGTCGAGCACCTGCCATTTGCCGTGCTCGACTTCGACGGCAGTCGCGAAAGTCGCGACTATGCCGACAGCTTCCGCGGCTCGAAATATTTCGACGAGCAGGCACCTGTCTATAACTACGATGAGCTCGATCGACGGCTGCGCAACGGCGAGTTGCGCTTCGTCGTCGAAATACCTTCGGGATTCCAGCGTGACCTGCAACGAGGTCGCCAGCCCGAGGTCAGCGTCATGATCGATGCTGCCTTGCCGTTTCGCGCCGAGACCGCGCGCAGCTATATCGAAGGGGCGCACGCACTGTACCAACAGAACTATCGCAACGATCGTGGCATGCCAGCCGCGTCGCAGCCGGTGAAACTGGAGACACGCGCCCTCTTCAATCAGGACTTCAAGAGCGTGTATGCGATGGTTCCGGGCAACATCATGCTGCTGCTCATGCTGATACCGAGCATGCTCACCGCCCTCAGCGTGGTCCGCGAGAAGGAATTGGGCTCGATTGCCAACTTCTACGCCGCGCCCGCCACCCGAACGGAGTTCCTGTTGGGCAAGCAACTGCCGTACTTCGGAGTGGCGCTGATCCAGTTCGTCACGCTGGTCTTGCTGGCAGTGCTGCTGTTTCAAGTGCCGATCAAAGGAAGTCTCGCCACGCTGTTCGTGGGAGGCATTGTCTACGTGCTGGCAAGCACCGGATTCGGGCTGCTGCTGTCGGTATTTGCCAGCACCCAGACCGCGGCGATTTTCGCCGCGGCCATCATCGCCATCCTGCCGGCGGTGCAGTTCTCGGGAATGTTCGTGCCGGTCTCGTCGCTGACCGGCGGCGCATGGCTGGCGGCGAAGATCTTTCCAAGCACCTACTTTCAAGCGATCAGCGTCGGCACTTTTACGAAGGGACTCGGCCTGACTTCGCTGTGGCCGAGTCTGGTGGCCTTGACCGTGATTGCGCTGGTTTACTTCTTCCTGTCCGTGGTCCTGCTGAAGAAACAGGAAAACTAGCGCATGAACAATCTCCGACACATCGCGCAGCTGGGAGTGAAGGAGTTGCTGAGCCTGTTCCGCGACCCGGTCATGCTGTTCCTGATCGCCTACTCCTTCACGTTCTCCGTCTACACGCCCGCCAAGAGCGCGGTGATGGACGTAATCAACGCCTCGATCGCGGTCGTGGACGAAGACGATTCAACCGCCTCACGGCGGATTCGCGACGCGTTGTTGCCGCCGCTGTTTCTGCCTCCCGCGCAGCTGAACTTCAGCGACGTGAATCGCGCCATGAACAAGGGCGAGTACACCTTCGTCATCGACCTGCCGCACAAACTCCAGTCGGATCTGAGGAAAGGCGCCACGCCGACCGTCGAGGTGGTCGCCGATGCGACGGCCATGAGTCAGGCGGGTCGCGGCCCCGAGTACATCCGCAAAATCATCAATCAGGAAGTCCAGCCGTTCTGGGCCGGTAGCAACAACCCCGACAATCGCGATCTGGTGCGTCTCAATACGCGCGCCCGTTTCAATCCCAACATGCAGCAGGGCTGGTTCGTCGCGATCAATCAGATCATCAACAACATTTCCGTGCTCGCCATCTTCCTGACTGGCGCCGCCGTGCTGCGCGAACGCGAGCACGGCACGCTCGAGCATCTGCTGGTGATGCCGCTGCAGCCCTATGAGCTGATGTTCGCCAAGATCTGGGCCAACGGACTGGTGGTCGTAGTGGCCGCGATGGCTTCGCTATTCCTGGTGGTGAAGGGCCTGCTCGGCGTGCCCGTGGCCGGCTCCATCGCGCTGTTCGCCATCGGCCTGTTCGTCTATCTGTTCTCCGTCACCGCGCTCGGCATCATGCTGGCCACGCTGGTGCGCTCGATGCCGCAGTTCGGACTGCTGGCCTTCCCTGTGTTCATCGTGATGAGCCTGCTCTCGGGTGGCCAGACGCCGCTCGACAGCATGCCCCTGGTGTTGCAGAAGATCATGCAGTTCGTCCCGTCGACGCACTTCGTGGCCTTTTCCCAAGCCGTGCTGTTCAGGGACGCCGATCTCAGCATGGTGTGGCCGGAGCTGTTGAAAATGTTCCTGATCGGCACCGCGTACACGATCTTCACGCTATCGCGCTTCCGCAAGATGCTTGCGGCAATTCAATAGAGGTGGGCCGTGAACAGGCATAGCTATCTCCGCTGGTCGGCGCCCCTCCCGCCAGTCGCCTTGCTGATCTACCTGTTCATGGCGGGCTGTGCTGCGGTGGGACCCAATTACAAGCGACCGGACGTGACTACGGACGCGCAGTTTCGCTCGCAGGTCGGGCCCACGGAGGCGAACTCGCTTGCCGATCTGCCCTGGTGGAAAGTCTTCGACGACAAAGCGCTGCAGGATCTGATCACGCAAGCGCTGACCGACAACTACGATCTCGAAGCCGCACTGGCCCGTATCGCACAAGCTCGTGCGCTCGTGACCGTTGCGCGCGCGGACCTTTACCCGCAATTCGGTTATGAGGCAAGCGCGGTCCGCGAGAAATCGTTCTTCCCCTTCGAGTTCGGCGGCCGCAGCGGGAATATCACATACAACTCGTTCGAGCTCGCCCTCAACTCGACGTGGGAGCTCGACCTGTGGGGACGCATCCGCCGCACCGAGGAGTCGGCGCGCGCGCAACTGTTCGCGCAGCAGGATATCCGTCGCGGCGTGATGCTGACGCTGGTAAGCGATGTCGCCACGAGCTACTTCCGTTTGATCGAGCTAGATCGCCAGCTCGGTATCGCGACGGAGAGCGCCGACGTCTATAAGCGAACACTCGCTCTGTTCTCGCAACGCTTTGACGCGGGCCGCGACAGCCGCCTGGCCGTGGTGCGCGCGCAGGCCGCGTACGATTCGAGCCGCGTCAACATTGCCCAGCTCAATCGCGCGATCGCCCAGCAGGAAAATGCGATCAGCGTGCTGCTCGGAACTCAGCCTCGTGCCATCGCGCGAGGCGCCGTGCTCACTCAGCAGAGGACACCCAAGACTCCGCTCGGCCAGACGACGGAGATCATCAATCGACGGCCGGACATCCTGCAGGCCGAGCACACCATGATGGCCGCGAACGCGGAGGTGGGTGTCGCGGTCGCCAACTTCTATCCCCGCATCGGACTGTCCGCATTGTTCGGCGGTCAGGCGCCGCACATCGAAGACGTCTTCGACCGCAACTTCAACATCTGGCAAATCGGCGGCGGCCTGGCCGGCCCGATCTTCCAGGGCGGACGGCTGCGAGCAAACTACGACGCAAACAAGGCCTTCTGGGATGAATCCATCGCCCAATACAAAAAGACGATCGTGGGCGCGTTCCGGGAGATCTCCGATGCACTCATCGCTCAGCAGACCCTGGAGGCGCAGCGTGCCGCGCTGGAGAGTCAAGTCAGAGCGCTGCGCGACAGCGTCGATCTGGCAACGACGCGTTACACCGTCGGGCGCGCGAGTTACTTCGAAGTGCTACAGGCGCAACAGGAGCTGTTTCCGTCCGAACAGGCCCTGGCGCAAACACAACGCGACCAGCTGCTGGCCGTGGTCAATCTCTACAAGGCGCTCGGCGGCGGCTGGAACCTGGACGACGCCGCCTGGCCGCAGCCAAAGTGAGGGCAATCATGCGTGAACAGTCCCATACCGAAGCGCGCTCGTCGACCGCCCGTCACGTCGCCAGAAGACATGACAAGCTCTCGCGCGCTGCCGCGACCAAGAGCGACAAGCTCAGCAGAAAGGAGTTCGAGACTGCGCTCGAAAAGCTCCAGGGCGAGCTCGTCAAAGTGCAGCTGTGGGCCCAACATACCGGAGCACGAGTCATCGTCGTCTTCGAAGGGCGCGATGCCGCCGGCAAGGGCGGCGTCATCAAGCGCATCATGGAACGAGTCAGTCCGCGAGTCTTTCGCCTGGTGGCGCTCCCCGCTCCCACGGAGCGCGAGCAATCTCAGCTCTACATCCAGCGATACGTCAGACACTTTCCCGCCGCGGGCGAGATCGTCGTCTTCGATCGCAGCTGGTACAACCGTGCGGGCGTGGAACGCGTCATGAAGTTTTGCTCGGAAGAGGACGTACGACGCTTTCTCCTGATCTGCCCGATGTGGGAGCGCGCGGCAGTCGAGTCCGGCATTCTGCTCGTCAAGTACTGGTTCGAGATCAGCCAGGACGTGCAGACCGAACGTTTCGAATCGCGCATCAACGATCCACGCAAGATCTGGAAGTTGAGTCCGATGGATCTCGAGTCACACCGCCGCTGGTACGACTACTCGCGCGCCCGGGACGACATGCTGAAAGCAACGGATACCCCCCACGCGCCGTGGTACATCGTCGATGCGGACGACAAGCGCCGGGCCCGACTCAACTGCATTGCTCATCTGCTCAGCCGGATCCCTTACGAGGACGTGCCGCACGCGAAGGTCAAGTTACCGAAACGACAGAAGGCGAAGGGATACAAGGAACCCAAGGGTGACCTTCACAAGCGGGTTCCGGAGGTTTACTAGGCGATCGGACCCGCGTGATCGGATCCCTGCGCAGCTTTGGCAGCGACGAATCCGGGTCGGGTAATGAGGCGATCCCAATAGGCCGAGATATCCGGACTGAATTTGTGTTCCAGATTCAAAGTCCGCGCAAGCAGGAGTGCGTAGCCGACACACAGATCGGCCATCGTGAAGCGTCCGGCGCACAGCCATTCGCGGTCTCGCAGCGCTCGGGTCAGGTGACGTAGACGCGAGAGGAACCATTGCGTGTAATCGCCCGCAGCCTGCTGGAGCCGACGCTCTTCGGGCTCCAACTGGGAGTATCGCAGCACGATCGTCAGCGGAAAGGTCAGCGTTGCCTCGCCACGATGAAGCCAGTCGAGCCAGAGCCCATAGTCAGGCTCATCCACGCCGACGGCCAGCGGCGTAGGCCCGTAGCGTGTCGCGAGATACTGCAAAATCGCGCCGGATTCGGTCATGCGAACCTCGCCGTCGACCAGCAGTGGAATCGTGCCGAGCGGGTTCTGCTCGATATAGTCGGGCCGATGGATGCGAGGGGGGAACGGCAGGACGTGCAAGCGATACGTCAGCCCCAGTTCTTCCAGGGCCCACAGCGCGCGAAACGAGCGTGCATCGACGCAGTGATAGAGTTCGATCATCTAGAGCAAGCCCGCCGCGTTTTAGATCAACCTTTCAATCAAGTTCTGAAAAGCGGCCGCGGTCGACGCAACGCTGGCTGCGGATACGCACCGCGCGTCATCTTCGGCGACATGGTGGTAGCGATGAATGCCGAACACGCCCGCGGCCGGAGCATAGCCTGCCGCGATGATCTCGGTAAGCTCGCCGGCCGACAGCTCGTCGCTCGAATAGGGTGCCTCCAGTCCGATATGACCGGCAAACACCTCGCGAGCGAGCGGAACTAGCGAAGGACTGAGGGACAGATATCGCTGCGTGTCCACGCTGGGCAGCGCCCGCCACTGACCGAGACCTTCATGCCAGTCGCGCGCGGCGACGTTCGCTCCCAAATGCAGCCAGAAATGGGTGTCGGCGGGCTTGGGCGTGAACGTCTTGAGCGCCTCCGCAGCGCCGAGATATTCGTATTCATGGCCGGTGTTGCAAACGAAGGCGAGGTTGTGAGTTTGCAGCGTCCGACTCGCCCAGCGTGCCAGCCACAGCCATGCAGCGACTCCGGGCCCTCGCTCTCCGGCACAGACGTACCAGCCCGATCGCGGCGTCGAGACGACGAGCCAGCGCGGCTTGCCGCGATCGATGCGACCGACAAAGTTGAACGCCGGACGTCGCCCGCCATTGCCGCGAACAATCATCGTCGCCGGTGCCCGGCGCATCGCCGCGTTGAGGAAAGGCGCGGCGTGCTCTGGCGCAAGCAGCGCGACCGGTCCGCCAAACATCGGAGCGCGACCATCGGCGTTCAGCGCGATGACCTTGCCAGTCGGACCATTGGTGATGACAACCGCCGCCTTCGCCCCCGCACTAAACGCTGCGGTGATCGGCTCCCGAATCAACTTAGCGAGCGCCGAAGACCAGCGCCCAAACGGCAGGTCGACCAATGCGATCGCGCCGTCGAGCGAAGCCTCGGCCCGCCCCGCCGGATCGATGCGCACCAGTGGGCCGGTGATTCCATCAGCTCCGGTCTGGACGACAATGGGCTGTGGCCAAAGCGACGCCTTGGCATCGCCGCACACTAATTCGCTGCGCGTTGGTTCAAAGAACGGTGTCGCGAATTCCTGCCGCTCGACCTTGAAACCCAAGCCCTCGACCTCCGCGGCGAGCCAGTTTCCGCAGGCGTTATCCCCTGCTCCGCCCGCCTGCTTGTTGCCGAAGCCGATATATTTATCGAGATCGGCAGCGACTTTGGCTTGCAGGTCGACGGGCAGCTTGGCCATCGCCACAGTCACTGGCAGTGCGGCGCTTGCCACGAGAAAGGTCCGCCTGCTAGTGCGCGCCATGGTGTCTCCTTCCGAGCAACAGAATGCTGACCAACGATACCGCGCACATCGCGCAGAGATAGATCGCGATCGGCCCGCTCGACTGGTAGCGAGCGAACAGCGCCGTCGCAATGATCGGTGCAAAACCGCCGCCGACCACCGAGCCGATCTGGTATCCCAGCGACGCGCCCGAATAGCGCACGTCCTTGGGAAACAGTTCGGCAAACAACGCCGCCTGCGGACCATACATCATGCTGACGAAGATGAGTGCGACCGTGATCGCCAGGGTGACTGCGAATGGCGATCCGGACTCGATCAGCGGGAAGACAGCGAAAGCCCAGAACCCCGACAGGATCGCGCCGAGCAGGAAGATGCCCCGCCGCCCGAATCGATCCGACAAGGCACCGCACAGGATGAGCGCGGGAATCATCGCCACGCTTCCGGCCATGACAGCGAAGAGCAACACCTCGCGCGAAAGTCCGACCGTAGCGGTGCCGTACGCAACCACGTAGGTGATCGCAATGTAGAAGCAGACGTTGTTCGCGACGAACGCGCCGCCAGCAAGCAACACTTCACGCAGATGTCCGCGCAGCACCGTCAACAAAGGAGAAGGTCTTGCAGCCGGCACCTTCTCTGTCACGGACGATGTCGTCTCTGCGTCCGGCTCGGCGACGTTCCAGTGAATGTACAGGCCGATGAAGATGAGGCCGACACTGATCAGGAAGCCGATCCGCCAGCCCCAGGCCAGGAAGCCGGGCGGATCGATCAGTGCACTGGCGACCAGAAAGACAGCGTTCGCTAGCACTACGCCCAGTGGCACACCGATCTGCACGAAACTGCTGTAAAACCCTTGCCGATTCGGCGGGGCGCTTTCGATCGCCATTAGCGCCGCCCCACCCCATTGCCCACCGACAGCGAGTCCCTGCACGAAGCGCAATATCACCAGCAGCAGCGGCGCCAGGCTCCCCACCGTCGCATAGCTGGGCAACAACCCGATCAATGTCGTCGACGCTCCCATCATCATCATGGCGAGCACCAGCGCGCGCTTGCGTCCGTGCAGATCGCCGAAATGCCCGAACAGCATTCCCCCGATCGGCCGCGCGATGAAGCCCACCGCGAAGGTGCTGAACGCCGCGATCTGCGCGACGAACTCTGGCAGCTCCGGCGGGAAAAACAGTTTCGGGAAAACCAGCGCCGCCGCGGTCCCGTAGATGAAGAAGTCGTACCACTCGACCGCTGCGCCTGCGGACGCCATCGCGACGACTTTGATTCTCGACTTACCGGTGGCCGGTTGCTGCGTGGTCAAGATCGTTTCTTTCTCTAAAGGGCAGGAACGTTCGCTTAGCTTCGGTCGAGAATCAACCGAAGCCGGCGGCGAGGCGTCGCGTGGACTCACCAGTTATAGGTGACACTCAGGCCGACAGTGCGCGGCTTGTTATAGCGCGAGGAAAGCGGATAGCCCGCCTGGAAGAACTTGAGCACTTCCACCTCCTGGTCGGTGAAGTTACGCACAAACGCGGCGACCTGCACGTTGTCGAAGTTGACGCCCGCTCGCGCACCGAAGATATCGAAGTCTTCGAGCGGAATGAACGGCGTCGCCACCGTCACAGTATCCTGCCCACCACCGCGCTGGCCGGAGTAACTGACGTTGATGAAGCCGTTGACGTTCTGCGTGATCGGCTGCCGATAGTCGATCATCGCGGAGTACGTCCAATCGGGAATCTGCGCGACCGGCGTTCCCTGGATCGGCAGTCCCGTCGCGCTGGTAGGCACCTTCTCGAACTCCGCCTTCTGCGTGGCCGCGCTCAGGTTGGTCGACAGCAGGCCCGCGCCGATACGGAAACGCGAGTCCACCGAGGCTTCGATGCCGTGCGCTTCGATGGTGCCGCCATTGACGGTGAAGAACTGCCCGCCGACGCCACAGGCATTGGTCACGGTGCAGCCATCGTTGATGCTCGTGATCGCATCGGTGGTGCGCGAGAGATAGCCGGACAGGCGGACGAAGACATTCGACGTGATGTTGGTCTTCACGCCGGCCTCATAGCCGATCGTGTTCTCGTTGTCGTAGGTGGCGACGAACGGATTCGGCGCGGCGGCGTTGAACGTGCCGTTGTTGACGCCGCCAGCGCGGTAGCCGGTGCCGACCTTGGCGTAGACCAATGTGTTCGTGGCGCTGGGCACCTTGTAGCTGGCCGTAAACGTATAGGCAGGCTCGCTTGCGTTGAACGTATAGGTCGTGGGGACCTTGGTATAAATGTCGGTGTAGAGCGCGGTGATGCCCTGAGTCGCCCTCTTCGAGTCGTTCGCAAACCGCCCCTCGCCGACCAGCGTGAAATCTCCGATCGCATACTGCAGCGATGCGTAGCCCGCGTACGAAGAAATGCGCTGCTTGGTGCGGGCGTCGGTGCCATAGATCAGCGGGAACGGCGTCGGACAGTTGATCGACGTGGGCAGCGGCCGCACGCAGACCGGCTCGATTGGCGTGCCGCTGCAGAAACTCCCGGCCAGCGTGAATGGGCAAGGCGAAGACGCGACCAGCAGCTGATAATCGTCGCGCTGGAACAGCCCCTCCGCGCCGACGATCCATGACAGGCTGCCATCCGACGTTTTGCCGGTGAAGTGCAGGTCCTGATAGAGCGTGCGGTCCCGCACGTCGGTCATGACCTGGCCATAGGGCCAGATACCGATCTGGCCCTGCTGACGCATCTCGATCGCCGTCGCTACATCGATCGCCGCGGCATATTGCTGTCTCGAGGTCCAGTCCGTGGCCATCGTGGTCGACTCGATCGTCCAATTGTCGTTCAGCTCATAGGTTGCCATCAGCATCGTGCGCTTGACCTTCTGCTGCATCCCATCCCGTCCGGTATGCGGCAGGATGAAACGCGATTGCTGATAGCCACGCGGAATCTGCGCGTTCACACCGCCGCCCGGCACCAGCAGACTGTTCACGAAGGTCGGCAACTCCAGGTCCTGCCCATCGACCAGCAGAGTCACATCCAGCGGGCCGGATCGGTAACGAATCTGGCCGCGTGCGGTAAAGCCGTTGCTGCTGTCGTAGTACTTGTCGTGATTGGGGTCGTAGTAGAAGCCGCCGGTCTGGTTGTAATGCTCCGCGCCGACACGCACCGCGACCTCATCGCTGAGGACTTGATTCATGACGCCCGCAAGGCGGTTCTGGTCGAGATCGAAGGTCCACATGTTGCGGACATAGCCGCTGTTCTGGAACTTCGGCTTGGCCAGGATGATGTTGACCACGCCGAACTCAGAGTTGCGCCCGTAGAGCGCTCCCTGCGGACCCTCGAACACTTCGACGCGCTCCAGATCGAAATAATCGAGCGTTTTGAAGTTGCGTCCGCCGAGCGTACTGCTGCCGGCATAGGCGCCATTAACAAACAAACCGACGCCCGAATCGGCGCCCGTGGCACGCTGAGTGCCCGAGCCGCGGATCGAAACCTCGGCCAGGTTCTCGCTCGCGACATCGTTGAAGCGCACGCCGGGTACCGTGCTGAGCAGATCACCGCTGCCGGCGATAGGACCTTTGGCTTCGAGCTGCTCCGCGGTCACCGCCGAAATCGTGCCCGGCACGTCGCGAATATCTTCCTCGCGCCGGCGGGCTGTGACGACGACGACATCGATCTCTCGCAACTCGACATTGGTGTTGCCGGACGACGGCTCGTTTTCCGATCTGCGCGAATCGCCGCTCGTGGTCTGAGCGAGCACTGGCGTTGCGACGGCGAGTGCCAAGGTTGTGGTCAGGGCACGAAAGCTGAGCATGGTTCCCCCTCACGGCGCCTGTTCTTGCTGTTGGTAAGGTCTCGTCTGCCGATTGAGCGCCAATATCGACAGAGTTGTACGACAATCCTTGATCGATACTCGCTTCGAAAGATCGACAATGTCAAGCGGATTGTACGACAATGCTGATTGTGACTATATTGTCACTCTGAACCAGCGCGTTGTTCTCGGCAGACGAGAACGATAGGAACGTAAGCGCAGGAGTGGTAAGCACTCGCTCCGACCGCAACGATTCCGTGAGAGGCAACCTTGAGCGAAAACAACGAATCCATGCCCCCGCACTCGGGGATCAGCCCGATCGAACGGGATGAATCCATGGACACCCACCGGGATGGATCCAGGGAATCCATGGACACCCACCCGACGGGTGTAAGCCTGATCGAAGGTCAGAACCGTACATCTGAGCCCCCTGCGGCGACCGCGGACGATCTCGCGCACGCGCTCCGGCATAGGATTCAGAAGAGCGAGCTCGCGCCTGGCGAATGGCTCCGTGAAGCAAGGCTGTGCAACGAGTTTGGCGTCGGGCGCTCGACTGTTCGCCGCGCGCTTCGCACGCTGGCCGACGATGGCCTGATCGAACTCGAAGAAAATCGCGGCGCGCGCGTCCTGGCGGCAACGGCCGAGGAAGTGTTCGATCTCTACGAGGTCCGCGCGGCGCTCTACGGCCTCGCTGCTCGCTTCGCGTGTCTGCGTGCGTCCGACGCGGCGATTCGTCACATGCTCGTCAACATCGATCGCTTGCTGAGTGACGCCGAGAGCGGCGCACCGGCCGAGCAGATCATCGAGGTCAGCGAGGCGATCTTCAGCGCGATGGCCGAATCCGCGAGTCGCGATGCGCAGAAGATGATCGAGTCGGTCCGCCGCAAGACGCGCTTCCACTTCTCCTATGTCGCACTCGCGCTCACTGCGAACGGCCCCGGACCCTATGAGCATTGGCGCCGCGTTCGCGCCGCCCTCCTCACGCGCGATGCCGCCGCGGCAAGCGAGGCCGCGCGCGACATTCTCTACTTCATGCAAGGCGAAGTCGCGCGGATCATGCTCGCGCATGGCCGCCGGGCAGCTAACAACCGGGGCTGAAGATGGCTGTCCAATCTCCTCCCGTGGCTGTCCAATCCCCTCCCGGCTGAAGATGGCTGTCCAATCCCATCTAAAGATGGCTGTCCAATCCCATCTCAAGGCAATGCTCATGGCCATGGCCATTGCCGGCGTTGCGATCGTTCCATTCGCGCCGGTATCGCCGGTTTCGGCCGCGTCGAGCGAGCAATCGGCGGCGCTGACCAATCTGCTCGACTATCTGCGCAATCAAAACAGCACCGGCTTCCTCGTCGTCCAGGATGGCAAGGTGCTGATCGAGAAAAACTGGCCGGCCCCCGAAGGCGATCGACAGTTCTCGATGTTTCGTCTACGGCAAAGAAACAAAAACAAAGGCGCGCTTGCTCGAAAGACGTGGCCTCGCAGCAGAAGAGTTTCGTCGCGGTGCTGGTCGCCATTGCGATCGACAAAGGACTGATCGACATCGAGAAGCCCGTTCGACGCGTTATTCTTCGGCGCGGGCTTGGTTCCAAAGGCGACGCCCGAAACAGGAAAACAAAAAATTTCCGCGTTCATCGACGTGCTGACGATGAGCTCGGGCCTCAACGACAAGTTTCGGTTTACGAGGCGCCCGGCGGGCACGGTCTTCCATTACAACACTCCCGTCTATGCGGTGACCAAGCGCATCCTCGCGGCCGCCGCGAATCAGCCGCTCGACACGATCACGCGCGAGTGGCTGACCGCTCCGGCGGGAATGAACGAGACCGCCTGGCGCAAGCGCCCCGCTGCGTTGGCATCGGTCGGCAACGACACCGGACTCGTCACCACGCCACGCGACACCGCGCTGTTTTGGGTTTTGATGGTGCTGAACGGCGGCGTTTGCTAACGACGGCAAAGCGCATTCGTTTTTCCGAAAAAACAAAATTCTCAAAAAGCGATGTTTCACGCCATCGGCCACCAATCCTGCGTACGGCCAACTGTGGTGGCTGAACGGCAGCGCTTACACAGTGCGCGCGCTGATCGGACGCAAAGAAGGTCCGTTGATCCCTGCTGCTCCCGCCGACACAGTCGCCGCGTTCGGGTTGTTCGAGCGCCGTCTCTATGTCGTGCCCAGTCGCAAATTGATCGTAGTGCGCACCGGCGCGGCCGCGGGCGACAAAGACGACTTCGACCAGCAATTCTGGCTGCGCCTGACGAAGGCGATCGACTGATCGCCTGCTGAATAGGACAAGGGGGAACTCATGGAAATCGCGCACCGCATGGCGGCGCTCGGCTTGGCGGCCTTGAGCGCGACAGCCGCGTCTGCCCCGACTGCAACAAGTACCCACCCCGTCGTGCATGCACCCGCGGGTCCTGTTCGAGGCACGCTGGCCGACGGTCAACATATCTTCAAGGGCATCCCCTATGCACTGCCGCCGATCGGCGAGCGGCGCTGGCAGCAACCCGCATCGATGCCCGAATGGCGCGAGGTTCGGGACGCCACTCGTTTCGGTCCTGCCTGCCAGCAACCTTCGGCGCCGCCCGGCAGCATCTATGCCGAGACCTATCCGGCAATGAGTGAAGACTGTCTATCGCTCAACATCTGGGCGCCGGCCGAAGCGAAGAATGCACCCGTGTTCGTGTGGATACACGGCGGCAATCTGATCCGCGGCTCGTCACAGCAAGAGATGTTCGACGGCGCCACTCTCGCCAGGCGCGGTATCGTCGTGGTCTCGATCAACTATCGCCTCGGCGTGTTCGGCTACTTCGCTCATCGCGAACTGAGCGCCGAGTCGCCCGAAGGCGTGTCCGGCAACTACGGCTTGCTCGATCAGATCGCCGCCCTGCACTGGGTGAAAAGAAACATCGCCGCGTTCGGCGGCGACGCTGCGAATGTCACGATCGCCGGCGAATCCGCGGGCGGGCTCGCTATCCTGCACTTGCTGGCCGCGCCGCGTGCGCACGGTCTGTACGCAAAGGCCATCGTCCAGAGCGCCTCGCTGATGAACATTCCCGCGTTGAAACAGGCGCAATTCGGCCTGCCGTCGGGCGAGGCCTTAGGCGACCACTTCGTCCAAGCATCGGGGGCCAAAAACATCGCCGAACTGCGCGCACTCGATTCCTCCAGCGTCACTACGCTTGCGCAACGAACGCGTTTCGCGGCGACCGCCGTGGTCGATGGACGCGTGCTGACGCGCCAGTTGATCGAGACGTTCGATCTCGGCGAGCAAGCACGCGTGCCGCTCATGACTGGCTTCACCAGCGGCGAGATCCGCACGATGCGCTCGATCCTGAATCCGCCACCGCCTCACGGCTCGCAATACGAAGCCTCGAAATATGAGGCGACGATTCGCACGAACTACGGCGAGCTCGCGGACGCGTTCTTGAAACATTATCCAGCGACGGATATCGAGGAGAGCATCCTGGCCGCGGCGCGCGACGGGTTCTTCGGCTGGACATCGCAGCGACTGGTCCGCAATCAAGCCGCGCTCGGTCTGCCCGCCTATCTCTACTATTTCGACCACGGCTATCCCGCCGCCGACGACGCCCGCATGCACGCTTTCCACGCCGCCGAAGTGCCTTACATGTTCGGCACGATCGATCGCACCACGGCGTTGTGGCCCAAGATTCCGGACACCAGCGTCGAACGCGATCTCTCGGCTGCAATGGTCGACTACTGGGCGTCCTTCGCCCGAACCGGCGCGCCGAGCGCACGCAATCAACCTGACTGGCCCTCTCATAATAAAGGAGCCGCATACATGATCTTTGCGGGCAAGCCGCAAGTCGCGGCGAACCTCATGCCGGGGCAGTATGAACTGCACGAAGAGGTGGTCTGCCGTCGCCGCGCGGCGGGAACCATTCCCTGGAACTGGAACGTCGGCGTAACCTCGCCTGCTCTTCCGCCCGCTCAGGAGACGTGCCGGTGATCGACGGCAGCATACAAACGTTTCCGCTGACGCTGAACTGCATTCTCGACCACGCGGCGAAGTGGCATCCCGAAGTGGAAGTGGTCACCGCCGGCGAAGGCGACGCGAACCGTCGCGTCAGCTATGCGTTGCTCCGTGAACGCGCGCGAAAGGTCTCTCGGGTGTTGCGCGATTTCGGTGTCGTCCTCGGGTCACGCGTCGCGACGCTCGCATGGAACACTCAGACACATGTCGAGACCTGGTACGCGATCATGGGCATGGGCGCGGTGTGCCACACGCTCAACCCGCGTCTCACAGCGACTCAGCTCGCCTGGATGCTCGGCCAGTCGGACGCGAAGATCCTGATCGTCAGCGCCGATCTGCTGCCGCTGGCGATCAAGGTCGCCGCGGACGCGTCGCGGCTCGAGCGCATCCTGGTGATCGATGGAAGTCCGGGCGGTGAGAATGCCGGCACCGCCGAACTGCTGGCACTCGAACCGTTGATCGAACGCGCCATCGCCGACTTCGAATGGGGCGGCTTCGACGAGTGCTCGCCCAGCGGCCTGTGCTTCACTTCGGGATCGACCGGCGCGCCCAAAGGCGTCACCTACACTCACCGCTCCAGCTTTCTGCACACCCTGCGCTTGCTCCAGGCCGATGTGCTGGGATTGAAGAGCATCGACACGGTGCTCCCGGTCGTGCCGATGTTTCATGCGAATGCCTGGGGACTGCCCTTCGCAGTGCCGGCCACGGGCGGCAAGCTCGTCTTGCCTGGGCGCCACGCTGATGGCGCCAGCCTCGCGCGGTTGATCGCCGCAGAGGAAGTAACAATCGCGGTCGGCGTGCCCACGGTCTGGCTCGGGTTGTGCGAGCATCTGGAAGCAACCGGCAGCCAACTCCCCTCGCTCAAACGGATCATCGTCGGCGGCTCACCGATGCCACCTGCGTTGATGGAACGCATCGAGAAACGACTGGGTGTTCCAGTGCAAACCAGCTGGGGGATGACCGAGCTTTCGCCGGTCGGCACGTTCGGAGTAATGAGCGATACCGTACGTAACGCGGCACTGTCCGGGCGCCCCGCCCTTGGCGTCGACTTGATGCTCGCCGATGCGAATGGCGATCCACTCGAGGAACAGCGCGAGCAGGAGGGACGACTACACGTTCGCGGGGCTGCAGTCATCGAACGCTATTTTGGTCAAGAGAACTCCGCCATCACCGCCGCGGGTTGGTTCGATACTGGCGACCTCGCTCGGATCGACACCCAAGGCAATTTGATGATTACCGGGCGCGCCAAAGACCTCATCAAGTCCGGCGGCGAATGGATCAATCCGGCGGAGATCGAAGCGGTCGTCGGCGCGCTACCGCAAGTTTCGCTCGCCGCCGTGATCGGCCGCAGCGATCACAAATGGGGCGAGCGACCGATCCTGCTGGTCGAGATGCGTGAGGACCACGACATTTCCGATCAAGACCTGCTCGCATCGCTGCGTGGCCGCGTCGCCTCCTGGTGGATTCCCGACGCCGTGGTGCGCGTGCCGAGCATGCCGCTGGCATCCACCGGGAAGATCGACAAGATCCGCCTGCGCGCCACCTTCGGTGGCGCTTGAGAGCTGGCTGCAATCACGGAATCGCGATAGACCACCACAACCCTGCGCCGCCATCCATCGGAGTGCCCACGTCGACGACGTAGTTTGGATCGTCGGAGACCACGATGTCGTAGCTGTCGTGACCGTTCATATCGCCCGGCTTCAGGTCGCCGGCGTAAGTCCACAGTGCATAGCCCTGATAGACCCACTGCTTCCTGCCATCGGCTCGCGCGGCGATGTCCCAGAATCCCGAAGGCTGGGCATTGTCAGCGGCGAGGAAAGGCTTCCATTGCTTCTGACATTCCTCATCGCAGCGCGCATTCGTTCCAAGATCTCGACCCACCGCAGGTCGCGCCGGCTGCCCCCGACGCAGACTATGACCGCCGCCTGACTGCAAGATGTAACCGTCGCGGCGATACAAAGTGAGTCCCTCTGCAGTCGCCAGCACGCGCCCCTGCCCGGCCGTTGCTTGAATGCTGACGACTGGCGGCATGTAGTAGCGCGCGACCGCCGCCACATCCAACTGCTTTTCGACGCCCAGCCCATTCCCATAGCCCGGCGCCAGATCGCCAGTGAATGTATATAACGGCCGGCCACGGAACGCCCATTGATGAGTGCCGTCATTGCGTTGAACGATAGAGAAGTCGCCCACGGAATCCGCCAATTGCGGCGCGCTGAGAACTTCCCAGCGCCTGCACGCATCCGTTGTGCAGCTCTCAATTTCCCGGGCGCGATTCGGATCCGCAGCGTAGACAGTGTGACTGCGACGATCCACCAGCACGAACGCCGCTGCATCGGGGAGTTCCTTCACCGCCAGCCCTGCGGGCAACTGCAGATCTGCAAAAGGATACGCGAGGGCGGGTTTCCAGCCTTCAGGCATCGAATCGGCTTTGGCCTTGTCGCCTCTGACACCGCCGCGATAACCGCCCCCCACCATCACGCCCGCGCCGTTGCGTCTCAGCGCGCCAAGATTGGCGGGACTCTCACCTGCCAGACTCCCGGGATCCACATCCTTCACGTACGTGTACAGCGCTTTGCCTTGCAGGGCCCATTGCTTTTGTCCGTTCCCGAGGTCGATCAACGACCACTCGCCCGAAGGCACCGCGCCTGCTTGCGCTTTGAACGCCACGAAACTCTTCGCGCATTCGTCGCTGCAGGTCGCCTTCCCCACGGGATCTTTGTCCCACGTGTAGAGCGTCATGCCGCGCGTGTCCGTATACGCGATTTGATCTCGGGCAATAGCGGACGCCGTGCTCTTGCCCAAGTCATAGCCTTGCGCTTTCCCTAGCGGCTGCATCGTCACGCCCAGGGGCGTCATCACCGGCACCGATTGAGCCTGCGAGACATCTGCACCGGCCGACGCTCTGGAAAGAAACGAATAACCAGCGCCTGCTGCAACCGCCGCGATGCCCACGCCGACGCACACCATCGTCACTGTCTTCATGGGAGCCTCACGCAATGATGTCAGTCAACGGCTTGGCGGTTTCGTTCGACAGCCTGCCCCAGGAGTTGAGCGGCACGCCCATGACCTGCTGCACCGTCAGGCCTACGCGTGTGCTCGGGTCGCCGGTGGCAACCACATGCAGGCCGGTCCTCAACCGGCCGTTGCCGCTGCCCACGGTGAGAATCGGCAGATCATCCATCGTATGCGTGCGGGCATAGCCATGATCTGTCTGCCACAGCACCAGGGTGCGATCGAGCACCGAGCCCGGGCCCTCCTTGTAACGATCCAAGGTGGTGAGGAACTCGGCGAACGTGCGCGTCGCAAAATCGATGAACCAGGTCACGTCCTTCTGGTAACCGAGTTTCGGATCGATGGGCTCCTCGTGCGTCAAACTATGCCAGTCGCGCACACCGCCGGGCGTACGCAACCCCTGTGTGCCGAAGTTCATATTGAACACTCGCGTCTGACCGCACGCGATGGCATGCGCCAGCAGTCCGGCGAACAGCTTGTTGTTTCGTTCCACGGCGGCGACATTGCGCCCGGGATCCGCCTGCTCGATTTTGTCCGGAATGCGGCAAGCGGCCATCGGCGCGGGCTTCTGCAGTTCCATGTCGAGCTGTTGCTCGATCTGGCGCAGCGATGTGAAGTATTCGTCGAGACGAGCGCGATCGGCCGCACCGACCCGGCTCATCACGCCTTTGCGCTCCTCGCTGATCGCGGACAGCACGCTTCGACGCGCCATCACCTGCGGATCGGGCGTGAACTCGGCACTGTTCGGATCGTTGAACTCGGGTCCAAGATGCGTGTGTACAGGGCCGCCGACGGCTCGGAAGGATTGATCGCACCGCCCTTGCGACGACTCAAGCTCTGCCG
>NZ_LSRW01000052.1:0-55285 GCF_003104955.1 Steroidobacter cummioxidans | reverse complement strand
GATCTGCCGAATTCGGTCTCTCATCCATAAGGCACGCGCGCGGTGCAGACTTTGTAAAGCCTGTTGTTCGACGGACTTGATCTGCACCGGCTGAATGTCCGCGCCAGCGCGCCGCTTCCAGCAGTGCTGCCGCATCCGCTGCATCGGTTTTATTGCGCACCCGATATCGGCGGACATAGTGCGCCGGCAGCAACCGCACCTCGATCCCCTGGGCGCTAATCTGTCTGGCCCAATGATGCGCGCTGCCACACGCCTCCATGACTACTAACGACGTCGCGCTGTTGTCGAAGCAGTGAGAAAACCGAGCTCGTGTCAGACGCTGCGTGCCACAGGGCTTCCAATCCGCATCGGCAAACGCCAGCTGGAACACGTTCTTTGCGAGATCCACAGCACAGGTTGTAGCATGCATGGCGGACTCCTCTTGGCGTACTGACCCTCAACATCAGTTGGCACAATGATGCCGAAGACCAGGGGGAGTCCATCCCATCATTTCCGCGGAAATTTCCGCTGCCGGGATTTCTTCCTGGGCGGCCTCGATCGCCTTAATAAATATTTGCCCGGCTTCCGGTGGCAGGCGCGCTTTGATCACGAGCATGCCGTCTTCATCATGGAACCAGGTGAGCTTGCGATTCGCTTGCTGCTGAGCATCGCGCGATAGTTCCTCGGCTTCCTTGCAGCGGCGGAAGTCACGCACGATTCGCTCAACGTGCGCTGCCGTGCCGTGGATCGCGTAGTCCAGCAGCGTGTTCTCAGTATTTGGGCACGCGACGCGCGTGAGCGCGCGGACCTTGGCGTAGCTCAGCTCCCCGCGCTCCATCGCCGCGGCGATCTTCGGCAGGTTCGCGAGTGCATTCGCCGTGCGCACTTTCTCGCGCGCTGCGCCCATGTCGATGCCGCACTTCCAGTTGAGCCAATGCGCGCAGGACTGCGTCGCGCCGTCGCCGCCCCAGCCTTTGCGGCGGTCCCATTCGGCGATGAGCCTGAGGAAGCGATAGTTCGCGGCGTTCAAGTGGCCGGCGAGTTCGATGATCTGGTAACCGAGGTCTTCGAGCGACTTTCGCTCGGCGAAGCGAGCCTGGTTCCACTCGGCTTTGCGCCGTTCGGCCTCGTGAGTATCTTGCGAGATCATCATCGTGTGCTCTCCGCGAAACTCTCTCGAATCGTTGCCCCCCTCTGCCGCCGCACCGCTCTCGGCGGCAGAGGACGTTCAACACTCGTCCGCTAAGCGTGGTACACCGGCGTCGGCTCTCTGACCTGATGCGGATAGTCGCTTGGAGTCCCACGCAACCCGTCCCCCTGGCAGATTGCATCGATCAATGGCCTCAGCGCCACCAGATCCAGCTGCGCCGCCGACTCACCAATGCACCGCGCGGCCTTGTGGCTCAAGCACGACCTGATCCTAGCTCGGCGTGGCCTATCTGTATATAACAACAGGCCGAAGTTTCCACTTTGACTCTAATGTTTTTGACTTGCTTGCGCACGATGATGCGCGGTGCGTGCCGCGGGATTCACGCGCGGGTTGGTTGAGTGTATTCAGTAGCGAGATGACAGGCGCGCGAAGTGCTTAGGAGAGGGATGTGAATCGTGACCAATTTAGACGGCTGCTGTCGGCCAGGAGCGACCTCGCCACAATAAGGTCATGACTATTCGACGCACGTAAACCCACCCCTCATGTGCCAGTACCCAGCACCTGCTCACGCGTGAACGAGCACCGGGCTTCGTTCTCCGGAAACTCATCAGCAAAGAAGAACTTTCTCTTCTTGGCTTCGAAATACATCTCCTCTTGTGATAGCTGCTGCTTGACGAGTTTGCGAACGGCGCCAATACCCATTCGTCGAATGGTTTGCCTCTCCATGGCCTGACTAACGAGATCTTCGATTCGGGCCCGCCTACCCTTTCCTATGCAGTACCTTTCGTGATATCTCCTGTAGGCTCGCACAAACAATCCCGCTGCCGTCAAGAATTTGTATCGCCTGGAGTCACCTCGTATCCCTCTATTAAGGGCTGCAAGCGCGGCATCGCCGTCAAGCGACTCGAATAACGTCGTGTAGAAAGCATCGAAATCGTCCATGAGCGCCCCCGCTGCAATGGCACCTTCAGTCCCGATCAGGGCCCAGAATGGTGCACGTTCTAGCCGAGTCGCGGCTTTGATGAGATGCGCACCGTCGCACGCTGCTACTGCAATCACAAGGTTCGATCGACACGCACGATTGATCGATATAAGAATATCCCTGAGACTATCCCAGCCAACCAGATCGCCATTCCCCAGCTCCAAGCCGTCTGGACATCCGTGACATTCAAAATGAAGCATCGGATATATGCCCTGTTCTCTCGCCTCATTCTCGATGAGATCAAGTACGCGAAACAGTTCTTCTTTGGATCGTGGATTTCGGTACTCGACCTTCAGCTCAGGACGCTTCAAGGTTGCGACGAAGAGCGCACCATCAACGAGCTTCCTCCCGATTCTTAGCTCGCCATCGTGTTGTGATTCGATGACGCAGATCTTGTGAAACCATGAGGTTGTGTCAAGCATGACGATTTCCCTGCTGCGATCTACTAGAACCGATCACGAGATAACAAACAGAAAAGGCATCGTCGACGGCGAAACCCGCCAGCGCGGCTGTGATCCCGGTAAGGAACGATCGCCTCGAAGTGACGCGTGCCGGATGAGCTTTTGAACCAGTTGCGGTCATGTTTGATAATCCTGCCACTGGGGCGGTTGGCTGGCGATCAGACAGCAAATGCCAAGGCTAGCTGAGTTTTTCAGACGGCTCCACCGACGACGCCCCCGTAGTCGTCGGCTCGACCGCATGCTGCCAGCTTCCTCTCAACAACAGAAGCTCGGCATGGATTCGCTCGTTCGGTTCATTGCAGTAACAATCGCGCTCGCGGCCAGAAGTCCATCTCCATTGACAGCGTAACCGTACTCGACATACGTTGCTCGCAGCATCACCTCTACGGAAAATGTGAGCAGGAGTCTGGCATGCGACAGTGGACGCACGCTCACGCCGTTCTCATCTTTGCGCTTTTGCCAGCTCCGCTCGATGCTTTGGCAGAACCTCCTAGTCGCCAGAGCACAACGGCCTTCAGCAACGAACTGCTCGATCGGCAGTACCAAGCCCTGTTGAGAATTCCGAACAGAATCGATGTTACTTACACAACGCGCGGCGCGGTGCGCGATGTCTTCGCGAAGAACGGCGATACCGGGTTCAAGCTCACCGGCGTGGAGAATCTGGCAGAGGGGGATCCGGCTCCGCAGGTACTCCGCGACTTATCCGACCTGCTCATGGCCGTTGGCACCGAGCAGTTCACGGTCAGGACCGTCTTCGATTCTCTGCCAGGGCTTCGAACGATCGCTCTCACGCAATCGATCCGTGGAATTCCTGTCGTTCACGGCGGGGGGCTCGCGATCGAATTCCATCAGGCGACGGGGAACATTCGCGGTTTGTCCTCACACTTTCTCCCTGACCGTGGCCTTGCTCCTGCGCCGCTCATCCTGTCGTCTGTTGCCGCCGAGCGAGCCAAGACATACGTCGTAGCACAGAAGGACAGCGAAGAGAACAGTGCGGACATTGTGAACGATCCTGCGCTTGTCTATTACGCAGGCGGCCCCGAAAGTGATGCAGCCGCACTGGTTTGGGCCGTGAACATCACCTACCTGACCAGGGACGGTGGACCTCTGTCCAAGGAGGTGTTCGTTAACGCTGTCACCGGCGAAGTTGTGTTTGAAGCGGCCCTGGGCAGCGCTCACTAGAACAGCCTATTCGGCAAACAATCTGACGCCGTGCGCTGGCTATGTCAGCTAACGCGACCTGACCACTTCTCACGAAACTCCCGATGGGTCGATAGCACGTCATCGTCACTTTCACCCACCAGCTGCGACTCCCGGAAACCGGAGACAATCGCGAGCACGCGCACGTCGCGTCCTTCGACGCTGAATCGAACACGCCACTCTTTGACCGCCAGTTGCATACCTTCGGCGGTCCGACGGATGCGTCGATAGGGGTGTGGCTCCGGGCCGAGCATCAGGGTGGAGCGAATTCGTTCCTCGATACCGAGCCCGGTTCGCGTCTCGATCCAAAGCGCTTGTTCGATGGCCAGCGGCAGGAATGTCACATTGTATGCAGACACCGGATCGACCGGCTGAGTCGAGCCCGGCGAGCTGCCGGCGTCATCGAGCCAACCATTGCCGGCATCGGGATGGGAGTCCGTATAAGCGACATACGGTTTGAGATCGAGCACGGGCGTGCCGTCGAGCATGTCGGCATCGAGAACGTGAACATTCAAACCATCCACCTTCTCCAGCCGGACGACGGACAGGCCGATGGGGTTGGGTCGGTGAGGCGAGCGCGTGGAGAACACGCCTTTGCGTCCCGAAGTACTGCGCGGCGGCAGCACCTTGGGGCGCCAGCCGGGATTGTGGTGAAACCAGAAGATCACCCAGATCAATGGCCAGCGCGACAGATCTTCGAGGGCGTGCTCGAAGTTTCGACCGGGGAATAGCTCGATGCGAGCAGGGGCGCCCTGCGCGGCCCGCGGCTGCCGTGCCGCTTCGACTTTGGTGACGAGCGACGTGCGGACGATGCCGATGGGGTTGAGAACGAGGTCTTTATCTTGAGCCGACGACATGGGGGCGCAGGATACGCCAATGCCGCGCCCCTGCCCCACCCACCGTCGAAGCGGGATCAGATCGAGTTCAAGAGCCCGCCATCCACCGCAATTGCCTGCCCAGTGATGTACGACGCGCGATCCGACGCGAGGAAGGCCGCGAGGGCGGCGAACTCGTCGGGCCTGCCGATGCGACCGGCGGGGATCTTCGGCCCCATGGTCGCGTCGTCGACGCCCAGTTCCGTCAGGCGCTCGGTTGCCGTGTAGCCCGGCAGTAGCGCATTCATCGTGATGCCATCTTTCGCGACATCCCGGCTGACAGAGTTGACCAGTCCCAGCAGACCGGCGCGCAAGCTGCTTGATATCACCAGGCTCGGTTGCGGCTCGCGGGCGGCGATCGAGGTGATGGCGAGAATACGGCCCCACTTGCGTTCCCGCATATGAGGCAACACGGCGAGGATGCTTTCCACCGTGCTCATCCACAGATTGTCGAAACCTTTCTGCCAATCGGCGGCGGACAGGCGTTCGAAGGAACCAGCAGGCGGCCCGCCGGTGTTCGTCACCAAGATGTCCACGGGTGCGCCAAGAGCCTTCGCAGCCTGGGCGACCAGAGCTTCACTATTGCCGGGCACGGAAACATCGCCGGCAATGCCGATGGCGCCGATCTCAGCCGCGGTCGCTGCGATCCGAGCGGGATCGCGAGAAACGATAGCGACTTGAACCCCTTCTGCAATCAGCTCTTGCGCGACCGCCTTGCCGAGTCCCTGGGACGCGCCGAAAACGAGTGCACGGCGTCCGGATATCTTCAAATCCATAACAAACCTCTGGCGGAAATCAGACGCGAGGATCCGGCGAGGCCTGATCGGGCCGGCCTTCCTGAAGAATCATGCGGCCATCCGTGGTGGCCGCGCGCCGGAACTCGGACAGTCGTTGATACTCGGGATCGTTGTACCAGGCCTCAGCGGAGGCGCGGTCTGGAAATTCGAGGATCACCATGCGCTCGGTGAAGCTCTGGCCTTCCGACGTCGTGACCTGATCACCGCGCGTCAGAAATCGCCCCCCGTATTTCAGCAGCGTCTTGGGCGTGTGATCCGAGTACTTTCGAAAAGTGACCGGATCGTGGACCTTCATCGTGCAGATCATGTAAGCGGCCATGCGCGCTCCTCGAGTGTCGAGCCGAGTGTACTGTCCCGGTAGCACAAATTTTTCCTAAATGGCCTGTGCTACAGTGCCCGGCAACCTTTGCCGAAGCCTGCTGTGTCGAGGTCGAAGAATGCAAGCCGATCAGGTGCGCGCGGTCGTCGATCAGTTCGAAACCCATGTCAGGAATCGCACCCGATTCCAGCTGTATCGCTTCGACGGTCGCCCGGCGACACTCGACGAAGCCTATGCCATCCAGGATGAAATCCTGGCGCGCGCGCTTCGTTCCGGCAGCGATAGCGTCGCGGGCTACAAGATCGGCCTCACCACCGAGAAAATGCAGAAGTTCTGCGGTGTCGGCGAGCCCATCGCCGGCCGCATTCTGAAAAGCACGGTGCATGCGAGCGGCGCGACGCTGCGCAAGTCCGAGTTTCATCGGCTGGGCATCGAAAGCGAGCTGGCATTGCGCCTCGGCAAAGAAGTGCCCGCCTGGCGGCCGCAGGCCAATGTCCGCGATTTGATCGAGTGCGTCGACGCCATCGCGGCCGCGTTCGAAATCATCGACGATCGCGATGCCGACTACGCCCATCTCGAAGCCAGCTCCATCGCCGCCGAGAACAGCTGGAACAGAGGTGTCGTGCTCGGCGAAGCCACCTCGGCCGCGGCCTTTGGCGATCTGCGCAGCCTGCAGGGCCAGTTGCTGGTCAATGGCGAACCGGTCGCGACCGGCTCCAGCAACGACGTGATGAATGGCCCGCTGTGGGTGCTCGCCTGGGTCGCTCGTTTCGCGCAAGCCGCGGGACAGCCACTGCGACCCGGTCAGTGGATCATGACCGGCTCCATCATCCCGACCAGGTTCGCGGTCGCAGGGGATACCTACTCGTTCCAACTCGGCCCGCTGCCGGCGGTGAACGTAGCAATCATCTGAGTCAGCATCGCGATAAATGATCTCGCGACCTGTCACCGTGCACGCGGGGCCAACGACGCTCGTTCGTGGCGCAGCAGTCGCGCATAGTCCTCGCGCGCGGCAATCCGTCTGCTCACAAACGCCCTCACGCGATAAAAAACCGCGCGAATTGCCGCTCGCGTGGATTGATTTTTACTGGCACGCATCCTGCTTTCGCCGCAAAAGACCACACCCTTCATGGAGTTCCAATGCGATTGCATCGTTCGTTCGGCCTGGCAACGCTGGCCGCGTTGCTGATCGGTTACACCGCCTGCCTGCCCGCAGCGACCGTCGACTTCGACTCGGCGACGATCAGCGATCTCAACCAGGCCTTCAAGACCGGAACGCTCACCTCCGAACAACTGGTGCAGCACTGTCTCGCCCGCATCGAGACCTACGATAAGCAAGGGCCGAAAATCAATGCAGTGCTGACGCTGAATCCGAAGGCGCTCGAGACCGCCCGCGCGCTCGATGCCGAGCGCAAGAGCAAAGGCCCGCGCTCGCCGTTGCACGGCATACCGGTACTGTTGAAAGACAACTTCGATACGTTCGACATGCCCACCACCGGCGGCTCGGTGCTGCTGGAAAACTGGGTGCCGAAGGACGATGCGTACGTCGTCAAAAAACTCCGCGATGCCGGTGCGATCATTCTCGCCAAGGTCAATCTGTCCGAGTTCGCCTCGGGAGCCGCGCACAGCTCGCTCGGTGGCCAGACGCTCAATCCTCACGATCTCAGGCGCACGCCCTCCGGCTCATCGGGCGGCACCGGCGCCGGAATTGCAGCGGCGTATGCGCCACTTGGCCTGGGCACGGACACCGGCGGCTCCATCCGCGGACCTGCGACATCCAATGGCATCGTAGGTTTGAAACCCACGCACGGACTGCTCAGCCGTGACGGCATCATTCCGCTCTCACTCACGTTCGACACTGGCGGCCCGATGGCACGCAGTGTTTATGACGTCGCCGTCTCACTCGGCATCATGACGGGCGTGGACCCCGCCGATCCGGCGACCCAAAAGAGCAAAGGAAAATCCGTCACCGACTACACTCGTTATCTCAAGGCCGATGCCCTGAAAGGCGCGCGCATCGGCATCGCACGCGATTTCCTCGGCACGGATCAAGACGTCGACTGGGTGATCGAATCGGCCCTCGAGTCGATGCGCAAAGCCGGCGCGACCGTAGTCGACGTGCGTTTTCCCAAGTGGCTGCTGGATAGCAAAGAGGATTTCTATGCGGCGGTCCGCCGCCCGGAATTCGTCGTACAGATCGGCGAGTATCTCGCGGCCACCGGTGCCGGCTATCCAAAGAACCTAGAGCAACTGATCGAGCGTTCCAACGAGGTGAGATCGCTGCGTCCCGGCGGCGGCGGGCCGAACCCCGTGCGCTGGACGCTGTTCAAGAAAGAGGCGGAAAGCGGCAAGCTCGACGACTACCGTTATTTGTCGGTCCGCGATTACGCCCTGCCGATGGTACGAACCGTGGTCGACGGCATGCTGGCCGCCGAGAAACTCGACGCAATCGTCTATCCCACGTCGCCGCGCCGCCCTACCCTCATCTCGCAGGACACTCCGCCACCCGATGTGAACTCGGCGACCAATATCGCCAATCTCACCGGCTATCCCGATCTGATCGTGCCCGCCGGCTTCACCACCGACGATCTGCCGGTGGGCATGTCGTTCTTCGGCCCGGCTTTCAGCGAGCCGAAGTTGCTGGCGCTGGGTTACAGCTTCGAACAGGCGACGCGCGTACGGCGACTGCCCGTGAATACGCCGGCGCTGCCCGACGAAACGGTCACGGTGCCGTAATCCCATAATTGATCGAGTTGGGTCGATCGAGTTGGTTATTTGTCATTCAGGCTGAATCGCCCTGGCCCGAGCAGCGCCAGGGCGATCGCCGTAAACAGAAACATTCCCTGCAGTTCGAGCGCCCAGCCGCCGGTGTTACTGAGCGCGAGCCAGTCGCCTCGATGCACCAGTGCGAACGCGAACAGCATGTTGATTGCGATCAGCCCGGCGCCGATGCGGCTGTACCAGCCGAGCAACACCAGAATGGGCGCGAGCACCTCGCCCACATAGACACCATAAGTGACGAAGGCCGGCAGACCGGCACCGGTAACCGCGCCCGTCAGGCCGCCGACGCCGCCTTTGAGTTTCGCTATGCCGTGCAGCAGGATCAGGATGCCCAGCGCCAAACGCAGAATCAGCTTGCCAATGCCGTCATTCATGTTGCCCCCCCGGTCTCATTGAAGCAGTTCACTCGAGCCGCCCACTCGACTCGATTGTAGACCCCACCGACATCGGATGAAGCCTGGCGATGGGCTCGCTCTCGATCACTGCGCCGCGATCTTGTCCTGCGTCCGGGTCTGGAAATCGCTGGCGTCGTGACGCTCGTGCAACTGGCTGGCGGGATCGCCGCTGGTGCGATTCACCATGCGACCGCGCACCAGCGCGGGGCGAGCGAGTAGCGCATCGGCCCAGCGCAGCACGTTCTTATATTCGTGCACGGACAAGAATTCGCCAGCGTTGTACAGCCAGCCTTTGACCAGGGCGCCGTACCAGGGGAACACAGCGATGTCGGCGATCGTGTATTCGTCCCCGGCGAGATACGTGCTGCGCGCCAGGTGCCGATCGAGCACATCGAGCTGGCGTTTGGTTTCCATCGCGTAACGGTCGATCGGATATTCGAACTTCTCCGGCGCATAGGCGTAGAAATGACCGAAGCCGCCGCCGAGGAACGGCGCGCTGCCCATCTGCCAGAACAGCCACGAGAAACACTCCGCGCGTGCCTGTGGCTGTGACGGCAGGAATGCTCCGAATTTCTCCGCGAGGTACAGCAGGATTGCGCCTGACTCGAATACGCGAATCGGTTGCGGGCCGGAACGATCCATCAGCGCCGGAATCTTCGAGTTCGGATTCACGTCCACGAAGCCGCTGCCGAACTGATCTCCTTCGTTGATGCGAATGAGCCACGCATCGTACTCGGCGCCGGCATGCCCGAGCGCAAGCAGCTCTTCCAGCAGGATCGTGACTTTCTGACCGTTCGGCGTGCCCAGCGAATACAGCTGCAACGGATGCCGCCCGATCGGCAGTTCCTTCTCATGCGTTGCTCCCGCCACCGGTCGATTGATGTTCGCGAACTGGCCGCCGCTCGGCTTGTTCCAGGTCCAGACTTTTGGGGGCGTGTACTGTTCAGTGGCGGGGTCGGGCGCGTGGTCGGTCATCGGACACCTTAGGTCGGTTTGCGGGCCTGGGCTGAAGAATGGAACAGCCAGCCCCGCATTCCAACCTCGGCAACTCAATCGTGCCGCTACGGCAAGAGCGTCCCCGAATCCGCGACAGCCAGCCACTTGCCGCGCAGATAGGTGTAGGTCACGCCGGTGAGCGCACGCTGGTGATAGCCGTTCGAGGGGATATCGTAAGTGGTCTCGTAGAGAATGAAGGCCGTCTTGCAGCCATCGACGACTCGATAGCGCTCGGTCCAGGCCCACACGGCTTCGCGATCCGCGAAGTGGGAGCGCAACGCTTGCATCACTGCGTCGATGCCATAGCGAACTGCGCCGCTGGCGAAGATCGTCGTGGCCTCGGGGTGATGCCCTGCTCTGAAAGTCTCCGCGTCGTAATCGCGGAAAGATTCCATGTCGACTCGTTGCGCTTGCTCGAACTGACGAGCGCAGCCCGCAGCGACAGCTGCGCCATCGAGCTGTTGTTCCGACGGCGCTGCATTAGTCGCCGCCCACGCACCGGCGGCCACCGCAATCAAGCCGAGTGCCAGATATCCACTGTTGGCTCGCATGCTCTGCTCCTGAAATGAGAGTGCCCGCGACGTTGTACGTCATCGGGCACTCTCAGCTCGCACACGAAGCGCTGCTCGGCGATACAAACTGCTGAAGCTTCTACCACAGGTACTTGGCCTGGAAGTTGATCTCGCTGCCTTCCAGCGGACGGGCCAGCAACACGCCGTTGGTACCGGAGGCCGTACCGAAGATGCGCGAATTGCTTTCGGTGAGACCGAGCTCGTCCGTCACGTTGGTACCGCGCAAGGCGAATTGCCAGTTCTCGCCGACGCGCGATGTGACGCCGAAGTCCCAGGTGTAATACGAGCCCAACTGCTGCAACCCGGACTGATCCTGAGTGCGGTCGCCGACGTGCGTGTAAGTCACGTACGCCTCGACATCGCCCCACTCGAACGGGAAACGATAGCTTGGTGTGAGGACATAGCGCAGCTTCGGCTGACGTTGCAGCTGCTTGCCTTCGATGGTCGCACAGCCGTTGCCGGTCACGAGATTGGTATACGGAACGCAGGCGTCGTAGTCGGTGTACTTACCATCCAGATAGTTGGCCACCACCTGGAAGCGGAAGTTCTCCACCGGCGTGAGCGTGCCGATGAAGTTCACGCCCTTCGACTCCGAGCCATGGAACAGCCTCACTCCGGTCGGTGCGCCGGAGGCATCGGTTTGCTGATACTGCAAACCGGTAAAGTCGCGGAAGTAAGCGCTGATGTCGGCATACAGAAACTCGTTCTGAAACTTGAAGCCGACTTCGTAGTTCCGGACGATCTGCATGGGAGGCAGATTGTCATTGGTGCTGCCGCGGATGCCGTTATCGAAATCCGCGAAGTGCCCGCCGCGATTTACGCGCACGTATGATGACATCGAATCGGTGAAGCTGTAGTTCGCGCCGACGGTCCACGATGTGAGGTCTTTGTCGTAGTTGGTCACGGCCAGCGTGCCATCGCACACCGATACCGCATTGTCGTAGATCGTCAGTGGGTTACCGTCGAGATTCACGTTCTCCAGATTGCACACCCGATTGGTGGCGTCCTGGTTCTCGTAGCGGACCGAAGCATCCAGCAACCACCGATCGATCCGCCAGGAGTCGGACAGATAAATGGCGTGGTTGAAGGCGTGACCGCGCTGGGTGATGTTGAATGTGCCGTAATCGAGAAAGCCCTGGCCGTCGGTCAGCTGATGTACCTGTCCACCGTCCACATAGCTGACGGCAATGGGCCGCGCGTTCGGCGTATTCGTCATCAACATCTGATTGCCCAGATTCCATTCGTCGGCCATCTCGTAGTACGCCAGGTACACGCCCACCGTCAGCGTGTTGCCGTCGAACACTTCCTTGCTCAAACGGAAGTCGTTGTTGAAATTCTTCAGTTCCTTGTGGATGAACCACCAGCCCTGGTGAATGACATCCTGTGTCGGCGCGACCGCACCACCGCCGACGAAAGTCGCCGTCGCCGAGCCCGCCGGCAACTCGAAGCCGCCCAGAGCGGTGGAAATGCTGTAGAGCTGGTCGCTGATCGAAGCCGGATTGGTGCCGGAGAACAGCGCATTCGTATCCGCATCGCCGGCATTGGCAAGGAATTTGTTGCTGATCGACCAGCCGCTGTCGAACTCATGATCGTAGTTCGCGCCGGCAAACCACATGTCGGCGCCGCGGCCGTTGGCAAGATCGGCCGTGGTGCCGCCATTGGGATAGCCCGGCAACCGCACGTGCTGGATTGCCTTGCTGTAATAGGTGCCGGTCCGCGGATCGAAACCCGGATAGGCGTGGAAGCTGTCGGTACCGCTTTGGATCAGCGGAATCGGCGTGATGAACTGATTCTTGTCGTTCAGATAGCGCGCATATAGCAGCAGATCGCCGCGATCGGACTCGCGCTTGAGGGTGACCGTCAACTGGCCGCCTTCGTCGGCGGGGAATTGCGGATCACGCACACCATCGGAGGTGCGATAGAAACCGCCGACGCTGCCGTACCATCCTTCGGCCACCTTGAATCCGGTGAAGCCGTCCAGACGCCAAAGATTCTCATCTCCGTAAGTCAGTCCCAAACTGCCCGACGGCTGCTCCGTGCCAGTCTTGAGTAGAAAGTTCGCCGTCGCGCCGATTTGACCGCCGGCGAACACCACCGAAGGTCCGCCTTGCAGGATTTCCACGGAGCGCACCGTATCGTCGAGGCGCATGATGCTGGTCGTTTCGAAGAACGACAGTGTCGGCATGCCATAAACCGGCGAGCCCATCAGCAACGTAGTGAAATACGGCGCATCGCCGCCGCCCGGAAAGCCCGCGATCTCGATATTGGCGCCGGTCTGGCCGCCGGTCGATTCCGGCCACATGCCCGGCGATATTTTCAGCAGATCCGCCGTACTCTTCGGATTCGATTGACGAATCTGTTCTTCATTGGCAGTGACGATGTTGTAACTGGCTTCGAGCTTCTTCACTCCGCCGAGCGCACTGCCTGTAACAACTACCGTCTCGAGGCCGGTCGCAGGCGCGGCCGGTGCTTCCGGCGATGTTTGTTGTGCTTGGACCAGAACCGGAGTGAACGCGGAGACCACGGTCACCCAACCGGCTCGTAGCCGGTGCCGAGTCGTATTCATGATTCCCCCTGATCGACGCGAATGTCGCGCCGACGATACGAGCAACCCAGCGATTGACAACGTTGTTCGATCTATCACCAACAAAAGTCGTTGGATATAGGTTGTCAACGCAAGAAATGATTACGCGCCTGGGGCAGTCGTAGTAGTTTCCAAGCTGTCAGCCAATTTCAAACTCAACGAAAACGTTGCGCCTTCGCCAGGGGTCGATTCCGCCCACGCTTCACCTTCCATGCGTCGTACAGCTTTACGCACAAGTGCCAGACCGATGCCCGTGCCTTCGTAACCCGAGGCATGCAGCCGGTTGAAGATCTCGAAGATCTTTTCGCGATAGGCGGCATCGAAGCCGATGCCGTTGTCGCGCACCCTCAGCACGTAACGCCCGAATTCGATGCTCGACTCGATGACGATGCGCGGCCTTTCGGTCTTGCGTGAAAACTTCAACGCGTTTTCGATGAGATTGGTCAGCGCGATCCGCAATCCTTCCCTGTCGGCCATGACCGGCGTGCTGTCGAGCTCGATACTCACTTCCGCCCCGGCTTCGCGGATGCGCTCGCTCATCGAGTCGATGAGGGTTCGCACGAAAGCTCGACAATCGATGGCTTGCAGGCGCTGCTCGCGATGTTCCAGCCGCGAGTAGTCGAGCAGATCGTCGATCAACGCGGACATGCGCACCGAGCCCTGGCGAGCCCGCTCGAGATAACTGCGCTCCGTGTCGCTCAACTTACTCGCTGCGCTCTGCTCCAGCATCGCACTGAAGCCGTTGATCGCGCGCAAGGGCGCCTTCAGGTCGTGCGCCACCGCGTGAGCGAAATTGCGCGACTCACGATATGCGTCTGACAGCTCGCGCGTGCGCTGAGTGACGCGGCATTCGAGCGCATCGGCCAGCTCGCGATAGCGGCGTTCGCTCTCGCGTAACGACTGCTCCAGCTCTTTGAATGGAGTGATATCGACCAGCGATCCCAACGCGCGCACCGGACGACCTTCTGCATCCAGCAACGCCGAGCCTTGCGCCAGCATCCAGCGGTAGGAGCCGTCGCGATGGCGTAAGCGGTATTCGAAANNTTTGAGCTCGCCTTTGCGGAATGCCGTACGAATCTCTCCAGGATGCCCATGACCCGGGCGTAGTCTGCCGGATGCAGTCGATCGCTCCAGGCCGTGAACTCGTCCGGAAGCTCGTCTTCGCCATAGCCGAGCTGCCGCTTCCATTCGCGCGAGTAGCGAACCAGGTTCGAGGCCGGCTCCCATTCCCACAGTCCGACGCTGCCGGCTCGCGCAGTAACGTCGATCACGCGCTCGAGGTCACGTCGCTGACTGTCGACCGCCTCCAATCTCTCGCGAGCGCGCGTCAGTGCATTCGCCGAGTTGTCGAGCGCGACCCGCAGTTGCTGTCCCTGCCAATACAGCCAGGCCTCACGCGAAGCCAGAATGGCTGCGAACGCAATGAGCACGACCGTTCGCAAATGGATCATTCGTGGTGTTGTCTCCTCCGCGAACCAGACAGCAGGCACCGCTATGCTCAGTAGCAGGAACGAGGGCACCAACGCATCGACCCAGCCCTGACTGTGCCGGGTCGCGATCGATTCCTCGTTACTCTGTTTCGTAGCAGTGACCTGCGCCTCCGCGGCCCATTGGTGGAGCGCAAACGCGAGCATCCAGCCCATGTTGAAAAAGCTCGTCGTGTCGTAGCTCGCTCCGATCAGCGCACGCGTATACAACAGCCCCGTGACCACCTGCACACCGAGCGATAGCGTGATCAGCCCGTACGTCAGCAATCGATCGCCCCAGCGATAAGACCAGAGGAAATAGACCGCCACGATGAATGCGACCGCGATCGTTGCATTCTCGGTCACGACCACCAGCGCACCGCTGATGGAGCCTGGCATCATCTCGAAAGGCCGGGCCAGCGTGGTGATCAGGACGGACACGAGGCCGCACAAGAGCAAGCCAAGATTGGCGACGCGCAGCCAGGTCATCCGGCGTTCCTGCTGAGTGGCGCGCAAGAGGAACAGACCCGCCAGCATCAGCGGCCCGAACAGCAGATAGGCCAGGTCGGCATAGCTGGGAAACGGCGCCCGGATGTCGAGCACCAGCTCGTACACATCCCAAATGATCTGCCCGATCGCCCAGGCCACGCAGGCGAGCGCAAAAATCAGCCACGCCGCGCGATCCCGCCCTTGCAATGACGACGCTGCGCGAAAACTGCTGACTGCGGCCAGCAGCGCGGCAATGGTCCACGCGATGTCATTAATAAATGTCGCGGTTTTGTAGTCGGCGATCCCGCTCGAGATCAGGGTCGTGTGCAATACCAGGGCAACAGCCCAGATTTTCACGAGCGGCCTGACACTCCTGAAGCTGCCGTCGTGCTGTTTCGGACCCAACGCGCCGAACGCGTCTGGAAACTTGCCCTCACCCGCGACCATCGATGCGAGGTTCTAAATGAACGACCTGCAACAGTAATTGCCGCGCCCGCCCGCAGTTCCCTGCAGCGCGCCAAAAGGGATTGTGCTTCGCAACAGGTGGCGGGCGGCGCTCGCCCGCCACCTGCCTCGTTCAAGTTTCGGGCTTCTGCACCGGCGGCAACCCGGCACTGATCTCCGACACATTGTCCTGGCCAGCGATCTCACAGACCGGATGCGAGAAATCATTCGCCAGGCTCGGCACCGGCACCAGGCCAATGTAGTTGATGTTGTCGTCGTCGGCGGCACTGACACCAGCCGGCACGAAATCCAGATTCAGCGTGTGCCGGGTTCGCCACGCGATGTTGTGGTCGGCACACGAGGTGTCGCCGCTCACGCCGATCGCGCCGATCAGCTGTTGATCCTCATTGTAGAGCGCCAGCCCACCGCCGAACACATTCACCCCTCCGATACGGGAACCGACCATCGGATCGTTCGATTGCCCGTAATTTGCAGCGTTGCCTTGATAGGCGACCTGCGTGTCGACCGGATTGCTGTGCTGTAGGCCATACAACGTGCCGCCGGGTTGCACCGCTGCATATAGATTCGCGGTCGAAAGCGCCAGGCTCGGCAGACTGAAAGAATTCGCGGTATTCGCCTTCTGCGCGGAAATGACTCTGCTGCCAGGCCACTCCGAACCGCGGTCATCGCCCGTGAACGCGACGGCACACACGAAGCCGTCCCGATTGACGACCGCGCCCCACATGTCGAGATTGAAGCCACCGTTGGATTGCTGGCGCGCTGCGGTCAACGCCGATTTCAGCTGCGAATACGATGGCAAGCCCGCACAACTGCTGCCCTGCCCCTGGGCGTGTGCGACCGACAACGCCGAAACTACCGCCAAGGCGGCCATGCACGACGTCCGTAGAAAATTCGTGTTCATTAGCTGGCTCCCGTTGTTTGTTGCGGATTGACTGCACGGTCGATCACTTAAACGGACGTACGCGGCATGGCTGCTACGCTCCGGGTATTCCTGCAAACAAACTCCAATGGTGCGCCCTGCACATGAAACTCAAGCGGCCCGAAGGCATCACGCTCGTCGATGACCCGCGACTCTTATACGCCTCGCGATCGCAACAAAACAAACATCAGGTTACCGACTAACAAACCGGTTGTTTCCTAAGCACAACGGGAAAACACTGCAGACTCGCGTCATAGAGTGTTTCTAATTTTGCTGTGCATTTCTGCAGATCGAACAATTCGCAAGCCCGCGCACGCGCCGCCGTCGACATGGCTGCGACCAAAGCATCGTCGGTTAGTAAAGGAACCAACGCCGTCGATAGCGCAGCGACATTCGATTCCGGAAACGTGTAACCGGTGATGCCATGTTCGATCGCCTCGCCACTGCCTCGAGCCGATGTGACTACCGGGATGCCAGCGGCCTGGGCTTCGAGGATCGCGATGCTCAATCCTTCCGCGTCGCCGTTTTCGGCAGTGATGCTCGGCAGACAAAAGACACGCGCCTGCTCCATTTCCTGTTTGACTCTGGAGTGAGGCACGGCGCCGAGAAACTGCACGGGCGTTTGCAACGAGTCGGCGAGCGCGCGACAGCTTTCGAGCAAGGGACCATCGCCGATCATCACCAGCTCCGCCTCGCTCACCTGCCGGCGCACTTCGGCAAACGCTTTGATGAGCGTGCGCGCACCTTTCTTTTCCACCATCCGGCCGACGAACAGAATGCGCAGCCGACGCTTTTCCACCGGCATGCCGCCCGGCGCGAACTGATTCGTGTCGACGCCGATATAACGCACAACCACACGTTGCGCCGGCAGCCCGAACTCGATCGCGCGTTGCTTGATGGCCTCGCTCACGGCGATGAACTGCACCCGCTCATCACGACTGATCTGCAGCAAACGCTGCGGATACTTGCGACTGGCGCGCCAACTGCGACGCCAGTGTTCGGGATGAATGTTGATGTCGTAACCGTGCAGGGTCGCGAAGATGGGAATCTGCAAATGACTCAACATCGGCCACAGCGCCACCAGGTCGGTCCCGAAATGCACGTGCGCGACGGCTGGCTGCAGGCGTCGCAGTTGATCTCGTACTCCAGGCGGCGGCAGATTGAGCTCACGCAATGCCGCCCGCAGCAGATCCGGAATCGGTCGCCCGTTCCAGCCGGTCAGCAACTGGCAATCGAGCTGGCTGCGATCGAGCCCCTCGACATAACGCAGACCGATCAGCCGCGGACGCCAGCGTTGCAACGCCAGCACCTGATTACGAATGAATGTTTCGGACAGCGGCAGCAGGCTGGCGCGGAATACCAGCGCCAGCGGCCGAGCATCGACATCTATCATCGCTAGTCATCCCGCCTTCGCAACGGCACGAAGCGCACCGCTGCCACGACCGTCGAGGTCACTTTTCCCGTCGCGTCTTTTTCCAGCACGCGTAATTGTTGTGTGGCGGCGATCGGCCCGACAGGCACGACCATCCGACCGCCCGGCTTGAGCTGCTCGACCAACGGCTCCGGTATATGGTCGGGCGCCGCAGTGATGACGATACTGTCAAACGGAGCGTATTCCGCCCAACCGGCGTACCCATCGCCGGCTCGCACGGTGACGTTGTCATAACCCAGCTTCTTTAGGACTCCATCGGCTCGCTGCGCGAGCGTACTTTCGATCTCGATCGAATAAACCTGCTCGACGAGCTCTGCCAGCACCGCTGCTTGATAGCCGGAGCCGGTGCCGACCTCGAGGACGCGATGATTGCCGGCGGGCCGCACCAGCTCGGTCATCAAGGCGACGATGTATGGCTGCGAGATGGTCTGGCTCTCGCCGATCGGCAACGGCGTGTCGTGATACGCCAGGCGCTGCTCGCTCTCCGGCACGAACTCATGCCGGGGCACTTTACGCATCGCTGCGAGCACGCGCTCATCGCGAACGCCACGCTCCGCAATCTGCCGACTGACCATCTCGGCCCGCTGTAACGCAAAGTCGTCCGAGCCCCCGCCAGCGGCACCGGCTTCGGGAGCACAGAGCAGAGAAAACATGAGGGCACGGGACAACAAGCAGCGGGACTTGGCCATGTGAGTCTCCGGACAGGCGGAGCGCTCCCGCAATGATATAGATCCCGAGCCTGCCGGGACAGCCGCTGAATCAGGACATCGCTAGCGGGGCGGAGCGAAATGGAATGCAGCGGCATCCAGACGCGCCTTCGGCACGGGCTCGAAGGTCGTGGTCGCCCGCTGAATGGCAGCCCCCTGGCCCGTGGGCGAGTCTTCGAACACTTTGCGGATCATCAGGGTCTCGGCGTCCACCCACAGCGTAGTGACCCGCACGCTGTCGCTCCAATGATTGAGCCGGACGCTGCCGGTCAACAGATGCACGAGCCGGCCGCCCAGCTTCTGCGTGCCGCCATACTTTGGCTCCGTCATCGTCATCAGCGCGCCTTGCAGGCCGGCGTTCTGGAACAGCAGCGGCGGAATGAGCAGCGCCGTTCCCGAGGTGGGCAGCATCCCCATGGCGAACGCCTGCGCTCCCTGCCCTTGCGGATATTCTTCTTTGACCTGGGTGGCAGACCACCAGGAACTGAACGTCTCGCCGCCGCACCAGATGACGAACCGCTCGGCGTCCGCGCCGGCCCCCTTGCGAAAGTCGAAATAGAAACGACGTGGCGCGCTGTATCGGGTCTCGAAGCTGTATCGCTCCCGAATCAGGGTGGCTCCGATCGGCTGTTCCTCCAGCACGATCATGCCCTGGTCGGAATAGGACTGGAGCGCCGCATACGTTGCCCGCACTTTGGTGAGCAGCTCAACCGGATCGGGCGCGACCGCGCGTTCCGACGTTTTCGGTACGACGCAGCCCCCTGCTTGAATGCCAGGCTTGGCGCAGGCGGCGCTGTCGTCAGCCGCGCTTGCATCAGTAAGAGTGAGCGCGCCGAGGCACAGCACGACCAGGCTCAGTTGCAGGCGGGATTGCATGCCTTCACCTTCAAAACATAATTGCCTTTGTTCTCGGCCGTCTTGCGCTCGCGCGTGAAGTTACGCTCGATGCTCATGGTGTCGCCGGTCCGTTTGACTTTGAACTCCGCCGGCCGATCATTCATCGCGCGCGTCATTATGAAATGCGCACCTTTGTAGGGCAGTGCATAGTCATTGACGGTCGGCCAGAGACTGAGCACTGGCAGTAACACCTGCACCACCTTTACGCGGCGATCGTCGAAGTCTAGCGCCGCGGGCTGCAACTCGATCCGCAGCGTGTCGCCTCGGAGGTCGCCACGCACCGGCACGCGATAGAACGCCGGCGTCAGCACATACCGCGTAATGAGCCCGCCTTGCTCGATGGTCGTGGTGATCGGATTCGGATCGGGCAGATTGCTGCCCGCCAGCGGATTCTTCAGCAGCGGACCGAAGTCGTTCATGGCGTACGGCTCGATGCGCAGGGTTCTGAACACCGTACCCATCGCCAGATTCGGAAACAGCACCGGCACCGCATTGTCCCAGGACTTGAAGCTGGTCGCGTTGCCCAGGAACTCTCCCGTCAGCGCGATCGCATCGCCCTTGGCATTGCGCGGATATCTGAGCACCAGCTCGCCCGCGATGGTCACGGTGTACGTCCACCACGCCTGACCGTTCTCGTAGATCTCGACACTCATCGAGCCGCTCACCGGGCCCTGGAACTGCTGGCAGAACTGCTCGAAGATCCGATTGGCCGCGTAGATGGAAAGATTGAACGCCATCTTCTGCTTGCCAAGCTCGCGCTCATGGCCCTCCACGCCCACGATCGACACGCGGCCGCCGCTGCGCTTCGGCTCGTAGAACGTGGTCGCGCCTTTCCACGCACTCTCGATGGCTTCCTTGATGGCCGGCGAACGATTCACGGCGGGCACCATGCCGACCAGCTTGGTCGGCACATTCTCCTTGGCCCAGTCGATCAGCCATTTGCCCGGTTCCACCAGCAAGCCCAGATAGAAGTCGCAGAACTTCAAACCATTGACGATGACGTCCAGCTGATCGCACGCGACATTGCCAGTGCTCAGCTGCGCCAGCGCTCGCGGCGCTTCCGCGTTGGCACGACGCGCCGTGTCGAGCCAGGTATTGAATTGTTTGGTCAGACCGGCGGTAGCGCGTCGCGTGCGCGGCTCGATCTGATGCAGCTTCTTGATATGAATCACGCCGTTGATCCAGGGTGGTGGATCGTCACAGTCCGGCGCTTCATGCAAGGCTTTGCGGAACTCGGCGATCTGCTTCACGAACTCCGTCTTGGCCGGCGATTCGGGAATCGTCTTGATGCGCGCCTCGATCAGGTCGACCGCCTTGCAAACCGTCTGGCGCAGCTGGGTCGCTTCCTTGTCGATCTCCTGCTCGGGTATCTCCGCGCACTCATCTTCGAATGCTGGCGTCTCCGTCTCAAATGATTTTTCGCCGCGTTGCCCGCCGCCCTCGATGACAACCTCATACTCTCCATCGACCTTGGGCGTGTAAGTCGTTTCGAAGCGGCCCGTGCTGGAGACTTTTATATCCATGACCGTCGGCGGCAACCGGCGCGCGGGCGCCGACGAGACCACCCGGGCACTGGCATCCTGCGGACAGCGCGACTCCGCCTCGGGACTGGCGTCCAGCTGAAAGACCTTCGGTGGCGTGATCGTTACTCGCAACGTCTTGCCAAACAGGGATGAGCCAGTCGCGCCGTATATCTTCATCGGATATCCCGTGATGCCCTTCGCTGGCTGCGACGGGTCGGGCGGCATCCCCGGCGAGACATTCGCCGGCTCGATGAAGAAATAAATCGGCGCTTGTATCGAGCTCGACTCGGGCTCGCTCTCAGCGGCGCTCGCCAAGTCAATCCATGCGAACGCGCAAGCCAGCAGCAAGCAGACACCGCGCACCATCATCGCTTTACCAACTCCACACGCCGATTTCGCGCCCGGCCCTCGATGGTGTCGTTGGTATCGCGAGGCGCGCTCGCTCCGTAGCCCGCGGTGTCGAGCCGTGACGCCGCGATTCCGTAGCGTTTCACAAGGGCATCCTTCACCGCCGCCGCACGTCTGCGCGAAAGGTCCTGGTTATAGGTCTGCCCGCCGATGGAGTCCGTGTGTCCGCCGATCGATAGCGACCAATCCGTATGCTTGCGCAAAACGTCGGCGATCTCGACCAGACGTGGCGTGGACTCCTCTCGGATTCGATCGCTGTTGAAAGAGAAGTGAATGTCATAGACCACCACCTTGCCGGCAGCCGCGAGCTGCTGCTCGAGGTCCGCCGCGCCGCCGCTGCCAGACGGCGCTGCCGGCGTCTCGCATCGATAGGAGATCTTCACGATTTGCAGCGTTTCTCGATCCGACGCAGTGGTGCGGCCACAGAGCGTCTTGGCCATGTCCGGCGCGGCCTGCTGCATGGTCTGGCACAGCTCGATGGTTTCGCGATTCATCGGCGGCACGCCGTCGATGCCGAGACGAAACTTCAGCGCCAGCGGATTGCTCTCGTCATCGAGTATGAACAGTTCGGAGAGATCGCCGACGAAATCGCCGCGCGCACGCACCGCCGGCAGCATGACTTCTGCGCCGTTGACGACGACCGGCAACTGCACCGTTGCCAACCGCTGGATCTCGGCGGTCGTCATGAAGTCATAAAGATTGGGGCTCTGGTTTCGATCTGCGGGAACGTCGCCCGAATAGGCGTTGGACAGGCCCAGTTCCGCGCGGCCCTTGGCTTTGAGGGCCTTCAGTGTGGCGCTCGATACACCGATCGCCGTCGTTTCCGGAATCAGCTCCGGCATGCCGTCGATGTAACGCTGCGCGTACAGCGTCGCGGCATTCAGGTCCTGGCGGCGGATCGAACGATACATCGTCGTCTTGCGCACCTGACCGAAGTCGCTCGCGAGGAAGTCCGTCACGGGATGTTCCGCCGCGTACTTCAGGCGCACCGTCGCGCCGTCGACAGACTCGATGGTTTTAATGGACTCGTAATCGCCGTTCGGCTGACTCACCGCCGTAACGATCTGCAGCCCCGGACATAATGGAATCCGGGGCACGCCGCTTGCGGCAGCGCCTTGTGCCAGGAAGGCCAGCGGCACGGCAATCCATCCACTGCGAATCACAGAATGAATCCTTGTTGGGCAGTACCCCTTCCAAGGACGCAATCGGCGCGCGGATCATGCCACCAATGGGTGGCTGGAGCCGATCAGGAAGCGTCGAGCTCGATCGTGTTGCCGGCCACCACGCGGTCTTCTTCACATTTGACTTTCTCGAGCGGCGTCAACGAGATCTTGCCCGAGGCATGCACGGTGGCCACGCGCGACTGGTTGAGCTGGTACTCGGTGTGGAACTCGACCGCATTCTCGGGCACCACTTCCCACTGCACGCTCTGCGCGACTTCCGGCTCGACCTCGACCGGCGGCCGATACACCCAGCACTGACCGGGTGCAAGCTCGCTGCGAGAGACTTTCTTCCATTGCCCGGTCGTGTGTCGCTCGACGTGCAATACCACCTGCCCGCCAGGCTGCACCTTCATGGGGGATGCCGATGCCTTCAATTCGACGGTCTGCGGTCCCTCGAGGACATAAACGAACGGGCCGCGTTGTTCGCCGCAACCGGCGACCAGGCTGAGCAGGGCGGGAACGAGCAGAATGACTGGGGATCGCATGGGTGATTCTTTACCTCGGCCCTATGTTGACGGAATCCTGCGCGCCAGGTCCAGTTCGATACCGCCTTTTTGCACGGCGGCCGTGATACTTCCGACGTCGCGCCGTATATAGCTTTCATGGTCTTCCAACACACGGACACGGCGGCCGCCCGCCCGGAGGAACCGGCGGACAAAGTGGACTGGGACGCTGTGTATGCGGACCAGCTGCCACGCATTTACAACTATTTCCGCTTCCGCCTGGGCCGCGAGGCCGATGTCGAGGACCTGACCGCCCGCACCTTCGAGAAGGCCTGGTCGGCCCGCTCGCGCTATCGACGCGACCTGGCCGGATTCTCGACCTGGCTGTTCCGGATCGCCCAGAACGTCGGCATCGACCATCTGCGTTCCCGGCGCCCGCATGCGCCGCTGGATATCGCCCTCGATCTTGCGGCCGAGATCACGCCGGAAGTCGAAGCTGCGCGCGACTCCGACTTGTCACGACTCGGCCGCCTCACGGCGCGACTGCCAGAGCGCGAGCAGGAGCTGATCGCATTGAAGTATGGCGCAGCACTCAACAATCGCGAGATCGCGCGCCTCACCGGGTTGAGCGAATCGAACGTCGGTACCTCGCTGTATCGAATCGTTCAGACGCTGCGTTCGCAATGGTAACGACAGGAACCTGCAGCGATGAATGACGAATTCTTGCAGTCACTGCGGCGCGACCCACCGCCCCAGTTCGCACGTCGGCTCAAGCGGCAACTGCAGTCGCAGGAGGCGCGGCGCTCCTGGTCGCTGCGGACCCTGCTGTTCGTGATCGCTGGATCGGCGTTCGCGGCCGGAATGTTTTTTTTCGAGAAGCAGTCTGACGAACAGCCGCAGGTCGCGCAGTCGCACACAGAAGTGGCCACAGCGACTTCGACAATCAGTGCTCTGCCCGCTGCGCCCAAAGCAGCGACACAAATTCCCGCCGCGGCGGCACCGAGTCCCGCCGATCCAACCCCGAGCACCGAAGCGATCCACTCGCGACCAGTGGCCAATATCGCGACATCGTCGCTCACGGACGCTTTGGTACGCAGCTTTCTGGCCAGCCGGCAGCGCCCCCAATCCGACGCGCCTCGAATTCAGACGCTGGAACCAGATGCTGCCTTTACCGCGCTATGCGCGCCCGGCAACGAGCGACAGCTCGATCTGATCGTGACCTCACGTCGCATCAGTCATGCCGAATTCATGAATTGCCGTACCAACGGCGTCGGCAGAATGATCGAATTGAAGTTGGGCTATCAGGCGCTGGTGCTCGCGAGCGCTCGGCACAGTGCTCCCGTGCAGCTCTCCGTCGGCGATGTCTATCTGGCCGTCGCCAAACAAATCCCCGATGCGGCCGATCTGTCGCGCATCATCGCCAACACCAACTTCACCTGGGATCAGGTGAATAACAAGCTCGCCTACCGACCCATCGCGGTGTTCGGGCCGATGCGCGATACACCACTGCGTTTGCTGTTCGAGACGCTGCTGCTCGAACCGGGCTGCAACGCGCAGCGAACCAGCGAAGCGCCGCAATTCACGGCTCCGGAGCGCCACGCCGAGCTCTGTCATGCCGTGCGAGACGATCGCCTGTACTCGGAAGTCGAGCAAACGGCGATTCTGATTCCGCAAAGCCTGTGGGCCGACCCGCATGGCTTCGTGCTGGTGGACTACCCGTTCTATCTCGAAAACAAATCGCAACTCAGCGCTAGCGCCATGGCCGGGCCGGAGCCCTCGCTGGCAACGTTCGCCGACGGCACGTATCCACTCGCACGTCCCATCTATCTCTATGCGGACGACACGCGCATCGGTCGCATCGCCGATGTTTTCGAACCTCTGCAGTCTTTGCAGCGTTTTGGACTGTGGGTCCCGAATCGTTTCGGCTTCGTGCGCCTCGACGAACAGGAAACCCCTCGGCACTGGCGTCTGAAACCACCCCTGACCGCATCCGACCTCGTCCCTCAAAGGAGTGTTCCCTGATGAAGTCTCATGCTTGTATCGCCTCGCACGTCTGCGCCGTTCTCGCGTTGCTGAGCGCACCTCAAGTGCAAGCGCAAAGCGCATCGCCCGCCAGCAAGGACTCGGTTCCCATCGCACAAGTGATCGCGAGCACCGCCAAGAAAACCGGCAAGAAGTTTCTTCTCGAGCCGCGCGTAACTGGCGACGTAACTGTGATCGGCCTCGATCCCAACGGCCTCGACTATCCCACCCTTCTATCCGTGCTTCAGCTGCACGGCTTCGTTGCCATCGACGATGGCAAATATGTTCGCGTAGTCCCTGACTCGTACGCTCGGCAACTGTCCGCCCCTGTGATCACCGGCGATGGCTCGTATGCGAGTGCCGAGTACGTCACTCGCGTCTTCAAGCTGAAGAACGCGCCGGCCGCGATGTTCGTACCGATCCTGCGCCCGCTGCTGCCGCAACACGCTCACATGGTGGCGCTCCCCTGCAAGAACATGCTGCTGCTCGCGGACACTTACGCCAATGTGACTCGGATGGAAAAAATCGTAAACATTCTCGACACCGGCGAGCCGTATCAACCCGAGAAATGCGGCGCAGCCACCAAGGCAGACTGAACGGTCGGAACCGGAGCGCGCATTCCGCGCTTTCTTGTAAGATCCAGCCCATCCAGGCCCTGGGGGGACCGTCCATGAAATATTCAGCATTGCTGCTATCGTTGCTGCTGGCGGGCTGCGCCACGCAGCCGACGGTCAAGTCGTGGATGGATCCCAAGTCGTCCGTGACGATCACGGCCCAAACGGAGCCACTCGTGCTGGTGCGTGCCGCACCGGCACCGAGCATGAACGAGCGGGATTACGCGCAGCTGACCGCGATCGAAGTGAATCGCATGGGCGAGCGCAAGCTGTATCTCGTGGCCATTCTGTGGAACTCGGGCGATCTCTGGTCGGATAAGAGCGGCAGCTCTCAGAGCGCCTTCGACCAGATCGACGTGAACGTCGGCGAGCGAACCGTCGCGCTCACACCGCACACCGGCGAGGTGTCGGAGCTGGGCATCAACCAGGCGCTGCCCTTACCTATCCCCGGATCGAAGCATATTTATTTTCCCATCAGTCGCGACGACCTGCGCGCCATCTCCCGCTCGAACCGCATCGAGCTCACGGCCCGTGGCGTGCCCGAGGCGCCGCGTCGCTATGAGGAATGGCAGGACGGACGCCGCAGCCTCAATGACTTTCTCGGTCAGCTGCCCGAGCTCAACCAGCCGCAGTCCTAACGCTGGATGCCGGGCACGCGAAGCGCGCGCTCGTCACCAATTTCCAGTGGGATGAGGCCGAACTGGCGGCGCCACGGGGACGTCACGTCGTTGCCGAACATCGTCGACCAGTAGCGACCTTCCTTATCGCGAAACGGCGTGCCATGCCCGGCGTGCGGCGCCCCGAGCCGGCGCTTGGTGTAAGGACCGAACAGAGATTTCGAGCTGCCGTACATCATGTCGTAGGTTCCATGAGTGCGCAGTGGACCATTCCACTCGGCGCCGGTGACGAAATAGGTGTCGCCAATCTTGATGAGCGCGTTGCCTTCGTAGCCGATGTGCGCGCCGTCGATATCGACGAGTCGACGCACCGGTCCGTCAAAGCCATCACGCTTCGCATTCAGCTTGCCGATGTTGCCGCCGCCCCACAGCAGATACAGCTCGCCGCCATCCTCGAACAGGAAGCCGTCGATGCCCTCGACGAAGTGTTCGCGCGCGACGTTCTCATACGGACCCTCGGCCTTGCCGCTGGTCGAGCGATAGATCCAGGTCTTGCCGCCGACATCGCGCTCCATGATGGAGAACGCGATGTAATAGGTGTTATCGCGCGCCACCCATGTGATCTCGGGAGCCCACAGCTCGGCTGTGTTCTTGAAGGTGCGCCCCAATCCCTTCCAGTTGAAAACCGTGCCGCCCTGCTCCCATGTCTGCAAATCCGACGAGCGCCAGAACGTGATGCCACCGTGGGGATACACGAGGCCGAAACCGCCTTGCGTGCCGACCAAATAATATTGGCCGTCGCCACCGAGCGCGACGGACGGATCGCGCAAGAATTCGCCGGCCATCAGCGGACGCGCAGCTGCAACCGCGCTGTTCTCCGTGAGAATGTTTGCTGACTGACGCAGCCGCCCGTCAGGCGAACGTTCCAGCGGCACCAAGCCGACCTGTTCACAGAACAGCGAGAAGTCGTCTTCACACTTCGGGTTGTAGCTCGCGTACAGCGCGCCCTGCTCATCGCGCACGATGGATGACTGACCTGCGTGAGGAACAGCGAGATAGCGCAGCGAAAACGGACCGTAAGGTGTCGGCGCTTCCGCCATGAACACATCGTCGGTCGGGCTGCGCATCCGGCCAGTGACTTCATTGGCTATCAGCACATAACGACCGTGGTCCTTGAACATCGCAGCACCCGCCGAACCGACGCGTCCTCGCACCGGCCAGTCTTTGCCGGGCGGAGGGTTGTTCGCAAACAGCGCGGGATCTGGTTTCAAGAAACGCGGCGTTTCGGTGAGTCGCTGCAGGTCGGGCGCCAGCCGCGCGATCATTCCCGCGCCCCACAGCAGATAGGCGGAGCCATCGTCATCCATGAACAACGATGCGTCGGACGCATTTTCAACGAGACAGGGCGAGCCGGCGTAAGGCTCTGCAGGACGGGCTACCGAGCCACGCGCGACGCGCGCGCAGCCGCTCGCATCAGCATAAGTGAGATAGAGCGAGTCGCCGTGAACTGAAACGTCCGGCGCGGCGATGCGCTCTCCCTTCGCATGAACGATGCCCAGCGAGCGCCAGTTACGACGATCCGTCGAGGTCCAGAGATGAATGCCGTCGCGTGGTAAATCACGCAGCACCGTACCCGTCAGGAACCATTGGTCGTTCGAGGCACGAGCGATCGACGCATCCAGCAGCGCCCTGGAGGAAAAGAGAGATTCGACCGGACGTGCATTCGCCGCTGGCTGCACAGTCGCGTTCTTATCCATCGACGGATGATCGAGGAAGATGTCATCCGCAGGCGGACGGCGTTTGGCCTCGCCGAATGCCGTCGCTGCGCACAGCGCCAGCATCACTGCCAGCGCTGCAGCTGCCTTTCCGTTTCCAACGATACCTGTCATTACGGCTCGCTACGTTGACGCGCCTGGACGGAGGTCGACCATTCATTCCAAAGCTTGGCCATGGCGGCCGCACGCTTCGGTTCCGCTTCGATGAGATCGCGCGTCTCGCTGCGATCCTCCGCCAAATGGTAGAGCGACCAGGGTGCATATACCTTCGATTGCGGCCCTGGCGCACGTGCCACCAGCTTCCAGTCATCGAGGATCACAGCGCGCGATCCTTCGTGCTCGAAGAACAGTGGCTTGCCGCGCGACATCTTCTTGCCCGTCAGCGCCGGCACCAGAGAAACGCCATCGACCGGCGGCTGACCTTCGGTCCGCTGCTTCACGCCGGCCAGTTCGTAGAACGTCGGCGCGATGTCCATGATGTGCCCCAGGCTGTCCACCCGAGTGCCGGGCTTGAGCTTGAGTCCTTTCGGCCAGCTGACGATGAACGGCGTGTGTACACCGCCGTCATAGGCTTCAGCTTTCCAGAAACGCCACGGTGTGTTGGCCGCATTCGCCCAGAACACTCCGATGCCTGCCATGCTGGTCTCCGATCCCAAGGTCGGCTGCTCGGCGCCGTATTGGATCTTCCGGCCGTCGCGGGTCTCGCTCTGGCGGTCATAGCCAGGTTGATAGCCGCTCGATCCGCTCATCGTCTCCGGTGACGCGCCGTTGTCGGAGAGAAACACGATCACCGTGTTCTCATATTGACCGGTGCGCTTCAGCGCTTCGATGACTCGACCGATGCCTTGGTCCATGACATCGATCATGGCGGCATGCACAGACATCTTCGCCGCCGACTGCGCGCGCTCGGCCTGGCTCAGCTGATCCCACGGCTTCTCCGGATTCACCGCCCAGTCGCCGGACAGCTGTGTCTTCGGCGTGTTCGATGGATTGACCAGACCGAGCTGCACCAGCTTTGCGTACCGCTCTGCGTGCAGCTTCTCCCAGCCGCCGTCGTAGCGACCGCGATACTTCGCGATGGCCTGCTCCGGCGCATGCAACGGCCAATGAGGCGCGGTGTACGCGAGATACATGAAGAACGGACGTTCTTCCTTGGCAAACGATTCGATATCGCGCACGGCGCGATCGCTCAGCGCATCGGTGAGATAGAAATCCTTCGGCACGGTGCGCACCGGCTCGAAGCCTTCGACCAGCGAGAACGGATCGAAATAGCTGGAAACGCCCCACACCAGGCCGAAGTGAGTCTCGAAGCCGCGCGCCGCCGGATACGTCGAGCGATCGCCGAAATCACGATCGAGATAGGCCTGGTGATTGATCCACTTCAGATGCTCTTTCGGATCGGCGATCGGAGTCGCGCGCGTGAGATGCCACTTGCCGACCATAGAGGTCCGATATCGCGCATCCCTGAACTCCTCCGCCACCGTGCGCACGTCGACAGACATGCTGCCGCCGTTCTCGCCCATGCCCACACGATGCGCGTAGCGCCCGGTGAGCAGGTTCGCACGTGACGGCGAGCAACGAGCCGAGTTGTAGAAGTTCGTGAACTGCAACCCGCCCGACGCGAGCCGGTCGATGTTCGGCGTATCGATCTCACCGCCATAGGCACCGACATCGGAATAACCGAGGTCGTCCGCCATGATGATCAGAAAGTTGGGACGCTCATCGGCGGGCTGCGCCGCCGATGAGGTCTGTGCCCAGAGCGCGGCGCCGATTGCCAGCGCCGTTGCAACTTGCTTGAGCAGACTATTCCCTGCCATCGATCACAGCCTCACGCGCACGCCGACCGTATAGATCGTGTCGTCGTAGCGGAAGTCGCGATTGATGTAGGAATAGTCGAAGTAGCTCTTGTAGCGGTTGCGCAGAATGTTGCTGCCGCCGATATCGACGCGGACGGCATCCGTGATGTCATAGCCGATGCTGAAATCCATGCGGCCACCCGGACGCACGTAGTTCAGAGCAGTCGGAATGTAATCCAGGTCGTTCACGCGATCGGCCTCGATCGGGCGGGGAATGTTGAGACCTGTCGTATCCTGATCGTAGTAACGCGAGCGCGCGGTGTAGACCAGACGTCCGGAGATGCCGAACTTCTCGTACAGCAAGCCGACGGTGTAGTTGTCCTTGGACACACCCTGCAACGGATAGCCCGCCAGCGGATCGTTGCCCTTCACTTCGGTGTCCGCATACGTGTAGTTCGCGAACGCACCGATGCCGGACCAGGCACCCGGCAGGAAGTCGAAGAACGTCTGGCCGCTCAACTCGATGCCCTGCAAAGTGGCAGCACCGACGTTACGCGGACGGCTGATGTTGTAGATGATGCCATCGATCTCTTCGGCATTCGCGGCAGTGATCACGCGATCCGCGAGATCGCGGTAGTACACCGCCGCCGAGACCATGCTCGGGCCGAAGTAATACTCGAGCGTCGCATCGTAGCTGTCCGAGATCTGCGATTTCAGATTTGGATTGCCCGAGCTGCCGGAGTTGATCACGGTAGGATTGGTCGCGACCACGTAGTTGAGGCCGGGATTCAGCGCCGTGAAGTCCGGACGGCGCATGGTCTTCGCGTACGACACACGAGCCTGCAAACCGTTGTTGAAGTCGATACGAGCGCTCGCGTTCGGCAGCACCTCGGTGTCGGTCGTGTCTGCAATGCGCGGTACGAGCACGCCGCTCACGATGCCCGCACCCTCGATGTGCCGTTCGGTACGGGTCGGACGCACACCGATCAGGCCGTCGATGGTCAGACCGCCCACGGGAACCGAATAATCGAGCTGCAAGTAGGCCGCGTAGGTTTCCTCGGACGCATCGAAGCGACGCTGCGGCTGGAACGCTGGATTGCCCGTTGGGACGCCGTAGATCTGGCGCAGGACATCGCGACCCGCCGACGAGCGCAGGTAATCCGGATTCGGAATCAGGAACGACGCGCCGCCGTTGATGCGATCGATACCGGGTGCTCGCACCAGGAAGTCGGCCGGCAGCGCCAGTCCGTCGACCGCCGTGGCCATATCGCCACCGGGTGCCCCCTGATTGACCTGCGCCTGTTCGAACAGCGCGCTGCGGTCGGCGTAACGAACGCCAGCCTCGACTGCGCGGATGAAGCCGAACGCGCCGTCGAGCTCATGACGGAAATCGAGCCGCGTCTGCCACAACTCGCCGGTGGACTCGTCGAACGTCTGGTTCAGACCGTTGCGCAGGAACCAGCCACCGTCCGTGCCGAGCGGATTGCCGGGGTGCCAGACCTCTCCGCCCTCGTTCACATTGGTGAAGACGTCGACGGTGATGGACTTGCCGATATCGACGATGAAGTTGGAGAACTCCTGCTTGGACTTCTGGAATGCAGTGTCGAATTTCACGCTGGTCGGACCGTTGTTCCACTTGAAGCCAAGCGCGCCGAGATAGTTGTCGACGTCCTGCGTCTTGGCCTGCGTGCTGGTCAGACCGCGAACACCGGAGAAACGCGCGGACTCCAGATTGCACAGCGTGGCAGTCGTGAAATTGGGTGCGGGCTGACCGAATTCGTCGCGCCGATTCAGGTCGGTGCGATTGGGATTGAATCCATCGGGCGTCACGCGCGCCAGGAAGCACTGATCCTCATTGACCGACAGGCTCTCCAGTCGCGTCTCGTCGAAGAAGAACGGCGACGCGGTGAACGCCGACTGCACCTCGGCGCGGTAACCCGCATAGAGACCGTCCGCGTAAACCTCGAGATTGTCGGTCACCTGCCATTGAATGGCGAGGTTCGCCTGGGGGCGCTCGTACCAGCCGTAGTCGTTCAAGCCACCGAACGTGTTCGGCACGAGCACGCCATCGATATTGTGGGGTCGAGCGGCCAGGCTGCGTCGCTCGCCGACGAACGAGATCGGCCGATCGAAGTCGTTCTTGTACCAGGTGACGTTGAGCAGCGCGCCGATCTCGCCATCGCCCACCTGCCAGCGATCGGTCGCAAGGAAGCCGAACTGCGGGTTGATGTCGTCGACGTTCTCGGGATAATTGGCGCGCCCGGTGACCACGAACGTGCGGTCATTGAAGTTGAACGGCTTCTGTAAACGCAGGTCGGTCATGCCGGCGATGCCGCCTTCGATCAGATTGGCGGTGCTGCTTTTGATGACGTCGACACGAGAGAGCGCTTCCGCGGGCAAATCCTGCATGGCGAAGCCGCGGCCTGTGGTCGAAAAAACCTCACGGCCGTCGAGCGTCGTCAGAATGTCGCCCAAGCCGCGGATCAACACACCCGTGATCTCGTTGTTGGAACCGACGCTGACTTGCACACCCGGCACGCGCTGTAGCGCCGCCGCGGTGGTCGGATCCGGGAACTTGCCGATGTCTTCCGCGACGATGGAATCGACGACCTGCGCCGATTCGCGCTTGATTTCAGCGGCGCGCTCCAGACTCTGACGCAAACCGGTGACGACGACTTCCTCGAGTTGTGCGCCACCCGCGGCGGCCGCGGTCTCTTGCGCCAACGCACCGCTCGCCGAGCCGAGCAACGTCACCGCCGATACTGAATACAGAAAGGAATTCCTGAGCCTCATGCTGCCTTTACCCCCAAAGGAACGTGATGGCGCGCTTCACGCGCACTGTGGCCTAGTACTGAATCACACCGACTAAAATCTGACAAGTATTATTTGTCTTATAAATCAGTTCGAGCTAGGCTGCGTCGCTGTGATCGGGGGAATTGCCATGACTGCATTGAAGATTTCGCGACGACTGCTACTGGGCGCCACATTGTTCACAGCTGTCGCGTTGGCGCGTCAACCGGACCCGCCGGGCCAGGTTCGCGCAGGCGAGCAGCCTGTGAACGAAGCATATTTGTTCGCTCACATGACGCACGCCGACTACGGCCGCCTCTACTACAGCGTCAGTCTCGATGGACTGCACTGGTATCGCCTGAACGACGGCAAGCGCATCACCGACGACTATCGAGGCCATCCCGACATCGCACGCGGCCCCGATGGCACTTATTACATTGCGGGCAACGAAAGCGATTCTGCGCCGACCATCAACATCTGGTCTTCGCGCGATCTGATCGAATGGAAGCGCTTCAGCACCTACACGCCCGACTTGAAAGCAACGCCGGGCTACTCGCAGGCGCTGCAAAGAATCGGCGCGCCGAAAATCTATTTCGACGAGCCTTCCAAACAGTTCGTGATGACCTGGCACACGCCGCACCTGGAAGGCACGCCCGAGGACGCCGAGCGCTACTGGGCCAGTCAGCGCACGCTGTATGTGACGTCCAAGGACCTGAAGAAATTCTCGGCGCCGCCCAAGCGATTGCTGTCGTGGGAGATGGGCACCATCGACGTGTTCCTGCGCCAGGCCGAAGGCAAGTACTGGGCGATCATCAAGGACGAAACCTATCCGACGCTCGACTGGGTCACCGGCAAGACCATTCGCATCGCCAGTTCCGACAAGCTGCTCGGCCCCTATGAAAACCTGAGCCCGCCGCTCAGCCCGAACTTCCGCGAAGCGCCGATGCTGATTCCGTCGCCAAATGGCGAAATCTGGTATCTCTATTACGAGCAGTATCCGGGCGTGTCATACGGCCTGTCGGTCGCCGATAAGCTGTCCGGCCCGTGGTACCAGATCTCCGGGTACACGTTCTTCTCGACCTGGGACAAATACAGCCTGCCGCCGAAAGTCCGGCATGGCGCCATGATCACCATCTCGCGCAAGCAGTACGACGCACTGGTCCAGCGCTTCGGCATCGACCAGTCCGCGCCGCCCTCGTCCGCCAGGAATTGAGGGCTCATCGACCCAAGCTGAACGGCAGCTGAGCGGCGAAAAAGGGGACAGGTTTATTTTCCGATCCTGCGGACGAATAAATCTCTCCCCTTGTTGGTAGGGGCTGTCAAGCGGGTTGGCCGTAACAACGCTGTGCCCTACGATTCGCCCCCATGAGCTTGCGACTTTGCCGATGGCTTACGACCCTTGCGGTGCTCGCGGTCACTTCCGCCCACGCGGCGGCCACCAATGCCCCGTTCGATCTGCAGGGGCCGACGCTCGAGGCCACGGTTTCCCGGGATAAAACCACCCTGCCGATCGCCCAGGTCCCACACCTGGCCGAGGGCGACAAGCTGTGGATCAAAGCCGATTTTCCGAAGTCGCAGTCCGAGCACTACCTGCTGGTGCTCAGCTTCCTGCGCGGCCCCACCAATCCGCCGCCCAAGAACTGGTTCTTCAAATGCGAGACGTGGAAGCGCGCCTGCATGGAAAAGGGACTGACCGTCACGGTTCCAGAGGGCGCTCAACAGGCGCTCATCTTCCTGGCGCCCGAGGACGGCGGCGATTTCAAGACATTGGTCAACGCAGTGCGCGGCCGGCCGGGCGCGTTCGTGCGTTCGACGCAGGATCTGAACCAGGCAACCCTCGATCGCTCGCGGCTGGAGCGTTATCTCACTTCGATCCGCCATCTGAACGCCGCCAACCCCGCGGTGCTGAAGGACACCACGCCGCTACTGGCGCGCAGCCTCGGCATTCGCGTCGATGAGAAATGTCTCGACCGGCTGCCGCAACTGCAGGCTCCCTGTCTGATGCAAGGACAGGAAACATTGATTCTCAACGACGGCCACAGCATGTCCATCGTCGAGGCACTCACGAAGGGTCCCGCGAGCGATCTGGTCATGGCGGCGAGTGCGACACCACAAGCGAACTATGGCTATTACAGTCCGTATCTTGCTTCGCTGCGAGATCTGGGCCGGTTGTTCGATTCGTTTCGCGTCGCCAACTACCAATACATTCCGGCGCTGGCCACGGCCGTGGATAAAGAGCTCACGCTGACGCTCAACACGCCGCCGTCATTTCAGAATCCAAAGTCGGTGCTGGTCGCGGCCCTGCCCGCCGTGGAACAAGCGCTGCCGCCGCCGCTGCACGCAGTGAGCCCGAAAGATATTTACTGCGTGCGCAAGGATCGGCTCGTGCTGCCCGTCGAGGGTGCGCCGCTGGTGTTCGCGACGGAGTATGCGCATCACACGGTGCTTCGAGTCGCGGGCGCGAATGGCGAAGTGATCGAGTTGCCCGCGATGGCGGATGCCACGCAAGGCGGCTTCCTGATCGACACCTCGCCGCTCGGCAACGCCAGTCTGGCCGACCGTTTCCGCGGTTCGCTGCATGGTTACTGGGGCTTCGACAAGTTCAACGGCCCCGGCTTCCAGCTCGTCAACACGCATTCGCAAACCTGGGCGCCGGCGTCGCCAGACGACACCTCGTTGATCATCGGTCGCGCCAATACGATTCATCTGCAAAGCGGCAGCGTCGCTTGCATCGATCGCATCATGGTGAAGGACCCCACCGGCAAGGAACTGCGCGTGGATTGGTCGCCGGTGAAAGCGAACGAAGTCGAGATCAACCTGGCCTTGCAGCAGGCACAGCCCGGCGCTTTGACGTTGTTCGTCTCACAATTCGGTTCGCCGGAGCCGCATCCCGTCGAGCTGCGTGCCTACCCCGAAGCCGGTCGGTTCGAAAGCTTCACCATGCATGAGGGTGAATCCCACGGCGTGCTCAAAGGCAGCCGGCTCGCCGACGTCGCAGCGCTGTCGTTGAAGGGGCTCGAATTCGTGCCCGCTGCCGACATGGCCAATCCGGAGAGCGATCAGCTGCGGCTCGAAGTGAAACCTGTCGAGGCGACCGACACGCCGGCGCCGAGCTTGCAGCAAGGCGACGCTGCGAAAGCGAAAGTCACCCTCCGCGATGGCCGTAGCTACGCAGTCAACGTCGCGGTGGCAGCACCGCGTCCGCGCGTGGAACTGGTCGGTAAGAGCGTGCAAGTGGTGTCGGGCGACTCGAGCAACATCCAGCTCGCGAGCGAGAACCAGCTGCCGCAAGACGCACAGCTCATCTTCTCGGTGCGCGCGAAATCGCCGGCCATCTTCAGCCGTGATGCAAACATCGAAGTGGCCAGCGCCGATGAAGCCCTTTCGACCACGCTGAGCCTCGCCAATCGCACACTCACCCTGGCTGACAGCAAGGTCGCGGTCGCGACGTTCGATCCAACCAAAGCCTTCGGGTTCTCCGCGTTCGGCCCGTTGAAGTTCCGCGTCGTGCACAAAGGGGTCGCGGGCGACTGGCAGCCCCTGGTGACCCTGGTTCGACTGCCCGTGCTGAAAGGTCTGGATTGCCCGTCGGATCCTGCCCAGTCCTGCAAGCTCACCGGCGTCAATTTGTTTCTGGTCGATTCGGTCGCCAGCAATCCCGACTTCAAGGAACCGGTCGCCGTGCCCGTCGGCTTTCCGGGCCGCGCCCTGCCCGTGCCGCGACCGGGCCAAGGCGGTCTCTATCTGAAACTTCGTGACGATCCGAGCGTCGTCAACGTCGCGGCGCTGGTTGTACCAGAGCCGCCTGCCCCGCCGGCGCAAGCTTCACCTGCTCCGACCGAACAGCCAGTAGCGACAGCAGCTTCCGCACCGATCCCCAATCCGTAGCTATTCAAACCGATAGGTGCCCAGCCACTCGGCAATGAAGCGCACGAAGCGAGCCGCGTCGGCGCCATTGATCACCCGGTGGTCGTAACTGAGCGAAAGCGGCAGCAGCTGTTTCAAAACAGGATTGCCGTCAGCGTCCGGCACGAAGCGATCCTGCGTTCGACAAATGCCAAGGATCGCTACTTCCGGCGCATTGATGATGGGAGTGAACGCCGTGCCGCCAATGTGCCCGAGCGATGACAAGGTGAAACAACCACCCGCCATCTCGGCGATCGACAAGCCCTTGGTGCGCGCCTTCTCCGAAATCTGTACGACTTCACGCGCGATCTGACCCACGTCCTTCTGATCGCAGTTGCGGATCACCGGCACGAGTAACCCGCTCGGCACATCGACCGCGACGCCGATGTTGAAGTAGCTCTTCGCGAACAACGTCGCGCCGTCGGCGCTCAGCGAACAATTGAAGCTCGGATGCCGCTGTAACGCCGCGACGCTGGCCTTCATCAAGACCGGCAGCAACGTGCGCTTGTCGCCGGGATGTGCGGCATTCCATTCCTTCCGGCGCCGCTCGAAATCGGTGACATCGGCGTCGTCGTGATGCGTGACATGCGGGATGGACACCCAATTGCGGTGCATCGCACGTCCCACATATCCCTGGATCTTGCCGACCGGCCGCGCCTCGACCGAACCGTACTTGGAAAAATCATCGACCGGCCATGGCAATAGGGCCTCAGCTGCAGTGCTCATTCGCTACCTGACCTTCCAGCAACACGGGCGGGAATTGCCCATTGCCGTATTGATCGGCATACGCCCGGTCCCGGCCCGGCACTGCCTGGCAGTCGAGGAACAACTGACCTACGAAGGGGCTTTCTACAGGACCGTGAATGGGCGCTGCGGATCCTGACAGACAAAGACCTCGGTATGCCGGCATCGACCTGGGCATTGCTTCCTCTGAAATCGAGCGAGCGCGCCAAGTCGCGACTCTCTGACGTGCTCGATGCCGAACAGCGCAAGCAACTTTTCTTCACGCTGGCGCAACGGGTGATCCTCGCCCTGCACGAGAGCAGGAATATCGATGCCGTCGCGGTCGTCACGTCGAGCCGCGAAGTCGCCTGGTTCGCCCGGTCGCTGCGGGCGAGAACTATCATGCAAAATGATGATATCGGGATGTCGGCGGCGCTCGAAGCGGCGCTGCAGTGTTTGCATACGGCACCCGCGCGCGTATTGATGGTGCCTGGTGACCTGCCGTTAATCTGCGTTCCTGCGGTGGATGCACTCTTCGACGCTCAAACATCGCGCGAGCAAGTGGTGCTCGTACCCGATCGTCGACACGAAGGCACGAACGCATTGCTCTGCTCGCCGCCGCATGTGATTGCGCCGTGCTTCGGCAACTCCAGCTTCGCGCGACATCTCGAAGCCACTCGCGCGGCCAATCTCGTGACGCGTGTACTGGAGATCGAGGAGCTCGCGCTCGATCTGGATTGCGCCGACGACTTGGAATATTTGTGGGGGATGCGATGACATTCCCCTGGCTGGAATCGCGACCGGCCTCGGAGCAATGCTCCGAGTTCCTGTTGCATACTGACTGGCGTGAGCTTGCTACGTTCGCTGCAAGACTTCGCGAACAAGGGTGGGGAACGCGCGTCAGCTACTCGCGCAAAGTCTTCGTACCTCTGACGCAGTTGTGTCGTGACGTCTGCCACTATTGCACGTTTGCGAAGACGCCTGGCCGCTTGTCGAAACCGTATCTCAGCCCGGAGGAGGTGCTTCGGATTGCCCAAGACGGTGCCGCGTTAGGCTGCAAAGAGGTGCTGTTCACACTGGGCGATCAGCCAGAGCTGCGTTATGCGTGGGCGCGCGACGCGCTCGCCGAGCTGGGCTTTGCGACGACCCTGGCCTATCTCGAACACGTCGCGGCGCTAGTGCTGCGTAAAACCGGGCTGCTCCCACACCTCAATCCTGGGTTGATGAGTGCGGAGGATCTTGCGCGGCTGCGGCACGTCGCGCCATCCATGGGCATCATGTTGGAGTCGGCATCGGAACGTCTGTGCGAGCGTGGCGGCCCACACTACGGCTCGCCCGACAAACTGCCTGCGCGAAGGTTGGAAACATTGCGCCTGGCCGGCGCAGCACGAATCCCGATGACCAGCGGCATTCTCATCGGCATCGGTGAAACAAGGCGCGAACGTATCGATGCACTGCTGGCATTGCGCGATCTGTCCGATCGCTACGGCCATCTGCAAGAAATCATCATTCAGAACTTCCGCGCCAAACCCGGCACAAAAATGCAGCACGCTCCAGAGCCGTCCAATGATGAGTTGTGCTGGACCATCGCCGTCGCTCGATTGATGTTCGGCGCGCAGATGAGTATTCAGGCGCCGCCGAATTTGTACGACGGCGATCTGACTGATCTCATCGCGGCGGGCATCAACGATTGGGGCGGTGTATCGCCGCTCACTCCAGATCATGTCAATCCGGAGGCGCCTTGGCCGCATCTGGAGCAGCTTGCGGCGCAGACGGCTCGCGCAGGGTGTGATCTCGTCGAGCGACTCACTGTTTACCCCAGCTATGTTCGGGCTCGTCATGAATGGCTGGCGGATGAGCTGCAAACGCCGGTGCTCAGACAATCGGACGGTGCCGGATGGGCACGCGTCGGTCGTTGGTGTGCTGGAGCGGCAGAGCCGACGTATGAAGATGACTATCGCGATGTGCCGGTGTCAGCAGTGCCGCGACGCTCGCGAATCGCTGACCTCGTGCAGCGAGCGACTGCTGGCAACGAGCTGGCGGAAAGCGAGATCGCCGAGCTCTTCACCGCGCGGGGCGCCGATTTCGTCCGCGCTTGTGAAATCGCCGACCAAGTGCGACAGCAAGCGGTCGGCGACACTGTCAGCTATGCCGTCGTTCGCAACATCAATTACACGAACGTTTGCTTGTACAAGTGCGGCTTCTGCGCCTTCTCCAAAGGCCGTACTCACGAACACCTTCGTGGCGCGCCATATCTGGTCGACCTGGATGAAATCCGCCGGCGTGTGCGAGAAGCCTGGGAACGCGGCGGCACGGAAGTATGCATGCAGGGTGGGATCCATCCATCCTTTACTGGACACACCTATTTGGAGATTTGCCGAGCGGCGAAGCAGGCGCAACCGCAGATTCACATTCACGCGTTCTCGCCGCTCGAGGTCAGCCACGGTGCGCAAACGTTGGGAATCTCGGTGCAGGAGTTTCTCATCGAGCTCAAGCGGGCGGGATTGGGGTCGCTGCCAGGCACGGCAGCGGAAATTCTAGACGATGACGTTCGCCGCATCCTCGCGCCTGACAAGCTGAGCACGCAGCAATGGCTGGACGTCGTCGCAGAGGCACATCGAGTCGGGCTGTCGACGACGGCGACGATCATGTTCGGTCACGTGGAAGGGTATGAGCACTGTGCCAGGCATCTGTTGCTGTTGCGACGGCTGCAGCAGGTGACCGGGGGATTGACCGAGTTCGTCCCCCTGCCCTTCGTTCACATGGAAGCTCCAATGTATCTACGCGGCCGCGCACGCAAGGGGCCGACATTGAGAGAAACGTTGCTGATGCATGCAGTGGCTCGCTTGGTATTGCATCCCCTCGTGTCGAACGTGCAGGTCTCATGGGTGAAACTAGGGCCGCAGTGGGCACAACGCTGTCTGCGGGCTGGAGCGAACGACCTGGGCGGCACACTCATGAACGAGTCCATCAGCCGCGCCGCCGGCGCAGCACACGGCCAGGAACTCAAGCCTGGGCAAATGCAGCAGCTCATAGCGGAGTTGGGCCGCCCTTGCCGGCAGCGAACGACGCTGTACCACGACGCGAGCTCGGAGCAGATCGAGCGTGCCGGCTGCGCAGCGGCGCTGGTCAAGCCCTATAACGCGCCGCTTGGAAGTAAAACACCCCTCGGCCCGGGAAGGCAGGCGGAATCAGCGCCTCACGTCCGGTATTGACCTGCCCGTCGAATGGCCATTTTTTGCAACACAAATGCGCTGTTTTGGCTGGATGCGACATGATTTTCGCTCGGCAGCAGGCCGCAGCCGCTGCCATTTGCACCCGAGCGGCTCCACCGCCATCCTTGCCGTCCGACGCCGTCGTCCTGTTTACCGAAGATCGAGCCGATGTTACTCACCCCCACGCAGCAAACCATTGCCGAAGCCGTCCGCGAGTTCGCTCAGGAACGCATTCGCCCGAACGCGCTGAGCTACGAAACCGCCCGCGCTTATCCGCCAGAGTTGTTCCAGGAGCTCGCCGAGCTGGGCCTGATGGGCATGACCGCGCCCGAAGAGAAAGGCGGCGCCGGTGCCGACTATGTGTCGTATGCGCTCGCGCTGATGGAAGTCGCGGCCGCCGACGGCGCGCTGTCCACCATCCTCTCCATCCAGAACAGCCTGATCGTTTCCGCGCTGCTGAAGGATGGCAACGCCGAACAACAGGATCGCTTCCTGCCCGACCTGCTCAGCGGCCGCATGATCGGCGCTTTCGCATTGACCGAAGCGGATGCGGGCTCGGACGCTTCCGCCCTGCGCACGCGCGCCACCAGAGTCGCCGACGGTTATGTGATCAACGGCAGCAAGCAGTTCATCAGCTCGGGCAAGATCGGCGGACTCGCGATCGTATTCGCGGTCACCGATCCCGAAGCGGGCAAGAAAGGCATCTCGGCCTTCCTGGTGCCGACCGATCGTCCCGGTTACGTGGTCGACAAAGTCGAGCACAAGCTGGGCCAGCTGGCTTCCGACACTTGCAGCCTGCGTTTCGACGATCTGCGCATCGAGAGCGCGCTGCGCCTGGGCGCCGAAGGTCAGGGCTATCGGATCGCGCTGTCGAATCTCGAAGCGGGCCGCATCGGTATCGCCTCGCAATCCATCGGTATGGCGCAGGCCGCGCTCGAAATCGCCAGCGGCTATGCGAAGGAACGCCGTTCGATGGGCAAGGCCATCATCGAGCATCAGGCCGTCGGCTTCCGTCTGGCCGATCTGGCCGCGCGACTCGAAGCCGCTCGTCAGCTGGTGCTGCATGCCGCCAGCGTCAAAGACACCGGCGCCCCCTGCTTGAAAGAAGCCTCGATGGCCAAGCTGGTGGCATCCGAAACCGCGGAAGCCGTTTGCTCCGGCGCCATCCAGACGCTCGGCGGCTACGGTTATCTCGAAGAGTTCGGCCTGGCCAAGATCTATCGCGACGTGCGCGTGTGCCAGATCTATGAAGGCACCTCCGACATTCAACGCATGGTGATCGCACGCTCGCTGTGACTGGGGTGCCAGACCGCGTCGTGGAACACTCCACGCCGCGGTCTGGCATTTGCCCTCAAACCCGGCCCACGATCGGAATCAGTGCGCCAGTGATCGCACTGGAGTGATTCGACAACAGAAACACCACCAGATCGGCGATCTGCTCGGGCTGGACCCAACGTGCGTAATCCGCATCGGGCATGTCAGCGCGATTCGCCGGCGTGTCGATGATGCTCGGCAGAATGGCGTTGACGCACACGCCCTGATCCTTCAGCTCATCGGCGAGCGCTTCCGTGAGCTTCGCAACGCCTGCTTTGGAAGCCGCGTATGCGCCCATGCCCGCGCCGGCTTTGATTGAAGCGGCGGCGCCAACGTTGATGATTCGCCCGTGCTCTTTGCCGACCAACGGCAACGCGGCCTGCACCGCATTGACGGCAGTGCGTAGGTTGACGCCGTAGAGCTGATCCCAGGTGGCAATGCCGCCGCCCTGGATCTTTTCCCAGCGAAAGCCGCCAGCGATGTTGACCAGCCCGTCGAGCCCGCCCATTTGTTTGGCGGCGGCTCGCAACGCCGCCGCCGCCGCGTCGGGTATGCCAAGATCGACCCCGCCGAGCAGCACGCAGCCCCGCAACGACTCCGGCGCCCTGTCAGGCGACGAGAAGTCGATACAAGTGACGCTTGCGCCGGCGGCGCGCACAGCAACAGCTACTTTGGAACCCAGCGCGCCGAACGCACCGGTGATGACGATCTTCCTGCCGGACAGATTCATGGCGAGCTCCGCATCCAATCATTCGTTGACTGAATGCTATCAAACCTGGTTCACCAGTTCGCCGGCGCTCGCGGGCAATCTATATCACACGTCAAAATTCTATTTCGACACAGCAGTTTGCTCAGCAAGGTTATGAGCTGCTGTCGCTGCGGGCGGAATGGACCGATCCGTCGAACCGATACACCTTCGCCGTGTACGGTGATAACTTAACAGACGAGCAGTACCTCACCATGGCTCGAGCCAATGCGACCGGCATCCGCGCGGGCTTGGGGGGCTCCGGCGACCGCGGGCGTTTCGATCCGGGCAAAATTCCAAGAGGTGACCTCGTGCGCAGCTATAACACTTTGACACTGGCACACAAGGATCGGGTGCTGACCATCACGCTGAATCGTCCCGACGCACTCAATGCCGTCAACCTGGAAATGCACGATGAGCTGGCCGACGCATTCAACTTTGCCGCCACTGATACGCAGTCCGATATCGTCGTATTGACTGGAGCGGGGCGCGCATTCTGCGCCGGCAGCGACATCGAGCATCTCGCTCGCAATGCCTCGAAGCCGGAACTGTTCGATCACGAGGCTCGCATTGCCAAGCGCATCGTGTTCGCCATGCTGGATCTGGACAAGCCGCTGGTGTGCCGGATGAATGGCCATGCAATCGGCCTCGGCGCGACGCTGGCGTTACTCTGCGATATCGTCATCGCACACGACAGCTCGAAGATTGGCGATCCGCACGTCTGCGTGGGCCTGGTTGCAGGCGACGGCGGCGCGGCGATCTGGGCGCAGCGAATCGGTCTGGGTCGCGCCAAGGAATATTTGCTGACCGGCGAGCCGATGACGGCAAAGCATGCCGCGGACATCGGCCTCATCAATCACTGCGTCAGTCCCAGTCAGCTCGATGATGCGGTCACGGCGTTCTGCAACCGCCTGAAGCACGGTTCCATGCAGGCGATTCGCTGGACCAAAGTGCTGATGAACCTGGAACTGAAGCGCGTCGCGCTCGGTGTAATGGACGCTGGCATCGCCTACGAGTCGGTGTCGGCGCGATCCGCCGACCACCGTGAAGCAGTCAAGGCCATGCAGGAAAAGCGTCGCCCCGTGTTCTGCACGGACGACACCAAGCTCTGATCACCTGCGTTCGCAGCTCGCGCCCGATCAGAGCGCCTCGACGATGGTCACGTTGGCGATACCACCGCCCTCGCACATCGCCTGCAAGCCATAGCGCTTGCCGCGTTTGCGCAGAGCATGAACCAGCGTTGCCATCAGCTTGGCACCCGTCGCCCCGAGGGGATGGCCCAACGCGATCGCCCCGCCGTTGACGTTCAGCCGGTCGGGATCTGCGCCGGTAGCTTTCAACCAGGCCAGCGTTACCGAGGCGAACGCCTCGTTGATCTCAAACAAATCGATGTCATCGATGCTCAGGCCCGCTCGCTCCAGGGCGCGCCGGGTCGCCGGAATCGGCTCTTCGAGCATGATGACCGGATCGCCGGCAGTGACTGTGAGATTGTGGATGCGAGCCAGCGGCTGGAGGTTGTGCGTCTTCAAAGCACGCTCGTTGACGACGAGCACCGCGGACGCACCGTCGCAGACCTGACTCGAATTCGCTGCGCTCAGCACGCCGCCTTCCTGCAACAGTTTCACTGAACCGATGGCCTCCATGCTCGCATCGAAGCGAACGCCCTCATCCGTCGTATGCAGACTGCCGTCGGCTGCGCGCAAAGGCACAATCTCATCTTTGAACGCATCGGCTTGAATCGCAGCGGCAGCGCGTTGATGACTTCGCAATGCGTATTGATCCAGCTGCTCGCGACTGAAGCCATATTTCTCGGCAAGCATCTGCGCGCCCGTGAACTGGCTGAACTGCTGCACACCGTAGCGCTTGCGAATGCGCTCGCTCCAGGGACCCGTACCGATTCCCGCCTTCTCGGCCAACGCAACGGGCGAGCCCATCGGCACTCGGCTCATGCTCTCGACGCCAGCCGCAATCACGACGTCTTGCGTCCCGGACATCACCGCCTGCGCGGCGAAGTGCACTGCTTGCTGCGACGAGCCGCACTGACGGTCGATAGAAACGGCGGGCACGCTGTCGGGCAACTTGGAAGCCAGCACCACATTGCGACCGATGTGAAAGCTCTGCTCGCCGACCTGGCTGACACAGCCCACGATCACATCCTCGACCGCTCGCGGATCGATCCCATAGCGATCGACGAGCGCATTGAGCACCTCGCCCCCCAGGTCCGCCGGATGCCAGCTGGAGAGTTTGCCGTTGCGTCGGCCACCGGCGGCGCGCACTGCTGCCACGATATATGCTTCGCCCATACTGCTTCTCACATTGACTCCAGTTGTACTGAACGCCCTGCTCTGGACTACTATTTTNNNTCGGGCACTGAAACCCCACGGTGACCGATGAACTCGACCGAGCCCACGAAATCGTCCGAAGCGACGACGCACGCACCCGCAAAAGGCCCACTGCACGGCGTGCGCGTGCTGGAATTTGCCGGCCTCGGCCCGGCGCCATTCTGCGGCATGCTGCTCTCCGACCTGGGCGCACAAGTCATTCGGATCTCGCGACCCAATGCGCCGGCCCAACCGTTCGACGCAATTCTCGACCGCGGCCGCGTCACGCTCACCGTCGATTTGAAACAGAGCGTCGGCATCGCCGCGTGCCGGGCCCTGGCCAGCAGCGCCGACGTGCTGATCGAAGGCTTCCGTCCCGGCGTGCTGGAAAAGCTCGGCCTCGGGCCGGACGTGCTGCTCAAAGACAATCCCAAGCTGATTTATGGACGCATGACGGGCTGGGGACAATACGGACCGAACGCGCACACTGCCGGTCACGATATCAACTACATCGCGCTGTCCGGCGCTCTGCATTCGGTCGGCGACGCCGCGAAGCCGACACCGCCGCTGAACCTGGTCGGTGACTTCGGCGGCGGCGCGTTGTATCTCGCCATGGGTGTACTCGCAGCGCTGTTGAATGCCCGCAGCACAGGCGTCGGTCAAGTCGTCGATTGCGCGATGACCGATGGCGCCGCGTCGCTCATGAGCATGATGTTCGCCATGCGCGCGGGGGGCAATTGGCGCGAGCAGCGGCATGCGAATCTGCTCGACGGTGGCGCACCTTTCTACGACACCTATCGCTGCGCCGATGACAAATGGATTTGCGTGGGCGCGCTCGAACCGCAGTTCTTCGCGGCGCTGCTCGGGAAACTGGCAATTCCGGTGAGCGACTATCCGGATCATTGGAATCCGGCCTGCTGGCCGGCCATGCGCGCTCGCTTCGAGACGATCTTTCAGAGCCAGACGCAGGCTCACTGGTGCGAACTGCTGGGAAACAGCGATGCGTGCTTCGCGCCGGTGCTGCCGATGAGCGAAGCCATCCACCATCCGCATAACGTCGCCCGGGGCACCTTCACCACTCATGCCGGAATCGTTCAACCTGCGCCGGCGCCACGCTTTTCGCGCACACCGACGACGATTCAGGACAGTGCCCGAGTCGACGCGAATACGCTGCGTGCGTGGCAAGTGCCGGACGCTCTGATCGAGCAGCTCCTGCCCGCGCGCAATCGCTAGTTCGATATATCGAGCGCCGGTTGCCGGCTTGCCGGGCTGATCAGGAATCTCGATGCAACGCGACGCGGTCATGCTCGACGACGAAACTGGTCGTGAGCGTCGCACGGCCGCCTTGCTCCGAAACCTTGTCCATCGTCCAGACATTCGTGCGCCACGAGTCGCGGCCAATATCGAAGACTTGATAGCCGCGACGCGCGTCATAGAGCTGACAATGAGGATTGTCCGCCGGCACGTCCTGCCACGCCTTGCTCAACTCGACCCCATTGCCTCCCGAGCTGATCGACGTGCAAACGAACTCGGTTGCAGCGGCCGGCCCGTCCAACTCACCTTCGCGCACCGGCACAACGCCAGCGTGATGCTGATGGACGTCACCGGTCGCAATCACGACGTTCTTCAAATCACGCGCAGCGATCTGTGCGACCAGCCGCTCGCGAGCTTGTGCATAGCCGCTCCATGAATCGACATTCGTGCGTCCCGCGTCACGACTCTGCGGATAGGTGAATGGCATCACCATCACCTGCTGCGCCAGGAGATTCCAGCGTACTGACGAGCTCAGCCCCGCTGCGAGCCAAGCCTCTTGCTGTGTGCCCAGCATCGTCACCGGTCCAGAACTGTCGAGCCTGCAACCTTTCGGCGGCCGTCCCGTCTGTATCAGGCCACCGTGACGATACTGTCGCGTGTCCAACACCTGCACGCGCAATAGATCGCCGTAGTCAAACCGACGATACATCTTGAGTCCACCGTTCGTCGGATACTGCGCCTGACGCACGGGCATATGCTCGTACCACGCCTGCATCGCTGCCGCTCGCCGCAACAGGAAAATCTCGGCGGGCGAGCCATCCTGATCGCACTCGCTGTACCAGTTGTTATCCACCTCATGGTCGTCGTAAGAAACCAGGAACGGCGCGGCGGCGTGCGCAAACTGCAGATCCGGATCGAGCTTGTATTGGGCGTAGCGTCGACGATAGTCATCGAGCGAATAGATCTCATCGCCTGCGTGCGAACGAACGCAGTTCGGCACTTTCGCGCAGTCGCGGGCGCGACCTTCGTAGATGTAATCGCCGTAATGAAAGATCGCGTCGAGATCCGGCACTTCACCTAGATGACGATAGGCGGTGTACCAGCCCTCTTCGTAGTGCTGGCAGCCCGCCACGCCGATGCGCAGCCGATCGATTCCGACGCCCACTGGTGTAGCCGTGCGAGCGGTTCCTACCGGGCTCGATTCGCCGTTGGCTCGGAACCGATACCAGTAACGCCAGCCCGGCTTCAGCCCTTTCGCCTCGACGTGCACCGAGTGTCCCAGCTCCGGCCGAGCTGCAGCGACCCCTGAGCGAACGACGCGAGTGAACCGATCGTCTTCCGCAATTTCCCAATCGACGGCGACGACCGCCATTTTCATGCCGCCATGGGGCTCGAGCGGCGCCGGAGCGAGTCGAGTCCACAGCACGAAGCCGTCCGGCCAGGGATCTCCGGAGGCAACGCCGAGTGAGAATGGATAGTCCTTGGACGGATTGCTGGCCCAGACGCGCTGGCCAACTCCCGATAGCAGCGCGAGGCTGCCGGATGCCGCGAGCTTGAGAACATCGCGGCGCGCGATCATACGATAGGTCATTGCTACGCCACGAACTCCAAATGCAGGCACAGACTTTGCGGGCGCGCCAGAGTAAGTCAGGTGTTTGACGATTTCGTGACGGTAAGCAAGGCAGCGACGGAACAAATGCCAGTCGCGCGGAATTCCTGGGCCAGAGCGTCGCTCTATTTCAATGACAGCTCCGCTCCACCTCTTCAGGACGGCGCGCATGACAATGACGGACGCCCTGCATCTATTCCTTGGCCACAGCGCCAGCGGGCAAGCGGTACGACACTACGACTGGGCCCACACTCCACTCGGACCGATCAACGACTGGTCGCATTCACTGCGCACCATGGTGGGCGCCGTCCTGGACTCCGCGTTTCCTCAATGCCTGGTGTGGGGGCCACAGCACATCATGATCTACAACGATGCCTTTCAGCCCATCCTGGGCAATAAACCGGCGGCGCTCGGCCGGCCGTTCGGTGCCGTCTGGTCGGAGGCGTGGCAAATGATCGAGCCGCTCGTGGAGCGCGCCTACGCGGGCGAGCCTACCTTCATCGAGGATTATCCTTTGATGGTGGAACGCCGCGGCCGCCCGGAGCAGGCCTACTTCACCTTCTGCTACAGCCCGATCCGCGACGACGATGGACGCGTCGCGGGCATGCTGGACACGGTGATCGAAACGACGCCCAAAATGCAGGCACAACAACAGGCAAGCTTGATCAACACCGAGCTGGCGCATCGCATCCAGAACACGCTCGCCATCGTCAACTCCATCTGCGACCAAACCTTCCGGGCGGCCAGCTCGCTCGATGAGGCGCGTATCACTTTCTCGCGCCGTCTCAAGGCGCTGGGCCAGGCACAGATGGTGCTGACGCAATCGAGCTGGATCAGCGCGCCGATGGCCGCCATCATCGAAGGCGCATTGGTCCCCCACAGCACGGCGCCCGGCGAAATATGTGCACAGGGACCGCCGGTAAATCTGTCGGCGCGCCAGGCGCTGTCGCTCGGCATGGCCATTCATGAGCTCGCGACCAATTCGATGAAATACGGCGCGCTGTCCGCCGCAGGCGGTGAGGTCGCGGTGCGCTGGTCACTGGAGCCCATCGACAGCGACCAATGCTTACGACTGCGCTGGGCCGAATCCGGCGGCCCTCCCGTTTCGCCGCCCAAACGGCGGGGCTTCGGCTCGCTGCTCATCGAACAAGTGCTCGCACAGGACTTCGGCGGCAAAGTCAGTCTCTCGTACGAGCCGGACGGGCTGCGCTTCGAACTGGCCACGAAGCTCAGCAACCTGCCGGATCAGGGCACGCGCGTGGGTGTGTAGATTTGCAACACCGCGCCCGCTGGAACGTAATGCCTCGGGCGCGTGTTTGCCTTACACGAAGGTGATTCGAGCATTCACGAATGGCCAAGAAAACCGCGAAGAAGACGGACGACACGCCGCCCCTGCTGGCTCATGGCGGCAAGGTGCTGAGCCTGGTCTCGGTGGACGCGTACAACGCCGAGATGCGCGGCTCCGAGGGGTTCCTCGGCGATCGCGCCAGCCGGCGCGCCTTTCAAGCCATCCTGGATGATTGGCGCGATCGCGTCAGTCGCGCTGGCGACGATCCGCTCGGCGACGAGCCGAGCGAGCAGATCAGCAAGAAACAACTCGACAAGATGCTCACCGAAGGCGACGCGGAAGCGGCCGGCGTGATTCACGGCGCGATCGAGGAGTTCGCGCAGGAGTTCGCCCAGGTCATCCGGCGCTTTCTCAAGCTGAAAGACTGGAAACACACCGAAGCCATCGTGATCGGCGGCGGCCTGCGCACCAGCCGCATCGGCGAACTGGCGATCGGCCGCACCTCGGTGCTGCTCAAAGCGGAAGGCTTCGATCTGGATCTCAAACCGATTCGCAATCACGCCGATCATGCGGGATTGATCGGCTGCATTCAGCTGGTGCCGTCCTGGATTCTGTCGGGACACGACAGCATCCTCGCCGTCGACATCGGTGGCACCAACATCCGCGCGGGCATCGTGGAGCTGCGACGCAAGAAAAGCGAAGATCTCGCGCAGGCTGCGGTCGGACACTTAGAGCTGTGGCGGCATCGCGAGGATGAACCGGAGCGCGAAGATGCCGTGCAGCGGCTCATCGATATGTTGGTCGGTCTGATCAAGCGAGCGGAGAAGGATGGCGCGAACCTTGCGCCGTTCATCGGTATCGGCTGTCCAGGAGTGATCGGCGCGGACGGCTCGATCGAGCGCGGCGGTCAGAATCTACCGGGCGATTGGGAACACAAGAATTTCAATCTGCCGGAGAAACTGCGCGCTGCCATTCCCAAAATTGGCGATCACGAAACCGTGATCGTGATGCATAACGACGCAGTCGTGCAGGGGCTGAGCGAAGTGCCGACCATGCGAGAGTACGAGCACTGGGGCGTGCTCACGATTGGCACGGGCTTGGGGAATGCGAGATTTACGAATCGGTTCAGTGAGGATGAGACGAAAAAAGAAAAGGATTCGGACGAAGATGAATAACGCCGCTGACTCGTTTTTTAATTGCCGCCGGCGGCAGCCACAGAAAGGAATTGCTGCTGCGTTATGAGCCCTGGAGCAATGCTTTGGCGGCCCGCTGCCCGGTGCTGAGTGCTCCGCCGACGCTGGATGATTCTTCCGCGTCCAGCGCCTCGCCCGCGAAGAACAACGTCTGCTCCACCGACTTCGCCAACTGCTTTCTCGCCGGACCGCCGCCCACGCCCGAGTAACTGTACGCTCCGCTCGAGTAGGGATCGCTCTGCCAGTCGTGCCAATACACCGCTTCGAGCATCTTCCGATAATCGCGACGCTTACCAAAGATCTGCGTGACGCTCGCCAGCGCCGGCCGCAACACCTCGTCCGTACTTCGCGCGACGAGGCGCATCGCCTTCGGCCCACCGCTCCACGCCATCAGCACTGGCGCTCTCACCGGCAGTGTCGTCCAGAACGTCGGGAACGGCGCCCCCTGCGCATGAAAGAACGCAACGTCGCGATGATGGCCATTGTCGATCTCCGACCAGAACGGCCTGGAGAAACACAGCACCAGCTTCACCACCGGCCCCATCAACAACCGCGACAACGGCACCTGCTTCCGCGGCAGTGTCGGCGTAAATAAAACACTTCCCGGCGTTAGCGCCGGCAGCTGCAACACCGATAGCGGCAACGTAATGATCGCCTGAGCCGCACGCACCAAGCCGGGCTCTCCGTGCTGGGCGAACGAGACATTCACCTCCCCTCGTCGCCAACGCACTTCGTTGACGGCACATTCCAACTGCACACACGTCTTCGCGGGATCGAGGCTGCCCGCCAACGAGTCCATCAACGGGCCGTAGCCTCGTTGCGGCCGAAACGTCGGCGCATCGGCTGCACTGCCGCCGGCCCACTCTTTCAATATTTCGACCGCGCTCGCCCGCGCGGGATCGGCTGCATCGAACCCCTCGACCAGCATGGTCGCGAACGCCCGGACGGTCGGCGACAACTGCCGCTGATGTTTCTGGAGGAATTCGGCGAACGGCAGATCGGCGCGCGGCTTGGGAATGCGCTTGAGCCGTTCCTTCATGGTCATGAACAAATCTTCGCTGCGCTTCATCCGGCCGGGCTGCGGCACGCGATATCGCGTCTCCGCCGCGTCCACTGCCACGTCGCCCGCCAAGCGCAGTTGCTCGAAAATCGCCGGCGATTCGCCATGAATGAACTCGGCACCGAGCTCCAGCGGCACGGCCGCGCCGCGCGGACGAACGGTGAGAATGCGACCGCCGATGCGATCGCGTGCTTCGAGCACGCACACGGATTTGCCGTTGCGACTGAGATGCGCCGCTGCAGCCAACCCCGCCGCACCGGCCCCAACGACGATGACGTCGTATTCGTCGCTGGCCCTACTCATGCAACCGCTTCAAGGGCTGCTCCGCCGGCCCACCCAGCACCTCGCCCGTCGGGCGAAAGCGCGAGCCATGGCAAGGACAATCCCAAGTGCGGTCGGCACTGTTCCACTTCACCAGACATTTCAGATGCGTGCATTGCGGCGCCAACAACGTCAGTTTGCCGGACTCATCGCGATAGGCCGCGACCTTCTTGCCTTGATAGCTGACGATCCGACCCTCGCCCGTGCCCACCTGATCGGGGGAGTCGAGCTGCGGCCGCCGCAGCCGATCGCGCACAAAATAATACGGGTAATCGACGTTCTCTTGCACGTAGCGCCACGCTCCCCCATGGAACGGCGAGCGCCCCACCGCGAGCAGGCTGAACCACGGGTTGTCGCGCCCGAGGAACCGATCCCGAGCCATCAACGCGCTCAATGTGCCCAACGTGAAGCCGTTGCCACAAAAGCCGGTCGCGATGAACTCGCGCTCCTCGTTCTCGCCGATGAAGGGCATGCCATCATCCGTTTCTACGACTTGACCCAGCCAGCGCCGATCGACCTTGGCCTGCGGCAGCACTTCGAACAACCGCCGCGTCAATCTGTCGAACACCCGCTCGGGATCGTCCTCCTGACCGGTCTTGACGTCCTCGCCGCCAAAGATGGCGTATTGATGATCGTCGTGCTGCTCGATGCGAAGATATTCGTACGGATCCCCTGTATCCCAATACAAAGCCTCGGGAACCGCACCGTTCGGTAAGCGGGCGCCGAGCACGTAACTCGTGTAAAGCGCCAGCTTCGTTTGAAACAAGCCCGCGGTCAGCGCGCCCCTCTTGCCCATCAACGGATTGTGAGTGGCGATGACCAGATACTTGCAACGAATCTTGCGACCGTTGGCATGCACCGTCATGGGATCGCCATCGTCCACGGCTTCGAACGCGGTGTTCTCGAACACCAGGCCGCCTTGCTGGCGGATGACGGTCAAGAGTCCTTTGAGATACCGACGCGGATGAAACTTCGCCTGCTGCGCAAAGTGCACACCGGGCATGTTGCTGTAGGGCAAGCTCTCGGCATAGGTGGCATCGAAGCCGAACGACTGCGCGAGCTCAGCATCCTTCTTCAGCGCTTCGATGTCCCGCGGGTACGGCATCTGCCCAATGCGAGCATGCAGATAGCCGGGCACGCGGACGAACTCCGCATCGTTGCCCGTCTCCTCGGCAATGCGCTCGATGGTATCGATAGCAACGACCCCGCCTTCCCAAAACTTACGCGCCGCATCTGTGCCAAATTTACTTGCCAGATGATGCAAGCGCTCATCGGTGACATAGGTGAGATGTGCAGTCGTGCGCGCGGTGTCGGCGCTGGCAACTTTTTCGCGATCGATCAGCGCCACCCGCACGCCCTCCTGCAACAGCAGATACGCCGTCGTAATGCCGGTCAGACCGGCGCCGACGACCAGCACATCCACGTCGATATCCCGCTGCAGCGCTGGAAATTCCGGCAGCGAGACATTCATCCACGGCGATCGATGGGTGGGTACTGACGACATAGGAACGGCGTAAGTTGCTATCCCGATCTGAACGTGCGTGTTTTCCGGCAAGTTCCGACCTGGCCGCAGGCGTGCGATATTCCCGCACATACAACTTCACAACTCTGTCACCGCTGTAGTGTGCATTGCTTCGAGCAATGCAACTGCAAGGCAAATCAATGCGCAACGCGCACTCGTGACGCACGTGCCCGATGTCGCCTGACGCACGAGTGGTCGAGCGGCAAGCATGCTCCGGTCATTGCGACGACAGGATCAGGAGCGTGCCGACATGGATAGTCCGTTTGTTAGAACCGGCCCACTCATGGCGCTGGCAAGTTATCCGCACTGGCTGCAAGAGCTCATTGCCGACTGCGATGTCGCGCGACACGCGGTCGTCACTCACGAAATCTTTCAGCAAATGCACGCAGGTATGTTGCCGGCGACGGCGATGCGCCGTTTTCTCGGCAGCTTCTGGCCGGTCATCGAGCAGTTCCCGCAGTACATGGCGATGAATCTGCTCAAGGTGCAGTACGGCCTCGGCGCGGGCCACGCCATGGCAAGGAAATATCTGATTCGAAATATTCGCGTGGAGCAGAACCACGTCGAGTACTGGATCGACTGGTCGCAGGCCCATGGCCTGACCCGCGACGAATTGCTCTCGGGCTGGCGCTCCAACTCAGCCGACGCACTCAGCCACTGGTGCTGGCACACATGCGAGCGAGATCCCCTGGCAATCGCAATGGCCGCGACGAACTATGCGATCGAAGGCACGACAGGCGAATGGGCCGCATTCGTGTGCAGCTCGTCAGCGTATGAGAATGGCTTTTCGAACGAGGCGCGCAAACAGGCGATGAAGTGGCTGCGCGTTCACGCGCACTACGATGACACTCATCCGTGGGAGGCACTCGAAATCATCGCAACGCTGCTCGGCCAGAAACCGGAAGCGCGCGACATCGCGAATGTGAGATCGGCGATCGTGAAGAGCTATCACTACATGAGCGCCGCGTTCGACGATTGTTTCGCGGCAGAACAACGGAACGCGCCGAGGCGGCAGTGCCGCCCCGGCGTTCCGACTCTACTCGCCAGCTAAGACCGAACTCAGGCGGCTTTGACGCCCGACTCGATCTTCGGCGCATCCGCCTTCGGCAAGCTGAGATCGCCCTTGATATCGATCCGACGCGGCTTCATGGCCTCGGGGATCTCACGCTTCAGGTCGATAGTCAGCAAACCATTGGCGAGACCGGCACCGGCAACACGAACATGGTCCGCCAGCTCAAAGCGACGCTGGAACGAACGCCCAGCGATGCCCCGATGCAGATACTGAGTCTCGTCGTTAGCGGCTCTCTCACCGCTCACCAGCAGCAGATTACGCTCCTGGGTGACATTCAACTCGTTCTCACCGAAACCAGCCACGGCCAGCGTGACCCGGTACTGGTCCTCACCGGTCTTGACGATGTCATACGGCGGCCAGTTATCGATCGTGGAAACGCGCTGCGCGTTATCGAGCAGATCGAAAATCCGATCGAAACCCACGGTGGAACGGAACAAAGGGGAAAAATCGAACGCAGTTCTCATAGCCATATCCTCAATGAGCGAAATGGAAAAATATTCGCGGCCCCGAAAACTCAGCAACCGCGACAGGTATGTAGGGACGCCGGATTGGGCTTCAAGGGGGCCTGGTGGCGGGAAACGGCGTTGATTTGCGGCAGCTATTGAGGCGTCAGATTGGGTCGCCCTGATCTTGTTCCGGTGGGGGCTTGGTATTGGTTTGCTGGGCGGGGGGCGTGGAGATAAGAGTGTCGGTGGCTCGGCGGTGGCTGTCGGGGGTCTCGGGAAACTCGCGAGCCTCTTCACCGTTGGCGGGCCGTGCGTTCGATGGCTGCCGCACGATTTGGTCCGTGGCCGTTTCACCGGCAGTGTCGCTCGCCCTTAACGCGCTGACGCGCTGCGAGCTGCAACGCTGGGCGTCGGTTGTACTGCCAGCGTGCAACGGTTTGCTCGAATGGCGGCGGGCTTAGAGTCACGGTGCTTGCGAACTTCCCGAGACCCCCGACAGCCACCGCCCCGAAATGCCAGCTGCAACGTCGCCAGAGCGGCCGCGCTTTAGCGCGGCCGCAACTGCCGTTGCGACAAAGCGCGAGCTCAAATCCTGTCTCTTATACACATCTNACGNGCC
>NZ_LSRW01000051.1:0-13578 GCF_003104955.1 Steroidobacter cummioxidans | reverse complement strand
GCAGCGTCAGATGTGTATAAGAGACAGCAACAGCAGGGCTCATCAGGGACGTGCGGTGTAGGAGCGCTAGCGCTCCGGCCGTGCCCGGTGCCGGGAGGAGCTAAGACACTCCCGACGACGCAGACCACCAACGCCCTCTTACAGCGACGCCAACCTCAGCTCCGACGCCAAGCAGTAGTCCCATCCGGCTTATCTTCAAGCACGATCCCCGCATCAGACAATTGCTGCCTGATCCGATCCGCCTCTTTGAAATTCCTTCCTGTGCGCGCCGCCTTGCGCTCACCGATCAACCGCTCAATATCAGCATCGCCGAGCGACGAAGCGCCCACGCCTTTGCGCAGGAACTCTTCCGGCGCCAGCTGCAATAAGCCCAGCACGCCGGCCAACTTCTTCAGCTCGGCCGCAAGGGCACTCGCCAAAGCAGCATCGCCCGCGCTCTTCGCGCGATTGATCTCCGTCGCCAATGTTTGTAATGCCGCGATCGCGTCAGGCGTGTTGAAGTCGTCATCCATTGCCGCTTCAAAACGTCGCGTCGCTTCGCTCGGCTGGAAGCTGCTCGCCGGTGTCACATCACGCAGCGCGGTGTACAACCGCCCCAACGCCGCATCGGCCTGCTCGATCTGCACGAGCGAGTAATTGATCGGTCCGCGATACTGGCTCGACGCGAGGAAGAACCGCAGCACTTCCGGATCTCGCAGATGCCCCGAATCCAGCACATCGCGAATACGGAAGAAGTTGCCGAGCGACTTCGACATCTTCTCGTCGTCGACATTCACGAAGCCGTTGTGCATCCAGAACGACGCGAACGTGTCGCCCGTGGCCGCGCACGACTGCGCGATTTCGTTCTCGTGATGCGGGAACTTCAAATCCATGCCGCCGCCGTGGATGTCGAAGTGCGAGCCGAGCAGATCGAGTGACATCGCCGAGCATTCGATGTGCCAGCCCGGTCGGCCGTCGCCCCACGGCGAGGGCCAGAACGGCTCGCCCGGCTTGGCTCGCTTCCACAACACGAAATCCGCCGGATCGTGTTTCGCTTCATCCACCGCGACGCGCGCGCCCGCTCGCAGGTCTTCCAGATTGCGGCCGGACAACTTGCCATACGGTGCGAACTTCGACACCGAATACAGCACGTCGCCGTTGCTCGCGACATACGCGTAACCCTTGTCGATGAGCTGCTGGGTCATCGCGATGATGCCGGGGATGTGTTCCGTCGCCTTCGGCTCGTGCGTCGGGCGCAGGATGCCGAGACGGTCGTAGTCCTCGTGCATGAACTTCGTGAAGCGTTCCGTCAGCGACTGGATAGTCTCGCCGTTCTCCGCGGCCCGCTTGATGATCTTGTCATCGATGTCCGTGATGTTACGAACGAAGTTCACCTGGTAGCCGCGATACTCCAGGTAACGCCGCACGATGTCGAACGCGACTTTGGAGCGCGCGTGGCCGATGTGGCAGAAGTCATAAACCGTATCGCCGCAGACATACATGCGGACGACGCCCGGCTCGTGGGTGGTGAATTCGTCCTTGCGACCGGTCAGTGAATTGAATATCTGCATAGTCTGATTGTGTCAGGCCGCCAGCCGGCGGGCATGCTCGAGACGTGCCTGCACTTCGGCGAACGGCAGCATGGCCAGCATCGGCGCCAATTCCGGCCCATGAGTGAAGCCCGTCAACGCGGCGCGCAACGGCATGAACAACGCTGGACCTTTCTTGCCGGTGGCCTGCCCCAGCGCTTTCACGGCCTGTTTGAAGTCCGAGCCTGGATGACCGATGACCTGCAGCGCCTCGGTGAAAAAGCCTTCGCCCGCTTCGCGGATCGCGGCGAGTGCAGCGGGCTCGAATTCGTCGAGCTTGCCGAAAATGACCTTGGCCCAGATCTTGGCGTCGGACGGCAGCTCGATGTTCGCGCGTGCGACGGTCACGAACTGCGCCTGTTGCTGAGGATCCAGACTCGGCGGCAGCTCGGCCGCAATCCAGTTCAAGAACTCCTCCGCCGACAGATGCGCGACTGTTTCTTTCTGCCAGTGACGCAACTGCGCTTCATCGAACTTGGCCGCGGCGCGACCAAGGCGATTCAAATCGAAGTCGGCAATCACGCCCGCCTCGTCCAGCCAGCCATCGCTCACGCAGGAGTGACCGAGTCGCACCAGATGATTGCGCAGAGCGCCCGGCAAATAACCGTGCTCGCGCAGATCTCGGAGACTCGTGTCACCGTGACGCTTGGAGAGCGGCGCGCCATCCATGCCGAGCAGCAGCGCCACGTGGGCGTACTGAGGAATACGCAAGCTCAGCGCCTGCAAAATCAGGATCTGGCGCGGTGTGTTGGTCATGTGATCGTCGCCACGCAGGACCAGCGTCACGCCCATCAACGCATCGTCGACCGCATTCGAGAAAAAGAACGCGGTGCTGCCGTCCGTGCGACGGATGATGAAATCGCCGATGTCGTCGGTATTGAAACGCTGCTCGCCGTGGACCACGTCGACGAACGACACCACCTGCTTCTCCGGCACGCGGAAGCGCAGCGCTGCGGGCAAGCCTCGAGCCAACCGTTCAGCGCGCTCTTCCGTCGTGAGATTCCGGCAGGTGCCGGCATAACGCGGCGGCTGCCCGGCGGCGAGCTGGCGCTTGCGCGAAATGCTCAGCTCGGTAGGCGTGCAGAAGCAGGGATACGTCAGCCCTGCTGCATCCAGTCGCGACAGCCACTCGTCATAAAGCGCCCGGCGCTCCTGCTGGCGGTAAGGCGCGTGCGGACCGCCGATATCCGGCCCCTCGTCCCAATCCATCCCGAGCCATTTCAGATCGGCGTACAGCGCGACCATGAACTCTTCGCTGGAGCGCGCCTCATCGGTGTCCTCGACGCGCAGAATGAAGCGCCCGCCGGCCTTGCGGGCCGCGAGAAAACTCAGCAGCGCGGTGCGAGCGTTGCCCAGGTGCAGATACCCGGTCGGGCTGGGCGCGAAGCGCGTGACGAGCAAGTCTGGCGAATCTGACGACATCGAATCTGAAGGCATTGGGGCTTGCTTCCGTGTAGCCGCGCATTCTATACGGCCGGAGCTACTGGCGCTGTAAGACCCGTGGGAGAACCGGCGTCTGGCCACGCGGCGGTCTTTGATAAGATCGCCGGCCTAATCCCTACGGCGGTCACTCATGCGCATACCCGGATTTGCTCGCCTCCTCGGCCTGGTTGCGGCTCTGCTGCTCGGCTTCTCGTCGCTGGCCTCGGCCCAGTCCGCGCCTCGCGTGCGGGTGGAGACGAGCCTCGGCAGTTTCGTGATCGAGCTGGATCCGCAGCGTTCGCCGCTGACGGTGGCGTCGTTTCTCGAATACGTGAAAGCCGACCATTACACCGACACCGTGTTCCATCGCGTGATCGGCAATTTCGTGGTTCAGGGCGGCGGTTTCGACACCAAATATGTCGAAAAGCCGACCCGCCCCGGCACGCCCAACGAGTCCGGCAATGGCCTGTCGAACCGTCGCGGCACGGTCGGCCTCGCGCGCACTGGCGAGCCTCACAGCGGCACAGCCCAGTTCTATGTGAACCTGGCGGACAACGCCGCGCTCGATCCGCAGCCCAGCCGCTGGGGTTACACCGTGTTCGGACGCGTGATCGATGGCATGAACGTGGTCGATGACATCGGCGCGGTGGCCACCGGCAACCTCGGGCCGTTCGATCGCGACGCGCCGCTGCAGCCCATCCTGATCAAACGGGTCGAAGTGTTGCAATGAGCGCGACCGCGTCCAGTCCGGCGACGCTGTTCATTTCCGACCTGCACCTGGACGGCGAGCGCCCCGACATTACGGCGCAATTCCTGGATTTCCTCGACCACGAGGCGCGGCAGGCGGCGGCGCTGTACATCCTGGGCGATCTGTTCGAGGCCTGGATCGGCGACGACGATCCGGACGCGGACAAGCAGCGCGTCATCGCGGCGTTGAAGTCGCTGACGCAGGGCGGCGTGCCGGTTTATTTCATTCACGGCAATCGTGACTTTTTGATCGGGCGGCGGTTCGCCAGGGACACCGGGGTGAAATTGCTGCCGGACGGGACGCTGATCGAGCTGTACGGCAAGCGCGTGCTGCTCATGCACGGCGATACGTTGTGTATCGACGATCCGGATTATCAGCGCTTGCGACGAATCGTTCGCAATCCGATCGTGCAGTTCGTGTTGCGGCGGTTGTCGCTGGCCCAGAGGCAGAAGCTGGCGGCGAAGATGCGGGCTGGCAGCAAGAAGCACATCGAGTCGATGGATCGGAGCAAGCCGCAGATCATGGATGTGAATCAGGGCGCGGTGTGTCGCACGTTCGAGCAGGAACATGCGGATGTGATCGTGCATGGTCATACGCATCGGCCGGCGATTCACGATGTGCCCGTGGGAGATCACGTCGCCAAGCGCATCGTGCTGGGCGATTGGTATGAGCAAGGGAGCGTGCTCAGGTGGAATGAGCGGGGGTTTGAGCTGGCGGGGTTGGGGCGCTGAGGCTGTTGACGTCGGATTAAGAGGCTCGGTGGTCAGCGTCGTCGGGAGGGTCTTAGCTCCTTCCGGCACCGGGCACGGCCGGAGCGCTTGCGCTCCTACACCGCACGTCCATGATGAGCCCTGCTGTTGCGGCCCCGTCCATGTGCCGCAAAGCTGCCGGAAGGAGCTAAGACCCTCCCGACGCCGCCGAAACGTCACAGCGGGCGCAGGCGATGTTCCGAGAGGAGCTAAGACGCTCCCGACGCCGCCGAAATGTCACAGCGCGCGAGCGCTATCCCGGAATCGGAGTTGGTGGCTCAGCTTGTGGGCGAGCCGGAGTGGAAGCGGAATTGTGGGTCGGGGCTCGTGGCCAATTCGGCTTCGATTGTGGCGAGTTGCTGCAATCTTGCGCGCCAATCAATATCACCCGCTCGCTGTTCGGCGAGGCGCAGATACAAACCTTGGTGTCTGGCTTCTGACACGGCGAGGCCGATGTAGAAGCCGCGCAATGGCTCGGACAGCATTGGGCCGAGACCTTCGAAGCGCTCGCAGGAGCGGGCTTCGATGAGCGCGCCACACAACAACAAATCCAGTAGCCGCGCCGGCTCGGCGCGATTGATGGCGGATCGCAAACCTTCCGCGTAACGCGCTGGCTGCATGCGAGTGAACGGCACATTCAGTTCCTGCATCAGCTTCTGCACTTGCTCGAAGTGACGCAGCTCTTCACGCGCGAGACGTGACAGCTTGTCCGTGAGCGCCATGTCTTCGGGATACGAGAAGATCAGACTGAGTGCTGTCGAAGCAGCTTTCTTTTCGCAATTGGCGTGATCGACGAGCAGCTCGCGCCAGCGCTCGCAAGCAACCTCGAACCAGCGAGCCGGGGTCGGCGCGAGCAGCACGCCAGCGTAGCGACTCGAGAGGCCTGCGCCAGGCGCGACTATTTCGTCATCTCTGGTCACGGCGTTCATGCGCTGAGCGCCTCGAGCTGCATCGCCTCAGCTAACAGATCGCGCGCAGAGGCGAACCGATCTGCGGGCTCGATGGCCAGCAGTTTGTTCAGCAGCGGTTGATACACACTCAGCTCACCGCTCAACTGCGGACGCGGCGCGTTGCCGTGGAGATAAATCACTCCCATGGGCGTCGGCGCGAGGAACGGTTTCTTGCCTGTCAACATTTCGTAGAAAATCACACCCAGACTATACAGGTCGCTGCGCTCGTCGAGCGACTGGCCGTGGCCCTGCTCCGGGCTCATGTAATACGGCGTGCCGAAGATTTCGCCTGCGCCGGTCATCTCGACATCGACCTCGATGTGCTTGGCCAGGCCGAAGTCGATGATGGCGAGCGAGCCGTCGGCGCGCTCCATGATATTGCCCGGCTTCAAGTCCCGATGCAGCACACCGACCTCGTGCACGACCTGCAAGGCCGCCGCCATCTGCGACAGATACTGCAGTGCCTCTCGAGGCTCGGTGCGCTTCGCAATCCGGCGACGCAGGTCGCCGCGCTGGAAATATTCCATGGCGATGTACGCGTGATCGTCCGCGATGCCCAGATCGAAGATGCGCACCACGTTGGGGTGACGGATCTTCGAGATCAGCTCGTATTCCTGCAGGAAGCGCGAGAACTGCATGTGCTCATCGCCGGTCTCCGGTGCATCTCGCAACACCTTCAGCACGACCAGATCGCCGGCCCGCTCGCTCTCGGCGAGATAGACCATCGACGTGCCGCCGATCGCGAGCTCGCGAATGCAGCGATGTCCGAGAATCGTCACCGGCCCGAAGCGCGACAGCAGCTCGGCTTGCGAACTGGTCCGCCACAGCGCCAACTCCTGTCGGCGACGCTGAACCGCATCGCGTAGCGAATTCGCCAGCCGTCGATGATCGATGCGCTCGCGAACGATGCATTCAACCGCGCCGCGCTCCACAGCACGCGCAGCCAGCGCAGGATCGTCTCCTGGCGCCAGATAAACGATGGGCGGGAAGCCGGGGCGGTAGAGAAAATTTTCCAGCCACTCCTCGCCTCGGCCGCGCTCGCTGCGATCATCGAGCAGCACAGCGTCATAACCGACGGCGGTGAACGCGGAATGCAGCCGTCCGGAAATCAGCGGCGCGTGAACGCGGCACTCCGCATCCGACCAGACAATGGAGATGTGATGTTCGAGCGCGCGCGCCAGCTCGGTGTGATCGGTGACGATCATCACGCGCGGCGCCAGATTGGCGGACGCCGCGGCGAGAGGTCGGGAAGCTGGGCCGGCAGGCAGAGCCATAACGTCAGCTCACGTTGCCGGCCGGGTCGATCAGACGGCGCGGATGGCTTTCAGCGGCGACTGACGACGCTTCGCCTTGGCCTGATCCGAGCGCTCGTCTTCCAGACGCTTCAGATACGCGGGGGTAATGTCGCCCGTGACGTACTCGCCCGAGAAGCACGACGTATCGAACTGCTCGATGTGCGAATCGTGATGCAGGCATGCGCGCACCAGGTCATCCAGATCCTGATAGATCAGCTTGTCCGCACCGATGGCCTTGGCCACTTCCTCTTCGGTCTTGTCGCTGGCGACCAGCTCGGACGCCGTCGGCATGTCGATGCCGTACACGTTGGCGAAACGCACCGGCGGGGCCGCCGACGCGAAATACACACGGCGAGCACCCGCTTCACGCGCCAGATCGATGATCTGTGCGGAGGTCGTGCCACGCACGATGGAGTCGTCGATCAGCATGACGTTCTTGCCGCGGAATTCGAGGTCGATGACATTGAGCTTGTTGCGCACGGATTTCTTGCGCTGCTCCTGTCCCGGCATGATGAACGTGCGGCCGATGTAGCGGTTCTTCACGAAGCCTTCGCGATACACCACGCCGAGCAGCTGCGCGACCTGCACGGCCGCAGTGCGGCTCGTGTCCGGAATCGGAATGACCACATCGATGTCGTGATCCGGCCAGATGCGCTTGATCTTCTCGGCGAGCAGGTCGCCCATGCGCAGCCGCGCCTTGTGCACGGAGATGTTGTCCATCTTCGAGTCGGGCCGTGCGAAGTAAACGTATTCGAAAATGCACGGGGTATGTTTCGCGGCCGGTGCGCACTGCTGCGAGTACAAGCGACCGTGCTCGTCGATGAACACCGCCTCGCCCGGATTCACATCGCGCTCGAGCGTGAAGCCGAGCATGTCGAGCGCCACGCTTTCGGACGCGAGCATGTACTCGGGACCTTGCGCAGATTCGCGCTTGCCGAGCACCAGCGGACGGATGCCGTGCGGATCGCGGAAGCCGAGCAGGCCGTGGCCGACGATCATCGTGACTACCGCGAAGCCGCCACGCACGCGGCGATAAACAGCGCTCAACGCGGAGAAGATATCCGTCGCCGAGGCGCGCGGTGTCCGCACGCGCGACAGCTCGCTCGCCAGCACATTGAGCAGGACTTCGGAATCGGAGGTGGTATTCAGGTGACGCAGATCTTCACGCGTCAGGACTTCGGCGAGCTCGGCCGTGTTGGTGAGGTTGCCGTTGTGGCCGAGGCAGATGCCGTAGGGAGAGTTGACGAAGAACGGTTGCGCTTCGGAGGCGCTGTCACAACCCGCGGTGGGATAGCGCACGTGGCCGATGCCGACGTTGCCTTTCAGTTTCAGCATGTGATTTTCCTGAAAGACATCGCGCACCAGGCCGGTCTTCTTGCGCATGAAGAGCTCGCCGTCGTGGTACGTCATGATGCCCGCGGCATCCTGGCCACGGTGCTGCAAGACCGTGAGCGCGTCGTAGATCTGTTGATTGACCGGACTGTGTCCGACGATGCCAACGATGCCACACATGCTCAGACTCCTGCTCTACTCAACTCGGAACCCTTCACGGCCTGCTTGTCGAGCACGCTCATGCCGGTCTCCGCAAACGATTGCAGCCAACCCGCCGTTTCCGACGCATAGGGAATCAGCCGCGAGCCCTTCCACCAATGCGTCTCGGTGAGCTGCACGAACTGACCCAACAATACGAACACCGCGACGACTACCGCGCCGCGCACGAAACCGGTGACCAGCCCGAGCAGGCGGTCGACCATGATGCTCAGACCCGAATGGCGGAGCATGTGACCGAGGATGCCCGCCACGATCCAGCTGAGGATCAACACCCCAAGGACGATCAACGTACGCGCAGCCCAGGTACTTACCGGCGGATCGCCGACTCTGCCCGCGAGCAGCGGCTCCACCACAGGAGCATAACGCCAGGCGAGCCACAGACCGCCCAGCCAGGCGATCACGCCGATGGCTTCTCGGACGAATCCGCGGAAAAACCCCAACAGCATCGTGAGAAACAGCACGCCGAGAATCAGGTAGTCAGCACCATTCATAAGCGCAACAACGATTTACGGCCTCGTGACCTGGGGCGCGCGGATTCTAGCAGCGCGGCGCAGTTTGGAAACAACGGCCTGCGCACAGTCGGACGAGCGAAAATCTCTCACGGATGCGCCACCACGGCGGCGCTGGAAATGGTGCCTTTTACAGCCTTCAGCGCGGCCTCGGCGCTGGCGCGGTCCTTGGTGGGGCCAATACGGACGCGGTATAGCGTCTTGCCACCTGTAGTAACCGGCATGACGAATGCGCTGTGACCCTTACCACGCCATTCGTTCATGATGCGTTCGGCCGTCGCCTCGCTGGCATAACTACCCAATTGCACCGCCCAGCCTTTGTCCGTGGGAACCGCCGATTTGGGGGCGGCTGGCGCAGAAGCAACGGCGCGCGGCGCGGGTTTGGGCGATTCAGGTTTTGGCTCAGGTTTCGCCGGCGCCGGCGTGGGTGTCGGTTTGGGCGTTTGGGCCGGTGCAGGGGTTCTCTGCGCAGGCGGTTCAGCAGGTGTCACTGGCCTCGGTTCAGGGAAAGCCTGAGCCACGACAGGGGGCTGCGCAGCGGGTTCCGGGGGCAGCATCTCCGGCGGCGGTGTTTCTTCCGGCGGCGGCGCGCGGTTCTCCGTTTGCTCGACGGGAGTCGGCGGCTGAGCGCCGGGCGACTGACTCAGATCGATGGTGTAGGTCTTGATCGCGGGCTCGCCGCTGCCCTTACCGCCTGCAGCCGTCTGCGCCTGTTTCTCCGCGGAGTCGCGGCTGGGTCCCGAGAGCATCTCGGGAATCAGGATGATGGCCGCGGCCATCAACACAGCCGCGCCGATCAAGCGTTCTTTTACAGGGCGTTCCACGGCGCGAAGTATAAGAGGCGCGGCGCGCGAACGACACGTGAGTTAACCCCTGAAATTCAACTTCTCGCTTGTAACCATTCGAGCGCCGGCCCGACGGTCAGAAATGAACCAAACACGACGACGCGATCGCCCGCGCGCGCCGTCGTCTGGGCAACCTCGCAGCCTTCCGCGACAGTCGCAGCAGTCTTCACTATGCGCGCGCCCAAACCGGCAAGCCGCTGCGCCAACCCATCGACCGGCACGGACCGAGCGCCTGGCAGGCCGATGATGATCCAGGCGTCGAACGAATTGCCCAGAGCGCCGGCGATGCCTTCGATGTCCTTGTCGCCGAGAATGCCGCACACGGCGATGGTTCGCCCGCTCGTGGGACGCGACGCAAGCTGACCGGCGAGCGCCTGTGCCGCCGCGGGGTTGTGTGCCACGTCGAGAATCCAATCGACGGCGGCCGGCTCGGTCCGGCGCACGACCTGAAAGCGTCCGGGCAGAGTCACATTTCGCAGACCCGCGTCGATTGCGTCGCGCGTCACTGGCAGCCGCGACGACAAGCATTCCAACGCACACAGTACGGCCGACGCGTTATCGAACTGCAGGTCGCCTTGGAGCGCCGGGCGCGGAAGATCGTCGTAGCTCGTGCTCCGCCCCCGCCAGGACCAGCGATCGCCATCGCGCTGCCAGCCGAAATCCTGACCGAGACGATACAGCGGCGCGCCGAGCTGCTGAGCGACCGCGCCGATGGATGACGGCATCTCGCGCGAACCAAAGATCGCGGGTTTGCCCGCGCGGAAAATGCCGGCCTTCTCGCGACCGATGCTTTCCACATCCGGGCCGAGCCAGTCGCAATGATCGAGCGCAATCGAGGTGACGATCGCCACATCGGCATCGACCGCGTTGACGCTGTCGAGACGTCCGCCGAGCCCTACTTCGAGCACGATGGCATCGACGCCCGCGGTATCGAACACGAGCAGTGCCGCGATCGTGTTGAATTCGAAGAACGTCAGTGTGTCGGAGTCGCGCGCCGCATCGATGCGCTCGAACGCCGCGACCAGCGACGCGTCAGATACTTCGCGCCCGTCGATGACGATGCGCTCGTTGTAACGGATCAGATGAGGCGAGGTGAATGTGCCGACGCGGTAGCCCGCGGCACGAAGAATCTGCGAGGTGAGCGCGACCGTCGAGCCTTTGCCGTTAGTACCGGCGACCGTAATGACGGGGCACGCCGGTTGCCGCCAGCTCAGCCGCTGCAGCGTGCGACGCATGCGGTCGAGACCGAGGTCGATAGCGCTCGGATGCAGTGTTTCCTGCCAGCGCAGCCAATCGGCCAGGGATCTCATGGAACCGGTCCACCGTGACAACGGAAATATCAGCGGCGCTCACCGCGCCGCTGATCGGAGTCGAACGTGCTTAGGCCGCGACCTTCGGCTGCGGCGCAGGCTTGTGCAGGAAGATGGTCAGCAGACCGGCGATGCGCTCACGCATGTCGCGACGGTCGACGATCATGTCCAGCGCGCCGTGCTCGAGCAGGAACTCGCTACGCTGGAAACCTTCCGGCAGCGTCTCGCGCACGGTTTGCTGAATGACGCGCGCACCGGCGAAGCCGATCAACGCCTTGGGTTCGCCGATGTTCACATCGCCGAGCATCGCGAGACTGGCGGACACGCCGCCGGTGGTCGGATCGGTCAGCACGGAGATGTACGGCAACCGCTCCTTCGCCATGCGAGCCAGCGCGGAGCTGGTCTTCGCCATCTGCAGCAGCGACAACAACGCTTCCTGCATGCGCGCACCACCGCTCGCGGAAAAACAAATCAGCGGCTTGCGATGCTCGAGGCAATGCTCGGCGGCGCGCACGAAACGTTCGCCCACCACGGAGCCCATCGAACCGCCGAGGAACGAGAATTCGAACGCGCACGCGACGATGGGCTCGCCCATCAGCGTGCCGGTCATGACGATCAGCGCGTCTTTTTCCTGCGTCGACTTCTGCGCAGCCTGCACGCGGTCGCGATATTTCTTGGTGTCGCGGAATTTGAGCGGATCTTCCGGCGTGATGTTGTCCGCCAGCTCGACCTGCCCTTCCGTATCGAGGAACGCCTCCAGCCGATCGCGAGCACCGATGCGCATGTGATGGCCGCACTTCGGGCACACATGGAGATTGCGCTCCAGCTCGGCGCGGTACAGAACCGCATCGCAGGCGGCGCACTTCATCCACAAGCCTTCGGGGACGGAGCGCGTGCGGCGCTCGGTCTTGATCCGCGAAGGCATGATCTTTTCGAACCAGGTCATAGTGACAGCCTGAATTTAGAGGGGTGCATCTATACTTGGTCCCGAACCTGCGGGCAAGTTGCCGGAGAACTCGCCGATCGACTGCCAACCCTCAAAGTCGGCAACTTCGTTTGGCAGAGCATCCAGCTGCAGTGGTCAACCTGCTGAGGTCAGGGAACTCGACGGCTCCCTGCTTCCGTAGGAGCCAAAACAGTGAATTCCGGCTCGCTGGGCAGATTCAAGGCCGCGGCGTAGCGGATCCCGGCCAGGTACAGCCCGCCCGGCACGGCGGTCACGCCGCCCAGCGTCCTGTCCTTGTACGCCAGGACTTGGGCGGACCAGTCCACCGGCTGCTCGCCGGTCCCGATCGCGATCAGCACGCCGGCGATGTTCCTCACCATGTGATGCAGGAAGGCGTTCGCGCAGACCGTCAGTACCACCAGCTCGCCATGCCGCGTCACCGAGATTTCATGCAAGTGACGCATCGGCGTTCGTGCCTGGCACTGCGCGGCACGAAACGAGGAGAAGTCGTGCTCGCCGACCAGATGCTGGGCGGCTTCGTGCATTCGCTGCTCGTCCAAATGCTCACGGATCCAGGCCGCGCGCTGGGCGTTGAGCGCCGGTCGAGGCGTGCGATTCAGGATTACGTATCTGTAGCGGCGCGCCAGGGCCGAATAGCGGGCGTGAAACCCCTCCGGCACTTCGCGCGCCCACAAGACACTGACCGTCTTGGGCATATTCGACACCGCACCCAGCATCCAGGCGCGTTCGGTACGCGTTGCCGTGGTTTCGAAGTGCACGACCTGCATGGCCGCGTGCACGCCGGCGTCGGTGCGGCCAGCAGCTACGACTTCCACCTTGTGATTGGCAACGACGGACAAGCCTTCTTCCACGACGGACTGCACCCCGCAGGCGTCCACCTGCGATTGCCAGCCGGCGAAGTTGCTACCGTCGTATTCGATGCCGAGGGCGATTCGAGGCATTCAGAGGTTTGGCAAGGAAGGGAAAGGTTAGAAGTTCAGCGCTGCCGCGCGATTATCGCAGCGTCCACCGGCATGTCGACGCCCACTCTTCCTGCGACGTATCGGCGACTGTCGGGAAGGGGGGTATCTCCTCCCGGCAGCTTTGCGATACATGGACGGGACCGCAACAGCAGGGCTCATCATGGACGTGCGGTGAGGAGCGCAATGCGCTCCGGCCGTGCCCGGTGCCGGGAGGAGATACCCCCTTTCCGGCAGGCGCGAACCACCGCGCTAGCGCACAACACAATCGCTTCCGGGGAAGGGCCGGGTGAAAGCCCGGCCCGTCAAACAAGATTCTAGCGGATCGAGTCCATCAGGCGCTGAGCTTCCTGCTTCTGGCTCGGATTACCTTCCGAGAGCACCTCGTCGAGGATGCTGCGGGCGCCATCCGGGTCGCCCATGTCCATGTAGGCGCGCGCCAGGTCGAGCTTGGTGCCGACTTCGCTCATGGTGACCGGCTCGAGCTCGGACAGCTCCATTTCGGTCGCAATGGCGTGGCGTTGCGTCGGCTCGCGGTCCTCGCTCGAGGCGAACAGCGGCTCGCCCACATCCAGATCGAGCCCGCCGCGCGGCACTTCCTGCGTGCGCTCTTCGCTGCCGAACACATCGCTGGAGAAAATGTCGTCGTCCTTACGCGGCTGACGCACGGTGTCGGTGCCTGTCTCTTATACACATCTCCGAGCC
>NZ_LSRW01000050.1:0-154527 GCF_003104955.1 Steroidobacter cummioxidans | reverse complement strand
CAAGCGGCGGCGGTGGGCCATGCCGATGACCATTTCTTCGATGCCGCGCAGGCCGCCCTGCTGGATCAGATCGTCGACCAGCGGCACCAGCGCGTCGCCGCCTTCCAGCGAGAAGCGCTTCTGCGCCGGATACTTGGTGGCGAGATAACGCTCGAGACCTTCCGCTGCGGTCAGGTGACGCAGGAACGTCTTCTTCTCATCGGCGGAGTAGCGATTCGTGACCCGACCTTCCTGGAAGCGATTCTGCAGCCACAGACGCTCGGTTGGGAAATTTTGGACAACGTGCGCGAAATTTCGGCGCCGATGGTGCCGCAGTAGATCTGGCGCAGCTGAGCGACGATGTCCTTCAGCTTCATGCGCTTCGGGATGGCGTCGATGCGGCTGCCAGTGAGGAACTCGGTCTCCAGGTCGGCATTGCTCAGGCCGAAGTGCGACAGCTCGAGCACCTCCGGCACGGGGCGGTTCATCAACCCCAGGGGGTCAATGTCAGCGAGCAGATGGCCGCGATTCGAGTAAACCTGCACCAGTCGCGCCACGGCGCCCTGCTTGGCCGCTGCGTCGCTGGACACTGCGCCTGCCCCGGCAGCCGCTGCCGGGGCGCCGATGGAGTAAGCACGCTTGGCGAGAGCATCGCGAATCGGGCCGTGCGCCACATCCGTGGTGCCGGCCGCTTTGGCAAGTCCGGCGAAGTAGTCGCGCCATTTGGGCTCGACTGACTGCGGATCAGCGAGGAACTGTTCGTAGAGGGATTCGATGTAAGGGGCGTTGCCAGCCCCGAGAGGCGTAGAGTCGAGCAAAGCTCGCAAAGAGTCGCTCATTGCGCTCGCAAGTTCCTGTTCGGACTATGGAAGAGTCGGCCAACTGCGGCCGGATACAGCACTTTAAAGGGCCGGTAGTGTAGCCGAACCACGCTGCGGTTGAGAAACCTAGAGTGATAAGTCGCTCGCCAGGCGAGATCGAATTCACACCTCGAGCCCGGCCGCAGTGTAGGCAACACCCTGTCCATCAGGGTGCTAGATGGGGGCCTACGGTCGAATTTCAGGGTCAGGCTGCGGAATTTTGCCGAGGTGGGCGCGGGAATTGGGTAACTTTAGGCGCATCGTACGTCGCCGAATGGCGACCGCTCGCAACGATGCGATCGGCCCCCACCACCGTCGCGCCGGCGGGAATATCGCGCGTCACGACCGCGTTTGCGCCAATCGTCGCGCCTTTGCCGATGCGAACGTCACCGAGAATGCGCGCGCCCGCGCCGATGCTCACGTCATCGCCAATCACCGGCGCGATGTTCGGATCGCCCTCGCGACCGCCGATCATGACCTGCTGCATGATGGTCACTCGATGACCGATGACCGCCTGACGCTGCAAGACGATGCCGTAGGGATGCGGCATGTGAACGTCGCCTGGCAGGCGGCAATGAATGTCGCTGTTGAACAGCACTCGGATCAGCTTGCTGAACACCGGCACATGCCGTCGGCAGAAGAACAGCAGCACATCCGTCGACGTCGGATTGTCCTTGCTGGTGTCTGGCAGACCGAGGCGTCGAGCCGTACGTCGCGCAAGTTGCGCAACGATTGCGCGCTCCGCTTCGGCGCTCAACTCGGCGAGCGATTGACCGGCATCGAGCACGACCACATCTTCACGACGCCGCAGCACCTTTCGGTATTCACTGCGCAGTCGCGCGGCCTCCTCCTCCGCCACTTCTCGCGTTCGGGTCTGCAACACCGCGGACGGCACGTCGAACACGAGCCACAGCTCGGGCCGCGGAATCCACGGCAACAGCCAGCGAGCCAGTCTGCGGAAACGATCGATGCGGTAATAGCCGGGGTCGACCAGAATGTCATCGAAGTAGCGGTCCGACACCACCATGGTCGAGGCCACCAGTTTCGGACGGATGCGCCACCAATAGCCGAGCCAATAATCGGCCACGAACATCATGAGCTTGGCCATCGTTCCCAACCGGCCGCGCGGTACGCGCGAGTCCGGATCCACCGGCACGGGGCGCATCATGCGCGGCCGAATGTTGATGACATGTGCGGCCGAGAATGGTGCGAGCGGTTGCGCACCCAACTGCTCCACGATGTCGCTTCGGCCACTACCGTCCGGGCCGAGGCACGCGATCAGCAGTCCCGAAGGCTCGCGCCAGCATCGCAGCCGATCCAGCTTGCGTCGCCACCAGCTGGTTTGCCTGGCTGCGTGACGCTGGACACGCAATGACATGAAGTCCGGCCGCTGCTGCTCGTTGAGCCAGCTGAACATGTACAGCTCATCCGCGCCCTGGCAGCTATGGTGAACCAGCTGCATGTCATGCCGACGACAGAACTCATTCAATAAGGGGGGCAAAAGCGGCAAAGTCTCCGCCGCTACGACAATCGCCGCGCTCAGCCGCACGCCTGAGTAATCCTCTGCGGCGAGCTCATCGACGACGACGTGCTCGATCTGCTCCGTTTGTAGATAACGCAGTAACGCTCCGACCCGGGGCACGTCAGCATCGATGGCCTGATACTCCCGCATGGCGCTACCTTTAATAAGCATTGCGATCGCGCCACACCAGCGAGGCGGTCCGCAACAAAATGGTCAGGTCCAGTCCCAGCGACCAATTGCGCAGATAGTCGAGGTCGTACTCGACCCGGCGCTGCATCTTGTCGACTGTGTCCGTCTCGCCGCGCAAGCCGTTCACCTGGGCCCAGCCAGTGATTCCCGGCCGCACCTTATGACGCAGCATGTAGCCGTCGATGATGCGGCGATATTCCTCGTTGTGAGCCACCGCATGCGGCCGCGGACCGACCAGGCTCATCGAACCGAGGAATACGTTGAAGAGCTGCGGCAGCTCGTCCAAGGATGTGCGTCGTAGGAAGCCGCCGAAGCGGGTCACGCGCGGATCGTCACGCTGTGCTTGCGTGACAGTGGCGCCGTCCTCGCACACCGTCATGCTTCGGAACTTGTAGACATTGATGGCTTCGCCGTACATGCCATAGCGACGCTGACGGAACAGAATCGGGCCCGGCGAGCTCATGCGCACACCGATCGCGATCGCCAGCAACACTGGCCACAGCCCCAGCAACAAGACCGAGGAGAACACGATGTCGCTGGCGCGCTTGATAACGCCGTCCAGGCCGGCGAACGGAGATTCACAGACCGCCAGCATCGGAATGCCGTCGATGTCACAAACGCGCGCCTGAATCAGATCGAACATGAAGATGTCAGGCACGAAGTACACCGACGCAGTCGTGTCCTTCAGCTCTTCGAGCAACTTGGTGACACGCTCGTCGGCGCGCATCGGCAGACAGATATAAATGTTGCTGACGCCGTTGATGCGCACGTAATTGACGATGTCCGACATGTCCCCGAGCAATTGCTCCTGCGGCATATCGGGCAGACGCTCCGTGTCGCGGTCATCGAAAAAGCCCTTGAACAGACCCAGGTGCGGATGCGCCATGAGGCGACGGGCCAGGCGCGAGCCGGCCTCATTCGCACCGATGATGACGTGACTCTGCTGAATCTTGCCGCGCAGCGCGGAGAATGCGGCATAGCGACGCAAGCCCGCTTCCGCCGCCACGACAGCAAACGGTGTGATCGCAAACCAGGTAAGGATTACCCGCCGGGAAAAAGTCTCAGTCACCTTGAAGGCAAACGCCATCAATAAGAGTGCGGCCGAGACCAGCAGCCACTCGGCGAAGATACGGTGCTGGAGCAGATTGGTCAGGCTATTGCGAGCCGAACAATCCATCACCGGCTCGCTCACCACCTGCGAGGCGACCAGAAACGCGAGCGCCGCCAGCGCGAAATAAGAGGGTGTGAGCTTCTGCGCGAACAGGAACGCACAGAACATCAGGGTCAGCACGATGACCGAAGGGCTCAGAATGTGTCTTAGCAGAGCCACGCTCGGCGGCTCTGAGGTGCCCCGATGCACGCGCTGATTACGACGACGGATCGCTGCGAAATTATCAACCGATGCATGCGCAGCGGAGCCGCGCGAATCAGCGCGGGAATTCTCTGCTTGAATGGCTTCGCGCATGACTCGCTAGTGACGAAATTACCAGAGCTGCTTTTTAACTGGCCTTGCACCACAAAAGTTCCGGGCGCCCTGGGGCGTCGGCTTGCAACTACGTCTGAAGTCGATGACAACAAAAAATAACGGCGCGCATCTTTCGATGCGCGCCGTTATTACAAACACCGTGCGGGTTGTTTCAGGAACGGGCCTGGCCGAGCCCCTCTTCGATCCGGCGCACCAGCTCCACCAGCCGCGGCCGAACGTCGTTCAGTAAATATTCCTGTGAGACTTTGAAAGCCGGCGCGCCGCAGTTGATGGACATCGGCGGCAAGCCGTTGCCCGGGCGGAAGCCCACGGCGATGCCGTTCACGTCCGGCTGCCATTCGCCGAACGAGCTGCAAACGCCCAGCTCCGAATACATGACGAGCGCCTTGTCGATGCCTTGTTTCAAGTTCGGCCAGGCCAGGTGGTCCAGCTCTTTCAATTGATCGAGCAGATCGGCGCGCTCGGTGTCGCTGCAAACCGCAAGATACGCACGGCCGATCGCGGCAGTCGCCAGCGGCAGTCGCATGCCGACTTCCATATTCAATGAGAGCACGGCGTTGCCCTTACAAACCTCGACGCACACCATGCTGAGCCGTTGCCGTGCGCCCAACGCGACCGACGTGCCGGTTGCATCCGCCAGCTCCTGCATCAGCGGACGGGCGAGATCGCGCACTTCGAAGCGTCCGAGCACCGCGCTGCCGAGCGCCAGCGTTGCCGTGCCCAAGCGATATTTGCCCGACTCCTTCACATAGTGGAGATAGCCCAGCTTGGTGAGCGTGTAAGTCAGACGCGACACAGTCGACTTGGGCAGTCGGCAACGCTCGGAGATGTCCTGATTGCCCAGCAGCCGGCTGCCGCTACGGAAGCACGACAGCACATCCAGCCCGCGCGACAACGCGGTAACGAAGTGCCGATCCTGCTTGCCCACATGAGGTTTGGGCGCCGCCGCTGCGTGGGCCGGGCTGGTCGTCTCGATCATGCGAATCGTTTCTGATGCTCTGGTCGCCATGGTAGTTCCTGCCTTATATGTCTATTGAGCTCGCGCCGCGCGCGCCATTTCCGCTTCCTGCAACTGACGCCACTGAACTTTGCCGGTCGCCGACTTGGGCAGCGCCTCGACAAACTCGACGATCCTCGGATGTTTGTAAGTCGCCATGTTCTGGCGCGTCCACTCGATGATCTCTGCCTCGCTCACACTGCCCTTGTGACTGGCCCGCAGCACCACGACGGCCTTCACCGTCTCGCCTCGATGCTGATCCCTGGCCGCGATCACACAGGCTTCCTGGATGGCCGGATGTTTGTACATCTGCGCTTCGATCTCGGCCGGCCACACCTTGAAGCCCGAACAATTGATCATTCGCTTGAGCCGGTCGACCAGGAAGAAATAGCCGTCCTCATCGACGTAGCCCAGATCGCCGGTCCGGAAAAACGACTTGCCGTCGAGCGTGACGAACGCCGCCTGCGTGGCTGTTGGGTTGCGCCAATACCCTTGGAAAATCTGCGGTCCGTGGGTGACGATCTCGCCCACCGTTCCCTGCGGCACTTCCTGCAGCGTCTCCGGGTCGATGACTCGCGAATCGGTATTGAAGATGGGAACGCCCAGACACTGACGCTTTGGCCGGTCCGGCGGATTGACGTGCGTCGGCGCGATGGTCTCGGTCAGACCGTAGCCTTCGATGTACGGCGAGCCGACCAGCTGTTGCAACCGTTCGCCGACCGCTGCGGGCATGGCCGCACCGCCGCCGGACACGCGCATCAGCGACGACAAGTCATATTGGTCGAGCTTCGGATTCGCGAGGAAGTCGATCACCATGGTCGCGATCGCGGTCCACGACATCAGTTTGTAACGCTGAATCAGCTCGGCCGCGACTTCGCGATCCCAACGGCACATCAGCACGACGGTGCCGCCGTAGAACATCGGCGCATTCATGCCACCCTGCATGCTGGTGACATGGAAGAACGGCAGCACCACCAGCTGACTGGTATCGGAGTTGCCGCCGAACCAGAACGCGTTGGTGAGCAAGGTGTGCATTACGTTGCGATGGCTGAGCATGCAGCCCTTCGGCCGGCCGGTCGTGCCGGAGCTGTAGGGAATGACGCAAAGATCGTCCGGCCCGGTGGTCAGCGGCCCCGGCGTGCGCTTCGCCGCGAGTGCCTCGACCCACAGTGTCACGCCTTTATCTGTGATCGGCTGCCTCGGCGCGCTCACGACCTCCGGCATGCGCAGGTCCGTCGTCGGTTTGATGTAATCGCTATACGCCGCGACGATGACGCGATCGAGCTGTGTGCCGACCAGCGGCTGCAGCTGCGGATAAACCTCTTGCGCCACCAGGGCAACCTTGGCGCCGCTGTCCTGAACATAGTGCTCGAGCTCGGCCGTGACACTCATCGGGTTCACCGGCACGACGACTGCGTTCGCGCGCAAGATCCCGTAGTAAGTGAGGATGAACTGCGGGCTGTTCTGCATCACCAACAACACGCGGTCGCCGGCTTTCACGCCACAGTCCTGCTGGAGATAGCCCGCCAGGCGCTCGGCCTCATCCTTGAACTGCCCGTAGCTGAGCGGCGCTTCGAAAAAGATCAGATACGGCTTGTCGGGATAGCGGGCCGCGGACACTTCCACGTTGTAAAACAGATTGGTGGCCGGCGCCGTGATGTTGCGTGGCAGGCCGACAGGCCAAAAATCGAAATGCTTCTGGGACATGCTCCCCGTTCCCCCACTGGTCCTTTGTGAGCCGGAATTCGCTCCTGCATCGCGAAGCTCCAACCCAGCTTCGTGCCGCACGGCGATTCGGCTCCCTCATCACTTCGTCTGTCGCCCATCTCTGATTCCACAGTGCGGGCGTCCGTTCTGCTCAAAAATTATCACATCTCGCACTGCGCAACCAAGCCGCCGGTCCGTGAAGGTATGTGAGCATGTATGTTTGGGGCAAGCACCCTCCGGCGAAAACCTGGACTGACAACGCGAGACCCGCGAAGCTGCGCCGAAGGTGCGGTCGGTTGCGAATAGAAAGGTCGAGCCCCTATGATTCCGGTCTGCATCGAGAATTACATTTCTGCACAGCAAGACATCAGGGTTATTCCATGGATTTGAATTTCACACCCGCCGAGCTGGCGTTTCGCGACGAAGTCCGCCAGTTCATGCGAGATCAGCTCCCACTGGACATAGCGCAACGAGTCAAGAGTGGCCTGGCGCTACGGGCTCAGGATTACACCCGCTGGCAGAAGCTCCTGTATCAGCGCGGCTGGGGCGCCCCGGGCTGGCCCAAGCAATTCGGCGGACCGGACTGGGGTCCGGTCGAAATGCACATCTTCGATGAAGAGGCCGCCGCGGCCGGCGCACCTCGGACCATTCCTTTTGGCTTGAAGATGGTGGCGCCCGTAATCATGGCGTTCGGCTCGCCGGCTCAGCAGCAGCGCTTCCTGCCTGGGATCATCAGTGGCGAGGTGTGGTGGTGTCAGGGCTACTCCGAACCGGGCGCCGGCTCCGATCTGGCGTCGCTGAAGACCCGCGCCGAACGGCAGGGCGATCACTACATCGTGAACGGCCAGAAGACCTGGAACACGCTCGGTCAGTACGCCGACTGGATCTTCTGCCTGGTGCGCACCGATCCGAACGCCCCGAAACAACAGCAAGGCATCTCGTTCCTGCTGATCGACATGAAGACGCCCGGCATCACCGTGCGCCCCATCATCACGATGGACGGCGCGCACGAAGTGAACGAGGTCTGGTTCGAGAACGTCAAAGTGCCGGTGGAAAATCGCATCGGCGAAGAAAACAAAGGCTGGACCTACGCCAAATTCCTGCTCGGCCACGAGCGCACCAACATTGCCGGTGTCGGCGCCTCCAAGCGCGAGCTCGGTCGTTTGAAAGACATCGCGCGCAAGGAAACAAAGAACGGCCGGCCGCTGCTGGAGGATCCGTTGTTTGCCGCGCGCGTCGCGCAAGTCGAGATGGATCTGATGGCGCTCGAAATCACCAATCTGCGCGCACTGTCCGCTGAATCGGAGAAGCGCGCCCCCGGGCCGGAAGCCTCCATCCTCAAGATCAAGGGCACCGAGATCCAGCAGGCGCTCTCGGAGCTGATGATGTACGCGGTCGGACCTTATGCCCTGCCCTTCGAGCGTCGTTCCATCGAGGAAGGCGACCTCGCCACCGTCGCCGGTCCCGAATACGCCGCACCGCTGGCCGCGACCTACTGCAACGTCCGCAAGGTCACGATCTACGGCGGCTCCAACGAAATTCAGCGCAACATCATTGCCCAGATGATTCTGGGTCTTTAATAAAGACGAGCACTCTCATGGACTTCAATTTCAGCGATGAACAGCAGTTACTGGCTGATACGGTGCAGCGCTTCGTACGGGACAACTATTCGTTCGAAGCCCGGCGCGACATTCTGCAAAGCCCGGCCGGTTGGAGCCGCGAGCTGTGGCAAGAACTCGCGAATCTCGGCCTCACGGCACTGAATGTTCCGGAAGAGCATGGCGGCTTGGGCAATGGGCCCGTGGAAACGATGCTGGTGATGAACGCCCTGGGCGAAGGACTGGTGGTCGAGCCATTCCTGGCAGCCGCCGTGGTCACCCCTGTGTTTCTGACTCGGCTGGGCGACAAAACCGCGGCCGAGCAATTGCTGCCGACGATTGCCTCCGGCGAGCGCATCGTCATCCTCGCCCATCAAGAGCCACAGACTCGTGGTGAGATCGATCAGGTCGCGACGCGCGCAGAGAAGACATCCAACGGCTACGTGATCGACGGTCTCAAGAACGTAATCATCGGCGCTGGCGCCGCCGACGAGTTACTCGTCAGCGCTCGCACCAGCGGAAGCACCGACGACACCGATGGCATCAGCGTCTTCCGTGTCGACCCCAAAGCTGCCGGCGTCACGGTCAAGGACTACGGCACGATCGATGGACTGCGCGCCGCCGACATCGAGCTGAAAAAAGTGTCGGTGCCCGCCTCCGCTCTCGTGGGCGCGGAAGGCAAGGCGTTCGCCGCGATCGAAGCGGCTCATGACCATGCACTGAGCGCCCTGTGCGCAGAGGCCGTGGGCATCATGAAAGCCGTAAATGTCACGACGCTCGACTACACCAAGAATCGCAAGCAATTCGGCCAGCCGATCGCGAAATTCCAGGTGCTGCAGCATCGGATGGCAGACATGTTCCTGCACAGCGAGCAGGCCCGCTCGATGAGCTATCTCGCAGCGATCAAGTGCGTCGATCCGGATGCAGGCGAGCGGCGCCGTGCGCTGTCGGCAGCCAAAGTAATCATCGGTCAGGCGAGCCGTTTCATCGGTCAGCAAGCCGTGCAGCTCCATGGCGGCATGGGCATGACCGAGGAGTTGATGGTTAGTCATTATTTCAAACGCTTGACCGCCATCGATCTGACACTGGGCGACTCCGACTTCCACACTCAGCAATTCATCGCGGCGTCCAACGCAGCGTAAGCCGGGGCTGCGAGCGGGCGGCGAGCCGTCGCCCGCTCCTATTTCAACTTATAAATCAGCTTCTGGCCGCGCTCGGTCTTGGATTCCAGCGCCAGCCACTGCTGCTGCTGCGAATACCACAGATCGATCGACAGCTTCTGGCTGCGCAGCTCATAGCGACGCGCCGGCGTCTGCACGCCGCGCACGACAATGGAGTCGGCGCCCGCATCGGTGATCTTCACCTTCACGTGCTCGCCGTCTTGTGAGTTGAGCAGCTGCGTCTGCTGCAACATCGCGGGATTCCAGTAAGCAAACGTCAGCACGCATTCGCCCAGGCGCTGGGTGCCTTCGAGCGTTTGCACGACCGTCACGCCGTCGCGTCGCTGCACGTCGACCCGATGTTTCTCGCCATTGTCATTGGTGGTCGACGACAGCGTGCTCAGGCAGTCGTCATGCCAACGCTCGACGTCGTGATGCTCGTAGGTGTATGCGGTCACGAACAACAGCTTGACCGTCATGCGCGCCTGGCTGACGAGCTCACGCTCGCCATCGCGCTCGATCAGGTCGAAACGATGCGTGCCGATCTCTTTTTGATCCAGGAACACCCGGAAATCCCAGGTTTGCTGGGCGAGCGTGGAGACCGGCGTCCCACCCGCGATCAGTGCCGCCAGCCAGGCACATCGGCAAATTTTGCTCGTCCAGGACATGTCAAGACCCAGGTGACAACCTGAACCGATGTTCGCTGAGCGCACCGGTTTGGATGTCATAAATGGGGCGCAGCGCCGGCCGTGTTAGCATGCGAGCCGTTTCCATCGGGGGGAAGCCGCGACCGGCACCGTTGGGACGTCATCGGAGGGGAGGCAAATCGTGCGTGAGTGGTTGGCCACGTGGCTGGTGGCGCTGGGCGCCTGCCTGCTGGCCGTGCCGTGCGTGAGCAGCGCTGCCGGCGCTGTCATTGCCAGCGGGGCCCTGCAAATCCAGATGCTCGACGCGGCGACGGGCGATGTGAGCATCGAAGAATTGAGCAGCGGCACGCTCGATTTGCGCTTTCAAACTTTCGACTTCAGCGCCGCCCGCCAGCGCGACCACGCGTTCTGGCTACGACTGCGCGCCGAAGAAAACTCCACGCCCGGCTCGGTTCCGACCCTCAACATCAGCAAGAGCCGGACCCTGCAAATTCAGGCCTACACCTTGGAAGACGGCCGCCCCGTGCTGTTGCGAACGGCCACTTTCCTGCCCGGCTTTCGCGGCCTGCATCAGATGGTGCTCGCGCTCCCCCATCGGCTCGCCAAAGACCAGGTGCTGTACGTTCGCGTCGATCCCCAGGGCCAGCGTTGGGAAGGATTGCAATTCGCCGTGTCGACCCTCGAGCAAACGCTCGCGACCGGGGCCGAGCACGCACGCATGATCGCGCTCGCATTCGGTGCTCTGCTGGCGATGGCCTGCTCATCCCTGCTGATCTGGCTGGTGCTTTCCGACCGCCTGCTGCTGTTGTACGCGACGCTGTTCTCCCTGCAGGCGTTATATGTCGCATACCTGTCCGGTCAGGGCTTCGAGTGGCCGGTGCTCCAGTTGGGCGCGCCGGTCATGTCATATACATGGAATGTCACAGCAGCACTGAGCGGCGCGGCCGCGTGTCTGTTCGTGCGTGAGATCGCAGAGCTGCGGCTCTATTCTCCGAAAGTCCATGCGATCTTCCGCTGGCTGGCGATCACCTTCGTGGTGCTGGCCTTTGCCAATGTCGCGCAGGAGATCGGGCTAGGCGTCGTCGTCGCCGCGATCGGCAATCTGGTGTTCCTGGGATCGGCGCTATTCACGCTGGTCGTCTCGTTCCTCGCCTGGCAGCGGAACAACCGGGCCGCGGGCTGGTTCCTGATCGCCTGGGGATTGCTGGAAGGATTCACCATTGCCACAGCCGTCCGCCTGCTCCTCACCGATCCGGAAGGCGCTGAAGGGCTGCTGTATTACGGCCTGCCCCTGTCGATGGTCGCCGCCGCGGTACTGATCGCCCTAGGCGTCGCGGATCGACTGCGCGATCAGCGGCTCGCGCTGTCGGATGCAGAGAAACGCGCGCAGACCGATCCTCTTACCGGCGTGCTGAATCGGCGCTCACTGGTGGAGCGCCTGGAAGCAGCCTGCCTGCGTGCCCGTGCCCGCGGCCTGCCGATCGCCCTGTTGTTCATCGACCTGGATCACTTCAAGGAGATCAACGACACCCGGGGTCACCAGGCCGGCGATGCCTGTCTGCGGGCCGTCATCGGGCCCATTCACGCCGAGCTGCGTCAGTCGGATGTCATCGGGCGCTATGGCGGCGAGGAATTCGTGGTCATTTTGAGCAGCGCCGACATCGCGGCGGCCGGGCCGATCGCCGAACGCATCCGCAATCGGGTCGCCGACGTGCGGGTCGAGGGCTTCGGCCCGCCCATCCAGGTGACCTGTAGCATCGGGGTGGCAACCAGCGACACCCTCGGCGTTTGGGGCGAACACCTGATCGCTCGCGCGGATGCGGCCGTCTATGATGCAAAAAGGTCAGGTCGGAACCGGGTTCAGATCGCCGGCGCGCTGCCGGCCTGACAGGGGTCCAACGGATTATTCGGACGCCAGCCTGGCCCCGGAGGCCCCATCCGGAGGCGGGCGCGCCACCTATGACGAGCAACAAATTTTTCGCGTAAGCCTTGGATTTTGCAGGCCGAGCCCCACCTCGGGCAGGCACCCGGAAGGGCCTCGGTGACATCCGTGAGACCGGCATCGGACGAAGTGGCAGCGAATTGAGTGCGAATCTGAGCCCACATTGAGTCGAATTTCGCGGTGAAACCCGTGTTAGAGGCGGTCCACGCGGCCGCTTTTTGGCATACAATCCGCGCCCCGAAAAAATCCCTTTGCCTGATCTGCCCGATTATTGGCCTTTATTGGCGAGCTACGTTTTGTCTACTCCCCGTAACCAACAACCCCAGGAAGTGAATGTGGAACAAGCGCAACTTGAGCTGCAGTTGAAAGTTTGGAAAGAGCTTGCGATCAGCAAGCAGATTTTGATGCGGTCGGCGACCGACGCCTTGAAGCTGGATCCCAACTGCTCTCAGGAAGAACTCAAAGTAGCGCTTGACGCCGTCATCAAGAAGATTGCCGAGGCCGACTCGAGCGTCGCTGTCGCGCGTCAGGAAGCCAAGACGGCGATTACCGAGATGGAGAAAAAGCTGCAGATCGCCGAGAAGGCTCGCGCCATCGCCGTGGCCTCCGCCGAGGAGATCCGCGTCGCGCAGGACAGCGCTACTCGTCAGATCGAGATCGAGCGCGCCAACTTCACCAAAGAAATGCAGCAGATGAAGAGCGTCGTGGCCGAGAAGGACAAGACGGTCAAGGCCATCAATGCCGCGCTGGCCGACACGCCCGAGAACGTCGTGAAGAAGCTCAAGGCGCTGCGCAAAGAGAAGCAGGACGAAGCCGAGGGCCGCCGTCAGGCCGAGAGCAACATGGCCTCGCTGCGCAAGGAAAAGCAGCAGACCGAGGAGCAGCTCACCAAGGCCAACGACAAGAACGCCAAGCTGGTCACGGCTTACACCGAGACCCACACGCTGGCCGGCAAGCTGCACGAGCAGCTCAAGCCGCTGCTGCAGGACGAAAAGGACCTGCCGGTGCTGCCCGAACTCGACAAGGCGCTCACTGAAGAGGCCAAGGACGAGCCCAAGGGCAAGAACGGTAAGAAGTAAGCTGGCGAGTACGCGTCATTCGAGCGAATGGCGCGTACGAGCAACAAGCGCGACGCGCGGCGACCGGAGACGATATCCAGCCGCGCATCGTTCGCTAACCCCTCGTAATCTCACGTCCCTGCCACGCATAACAGACGTTATGCGCTGCCCTCCCGGCGCCCTCTGACACGTTGCTTTGATGCGCCGACGCGAATTGTCGCCGTTCTCCTACGGAAAACCGATTGTAAAATGAACGGCAGCAGGCATATGGTTTGACCTCCGACAACAGCGACACCAAGCGGACGGAGGTTCTCATGTACGCCACTGTCATTCCCGCCGGAACGCTGACCATCAGAGCTGCCAGTGGCGATGCCATGAGTTGTGAGCTATGGCTCAACGACGACTTCGTCGGCTCATTTCCATCGGCAGACGCCGCGGCGCAAAGCGTCAGTCATCACAGCAGCGGCTGCGAGCTGATCGATGAGAGCGGCGCGGAGCTGCCGCAGACCATCGACGCGTGGCAATGGATCAGCGTGTCATCGAAGGCCGCCAATCAACCCGTGTTCTTGATGAAAGGAGTCGCGCAGACCGTTTGATGAGCTGCTTCGCACTCCTCACATCCCGCGCCGACGGGATGAAGAAATAACAGCGGGTTCACGCACAAGTATTGGAGCGCGACACTGACGATGTCGCGCGAATTGGCCAGGCGAGCATGAGCCTGTCCTACCCGCCCCTGCGCCTGCAGCCCTCGGCCTCGCAACCATTCATCTGCCAGGGCAAAGCGCGCGCAACAGTGATTGTTCTCACCGTAGTCGACGCGAGTCGCACGGCCGTTCTCCAGCACGGTGCAATAGCTCGGCGTTCGATAGGGAACGTTGGCAATCAGCTCCGCCAGATGCAGCGTGGTGTTGGCATCGTGGCCCACACCGAGTAACAGCACCTGCCCATCGAGGTCATGCACTCGCCCCACCGGACTGGCCGGAATATGCGGCGGCAGGGGCAAAGGATCAGCAGTAATGATCTCGGCCTGTGGACCCGCGGCCGCAAACGCATGAAAGTGATCGCTGCGACGAACGCCCTGCAGTCGCCAGAACGTTTGCGCAACGACGCCAAGATCTCGCGCACTTGGCGTCGTCGCTGCCTCGAACGGCTCGTCATCCAGCTCAGTCCACGACGGCATCACCAAAGTACCGTCGGGCCCCAGTGCATCGCGTAGCGCCTCGATCAAACCCAACGGTCCGCCTTCGATAGGGCGAACGGCGCGGAAGGACGTATGTACGAGTAACACGCCGCCACGTTTCACGCCGAGGTCGCGGAGCTGCGCCGCCACCGCCACCTTGCTCAACATTGCAAACATCGTCGCTATCTTCTGCAGTTGGGGGGCCATCGGGCAGGCAAAAACGCCTGTCACACGTATTGTGAATTACTGCCGAAATAATCTAGGCTTTGTGTTGGCGTTATATACCTCAAGCCAAGGCCAAGCCCAATGCCGGCATTCGAAGAAGAGATGAGGTCGCTGCGACGCACAGTGCGCCACTGGCTGGAGTGGGTCCGAGGGTCTCGGGGGGCCGAGTCCACCACCAGCGCCCGGCTCGCCCACGACCTGGGACTGCCCGGCGATCAGGTCAGTCGCATCCTGGACCGCACCGCCGCCGATCTTCGCAAGCTCTCGGCCACCGACTCGGACGATGCCGATGCGCGCCCCATCATCGACCGCGCCGTCAACGAGCTGTCCCGACTCGGCTTCCAGTCGCGCCCCTTCGAGGAAGCCACGATGGAGCGCTATCTGCAGGAACTGCCACAGCGTGATTATCAGATCCTGCGCCACTTCAAGCTCGGCAAGAAACATAGCGAGATCGCGCAGCTCATGGACACCGATGAGGAAGCGGTGCGCAGCTCGCTGGTAAAAACCTATGCCGAGCTGAGGATCAGAATGATCAGCTCGACGGATGACGACGGCGGCGGCGCGCCCGCTCACGAAATGCCGGCGCCCTCGAACACCTACGCCAAGGCGCCATTCAAGCACACCTCTGTGCCCAACTGACGGCCGCCTCCCACATCGGCCGGCACATCGAGCTGTGCCCGGCGTCGCATATTTCGCCCATTCCCCAACTACGCAATGCGACTGTCATCTTGGCCGACTAAGTTACGCGCCATCCAAGGCGTGAGCTTGATTGATCGATGCCGATCTCCGCGTCACCGTTCGAACTCACAGGGCCGCTGAAGCGCGTTCCGGCAGTCGGTCCTCTCCTTCTGAATGTCGCCGAGCGAGCGCTTGCGTTTCAGCGACTGGCCAACATTCACCGACAGCTTGCCGGGCGCGATCTATCGCCGGCGCAGTTCGCGCGCGAGGCGCTCGAAATATTGCAAGTTCGTTTCGAGCTGGAGCTGGCCCAGCTCGAGCACATTCCCAAGTGCGGCCCGGTCGCGATCGTGGCGAATCATCCCTACGGCGGGCTCGAAGGGCTGTATCTGATTCAGTTGCTGCTCGACTTGCGAGCCGACAGCAAGCTCATCGGCAATCAGCTGCTGCAACGGATACCCGAGCTGCGAGACGCGATCATTCCTGTCGATGCGTTCGGTGGCTCGCGTGCGGCGAAAGCCAACGTCCGCGGCATGCGCGCCGCGCTTCGACACGTTCACGATGGCGGATTGATCGTCCTGTTTCCGGCCGGCGCCGTGTCTCATCTGCATCTTTCCAATGGCCGAGTCTGCGATCCGCTATGGAATCCGACCGCCGCGCGCTTCCTGAGGATGTGCGAATGCCCGGTCGTGCCGTTGCACTTCGGCGGCGGCAACAGCTCGATCTTCCAGACACTCGGCCTGCTCCACCCGCGCATGCGTACCGTGATGCTGTCGCACGAGCTGCTCAACAAACGCAATCACTTGATCCCGGTCACCGTGGGCCGTGCCATCAAGGCAAGCACGCTTGCCGCTGAAGCTGACGATGCGTCACTTGCTCGCTCACTGCGATTGAGCACGTACGCACTGGAAGCTCACCGCACTGTGCAACGACGGATCACTCGCACGCCGGAGCCGCCCGCCGAGCCCGTCAGCACTGCGTTGCTCGAAGCGGAGATCAACAATCTGCCGCCACAGAACGTACTCGCCTCCAGCCAGGGCACGCAGGTGATGTTTGCTCGAGCAGAGCAGATTCCCTGGACCCTGCGTGAGATCGGCCGCCTGCGTGAGATCGCGTTCCGCGCGGTGGATGAAGGTACCGGGCGCAGCCGCGACCTCGACAAGTACGACGAGCACTACGTCCACATGTTCTCGTGGGATTCGCAGAAACGCACGATCGTCGGCGCGTACCGAATCGGCCACGTGGACGAGATTCTGGCCAAGCACGGCCGTCACGGCCTCTATACGCATTCATTGTTTTCATACGGCGCACCCTTCCTCCGTGCCATCGGCAACGCATTGGAGCTCGGACGCTCCTTCATCGTGCCGGAGCACCAACGTAACTTCGGCGCTCTGCTGCTGCTGTGGAAAGGCATTGCCCAATACGTCGTCCGGCATCCGCGCTATCACGTGCTGTTCGGTCCGGTGAGCATGAGCGCCGAGTACCGACCCCACTCGCAGGCGCTGCTGGTGGACTTCATCAAACGGCGCTGCTTCGACAACCAGCTGGCGCAATTGATCAAACCGCGGCGGCCGTTCCGTCGTACGCACTCGCTGGCGGCCTTGAGCGGCGACCTAGCCGGCCTCGGCGATCTCGACGGCCTTGTCGCAGCTGAATGGAAAAAAAGATCGAGCCCGATGGCAAGGGCGTGCCGGTGCTGCTGCGCCAATATCTGAAGCTCGGCGCGCGCGTCGTCGGCTTCAACGTGGATGCCAACTTCAGCGATGTGGTCGACGGCATGATCGTCGTCGATCTGCGGCGAGTCGAGCAGCGCGAGCTTTATAAATACATGGGCCGGGAAGCCGCCGAGTCGTTCCTGGCCGCCACGCGCAGCGCGGTCGCCACGGGCCATTGACCCTCGCTGTCAACCGAGCCTTGACGCCCCGCCGAGCCGCAGCGCATCCTCGCGCTGCGGTCTATTCAGGCGGAGACAACGCTGGCTACGCAGGACAAACGGCGCCCCCGCCGTCAGCTACAAGAAGTCACCATCGACGATGTGGCAGAGGAAGCCGGCGTCTCCCGCATGACCGTTTCTCGGGTCCTGCGGGGTGGACATCTGGTACGTGCTCCGCTGCAGGAGCGCGTTTTTGCGGCGGTCAAGAAACTCAACTATCGGCTGAATGTCTCCGCCCGTGCATTGGCCGGCTCCGGGCCGTCGCGCGTCGCCCTGGTGTATTCCAATCCCAGCCAGGCCTTTTTGAGCGAGCTACTGACGGGCGCGCTGAAAGAGTCCAGCAAGCTCGGCATGCAGCTCACATTGACGGCCGACGCCGACACGCATGACCGCACCGCCGAGATCGAATCGCTGCTGCGCAGTGGCGTCACCGCGTTCCTATTGCCCTCGCCCGCCTGCGACGCCCCCGACGTGCTCGAGCTGCTGCAGGAGGCGAACGCGCGTTGGGTCGCGATCTCCCCGGCGAATTTAGAAATTCATCCGTTCAGCGTGTCGGCCGATCACTTCGACATCGCCGGCCGCATGACGACGCGGCTCATCGAGCTCGGCCATCGTCACATCAGCTTCATCGCCGGCGATCCGGCGTCCAAGGGCGGTACCGAACGCCTGCGCGGACATTTGCGAGCGATGGCGGCGGCGGGAATCCGCGAGGCCCCGGTCGAGCAAGGCTATTTCACCTTCCAATCGGGACTGGAAGCCAGCGAGCGCATTCTCAGCTCGTTCAGCGAGTGCACCGCCATCATCGCCTGCAACGACGACATGGCCGCCGCTGCGATCTCGGTCGCGCATCGCCATCATCTCAACGTGCCGGACGATCTCACCATCGTAGGCTTCGATGACACGCCCATTGCATCGATCGTTTCGCCCGCGATCACGACGGCACGCCAGCCCATTGCCGAGATGGCACAAAGCGCGATCCGCATGCTGCATGCTGCGTCAATCGCCGGCGATGGGACCGATAGCAAACGAACGCAGAAGGTCTTGCCGTGCACGCTCATCGAACGCGAATCGAGCGCGGCACCTCGACAGCGATCGTTACAGAGCGCTCCGATCCATTCAGCCGCGTCCGCTTGAGCTCACTCGATTATTCGATGCCGCCAGCCGCACGCCACTCTTGCACGAGCTGCCTCATCAGCACGGCCGCGGGCAACTCGCGAGCGAGCGGCGCCCCTTGCCCCGCCCAATAAGCCGCGAAGTCATGATTGCCCTTCGCACTCGCCGCCGCGTGCAGCGCCTTGGCGGCGTCATAGGCAATCGGGTAGTCCGGTAGCGCTGGCGCCCCCTCACTGAGGAGCTCATACATCCGATTCGGCAGACCTCGCGCGCTACGACCGGAAATTGCAGCCGTAATGCTGGTGTGTCGGGCGCGCTCGCTCTTCATTTGTTCTCGATACGCAGCGTTCGCAGAAGACTCGGGACAAAGCACGAACGCGGTACCCATCTGCACGCCGACCGCACCCAAGGTCAGTGCAGCGACGATTCCTCGCCCATCCATGATGCCGCCCGCGGCGATGATGGGAAGACTGCATTGCTTTGCCAGCATTCGAACCAAAGTGAATGTACCGATGCCATCGTCGCCCCGCTCAGGCTCGAACACACCGCGATGGCCGCCCGCCTCCACACCCTGCGCAACAATCGCATCCACACCGGCGCGCTCACACAGCGCTGCCTCTTCTGAATTCGTCGCGCAGGCCAGCGTCACGATGCCTGCTGCACGAAACTCCTTGATCCATACCGGCGATGGCAAGCCGAAATGAAAGCTCACGATCGCCGGCCGCTCTTCCAGCAGCATCGTCAGCATGGGCTCGTTGTCGACGAACGTCTCGTAGATTTCCCGCAAGGCCGGCGGTGCCTTCGCTCCGAACTGCGCGAAATGCGGCTCCAGACGAGCCAGCCAGGCCGCTTCGCGCGCGGCGTCAGCCGTCGCCCGACGATGACAGAACAAGTTGACGTTGAAGTGCCGCGGCGTGAGCGCTCGCGTCGCCCGAATCGCCGCACGGGATTGCTCGACGTTACTCGCGCCCAAACCCAGCGAGCCCAAGCCGCCGCTGTTCGACACCGCAGCCGCCAGCGCTGGCGTCGACACGCCCGCCATGGGCGCTTGAATGATGGGATGCTCGATGCCTAGCAGGGTCAATAGCGAGTGAACGTTGTTCATGCCACGATGGTAGCGCATGCAGCACCAGCACCGCGCCGAAACCGCGACGCCGGCGCCATCGAGACGCCGGCGTCACTTGCGCTATTTCGGAGATACGCCCGCCGCTGCTCCGCTCGCTGGGCCGCCCGGATAGGCGATACCGAGCTGCTCGAGGTAGCTGCTGTACTTCTTCGGGTTGTAGTAGTACTTGGACATCTGCGGACGCAGTTGCTCCATCAACTCTTTGTTGAGATGAATGGCCGGCTGATCCTCCGGTGCCAGCACCGGATCGTACTTCACGTCCTTGAGCTGCACGTTGTTGAAGTAGTCTTTGGCGCTTACGAGCAGCGCCGGTGTCGTCACCATGTCCATCACCGTAAGCGCCACCGCCTTCGCACCCGTCACCGCGCCCTTGTGAGCGATCGGTGTCGCCATCGCCATGGCAGACGTGACGTTGTGGCCAATGGTGTTGGGAATGTTCGACGGGAAGCGAATCGTGATCGTCGGCACCGTCCACATGATGTCGCCGATGTCGTCCGAACCGCCGCGCATGGCGTTCTCCTTGGACTCGGGAGTCTGCAACGGGGCGACTTCGGTCGCGAGCTTCTCCACCTTGAAGCCGTTGGCTTCCTGCACCGCCTTCGCGAACGCCTGATCGTCGTCGCTCCACTGCGGCATGCCGATGGCCTTCATGTTCTCGTACGCCGCTTCGGCCAGCGGCTTGTTGCCGAAGTTCGGCGCGGCATAGCCGAGCAAGCGACGCTGGACCGTCGTGCCGGTGGCCTTCGCGGCCGCCTCCGAGATGGTATTGCCAGTCTCGTAGAGATCGCGAACTGCCCCGAAGGTCTGATCGCGGAAGTAATACCAGACGGTGCTGACGCCCGGAACGACGTTCGGTTGACCGCCGCCGTTGGTAATCACGTAGTGCGAGCGTTGCGTGAGCGGCAGGTGTTCGCGCCGCATGTTCCAGGCGATGTTCATGAGCTCGACACCATCGAGCGCGCTGCGACCCGACCACGGCGAGCCCGCCGCATGCGCCGTCTTGCCGTTGAACGTGTATTCGACCGACACCACGCCATTGTTGTTGGCCGGTCCCCACGAGGTGCTCAGGTCCTTGCTCACGTGCGTAAAGATGGACCCATCGACGTCCTTGAACAGCCCGGCGCGCACGTAGAATGCCTTGGTTCCCAGCAGCTCCTCGGCGACTCCCGGCCAGATCATCAAGCGGCCCGGGATCTTGTTCTTCTCCATCACTTCCTTGACGGACAGCGCTGCAGCGACGATCGCCGGCATGCCGGAGTTGTGACCTTCGCCATGTCCGGGCGCGCCCGTCACCTGCGGCGTGATGGCCGCAGAACCCGGCACCTGCGACAACCCGAGCAACGCATCGATGTCGCTACCCAGAGCGATCAACGGCCCGGAGCTGCCCCACTTCGCAGTCCACGCGGTGGGAATACCAGCCACGCCTCGCTCGATCTTGAAGCCGTTCTTTTCGAGAATGCCGGTGATGTATTCGGAAGTGCGGAATTCCTGGAAGCCGGGCTCGGCGAAACTGTAGATGGAATCCACCATTTCCTGAACCAGCTTGGCGCGCTTGTCGACGCCGGCCAGCGTCGCCTGCTTCAGCTCGGGCGCCGCCTGCGCCAGCACCGCCGGTGCGAACAAAGCGGTCAGGATTCCGATACTCGTCTTGGTCACGTTGATCTCCGTTGCTTCTTGGTTGGATTGTTAGAACGACATCCGCAGCCCGAGCCGGAACGTCCGGCCCATCGTGTCGTACAGCACGCGATTGGTCTGTGGATAAGCCGGGGTGTTGTTACCATCGGGTCCGTTGCCCACCAGCTCCGGATCGGTGTTGAGCAGGTTGCGGATGGTGAGGAACGCCTCGGCGTTGGCCGGCCCCACGGTGAACGAGTACGTTGTTGACGCGTCCAGATAAAACGCGCCGCCGATGTCGTTCTCGTCGATCGTGCGATGCTCGACCGTCGACGCCGGGCAGTTGCTGGTGCACTCGATGAACGAGTTGTTATAAACGCCACTACTCACGCCGCGCCCGATCAGCGTAAACGACAACGTGTCGACGGCATAAGTGGCGCTGAGGCGATAACTCCAGCTCGGCGTCGCATTGGCCCCCTGGTTCACACCGGCATAGTCGATCGGAAAGTCGATGCCATTGTCGGTGACGTTCTCCATGTAGTGCGTCGCCAGTGCACGCAGCGACAGGTCCCCATGCCCCAAAGCGAGCCGATAGCTGGCCTCGATGTCCAGGCCCTTGGTTCGCTGACTGGCGAAATTGAACGGCACGAGCAGGATCTCCGCGATCTGCTGTACGTCGCCGACAGTAATGTAGCTGATGTTGTTGCAGAAAGATTGCACATTCTGCTCGAAACATAGATCAACTGTGTTCTGTGCCGTAACCGTGCCGATGGCGTCTTGAATCTCGATGTCGAAATAGTCCACGGAGAACGCCAGCCCCGGCGCGAACGACGGCGTGACGACCACGCCAATGCCGAGCGACTCGGCCTGTTCCGGCACCAGCGCCAGACTGCCGGTCTGTTTCTGTACGAATTGCACTGCTTGATTGCTCGGGGGCACGTTGACCGTATTGGTGCGCGCCGTGCCCGCGGCGAACAGCTCATTGAGATTCGGTGCGCGAATGTCCTTGGAGCCCGTGACGCGAAACTTCAGGTCCTGGAGCGGCTGATAGGTCAGGCCCGCCTTCCAGGTTTCGACATTGCCGGAGATGCTGTAATCGGTGAAGCGCAGCGCGCCGTTGAAATCCAGCCCCTGCCACAGCGGCACCACGGTTTCGACATAGCCCTCCGTGACGCGATAGCCGCCCCTGGTGACCAGATAGTTGCCGTATAGCCAACCCGTCTGATACTGCTGCTCGACGAAGCCGTCGATCTTTTCCTCGCGCCATTCGCCGCCAAAGGCAAGCGATACCGGACCGGCCCAGGTGCTGAAAATACCGTTGGTCGCAAAGTTGAATGCGGCGACATCCTGGGTCAGCTCCTGCTCGCGATACGGATTGCTGGGAATGATGTAGTCGAGTGCGGCTTGCGTCACCCCGCCGATGCCGATGCGATTGATGGGCACGCAGCCATTGCCTGGATCGGCAATCGACGAGCGACACACGATCTGCCCGGTCGTGGGATGCACGACGGCATCCTGCGCCAACGCCATGCGCGCATTGTTCCAGGTGTTGATGAGCTGCTCATCCAGCTTCGCGACGCCGCGCTGTAAATAGGTGTCCCAACGCCAATCGCGGCCGAGCAAGGTGAAATCGCCGTCGGCGCCGATGAGATACCGGTTCACCTCCCGCTTGTTGTCGCTGCCCGCAGCTGGAATGCCGGCATTGGTCGAGCCCATGACGAAGGACGTGATGTCGGGATCGTTCACCGCATTGTACTGCGCGATCTGCTGAACGATGGATGCCGGTAAATAGGCATTGTCGGCGCGGATCGTGATGTTCCCGACGTTGGGTGTCTGCTGATAGTAGCTGAGCCCTTGGTACTCGTTGTGCGACACCTGCGCAAACACGCTCACTGCCGGCGTCAACTCAAAGCTCGCTCGACCGAAAATCGTGCGTCGCTCCTCGTCGGGCGCCAGCGAGTTGCTGCCCTGGTGCCCGAGGCTCGTGTACTGCCAGTCGCCACCGATCATCCATGGATTGCTGGTGCTGGTCGTGCCATACGCCAACCGACCGACCGTGGCGCGCCCGGTTGCGGGATCGATCGTACCGAAGTAAGTCCCTCGCAGCGGTCCACTGACGATCAAACCGCCGGGCGTGTGCTGGCTGGGGCCGATCCCCGCCTGCACGAGGCGAAACGGCTGGCCGTTGGTTGCGGTGTAGTTGGGATTGTTGATTTGAAAGAAGCCGCTGTCGTTCCAGTCGCGATCGATGGTGTGCACGCCCTCCTGCGTAAAGTATTCACTACTGAACAGCACATGACCCCGCCCGCCGGCGAACGGCATGCCCGCGGCCAGCGTGAAGGTGTGATTCGGATTGTCGTCGTATGTCGAGACACCATACTCGTAGTCGGTCTTTACGCCCGTGAAGTCGCGATCGAGGATGAAGTTCACGACGCCACCAACTGCATCGGATCCATACGCCGCTGAAGCACCGCCTGTGACGATTTCCACCCGCTGGATCAGCGCTTGTGGAAACGTGTTGATGTCGACAGCGCCGGTCGACGCGGAAGCCACCGACCGCTGACCATCCAGCAGCACCAGCGTGCGATTCGTGCCGAGCGAACGGAGATTGAGCGCGGCGATGCCGGCCTGCCCGTTGCTCAAGGCGCCGGACGAATTGGAGGCCGTCGCGCTGCCGACCACGGAAGGCAGGGTGTTTACAAAGTCGGCAACGTTCGCAGTACCGGCCGTCTGAATCTCCTCCGCGCCGAGCACGCTCACCGGCGTTGGCGCATCGTAGCCGTCACGCGCAATACGAGTGCCGGTGACAGTCACAGAATCAATCGGACCTTCCATCGTGGATGACTCCTGCGCTTCGGCATTGAGCGCAGCCAGCGCCGCACAAGTCAGTGCAGCACCAAGTACTCTGGAAACAGCAACACGCAGCGAGAGACAAGACGTGACATTCGACATGACTGACCTCCCTGAAGCACGGACAATGCAGCGCGGCCCCTATTTCTAAGGTTGTTAGCGCCGATCACCTGCCTGCTCGATGTTTCTTTTGCATGGATGCTCCTTTGCCACGCACGCCGCGCCGACCAGAGCGCGGACCGTGCATGCACTCATACAAGCATCTTGTATGCCAGGGTGCTTTCAGGCGGGCGCACCACTGTGAAGCGCGAGCTGCCTACGACCTCAGCGGCGCGCTTTGCTTCGAGGAATTCAGATTGTTGTGGACGAAGCGAGACGAGCTCAGCCAGGGGCGCCGCTCGAAAACAGGGCACTAACGAAGGTGCACGCGAGAGCGACGCGTGCGTGCAATTGCTTCGCGACTGTGCAGGTTCGAGTGAAAGCTCCCCGGAGACATTGCGCCTCCGGGAAGCTGCAGTGGGTTACTTCGCGTTCTCGTCGATGAACGTCTTGATATCGTCGCTGAACTTGCCCATCGAGCCCGGGTGCACGTACATCATGTGCCCCGCTTCGTAGTACTCGAGACGCACGTTACGCCGCAGCTCCGGCGTGATGTTGAGCTGATCGATCGCGTGATTCACCGTGCCGTACGGACACGCGAGATCGAAGTAGCCCGACTGCACCAGCACTTTCATCTTCGGGTTCATGGTCATCGCATAGGAGATATCGGGCAACACGTTCGCGTACGGAACCTTCTGACCGTTGGTATCGGGTTGCACGTGAGTCTGGTCCCAATCCCTGTACAGACCCGCAGACAGCTCGTACTTCTGGTCCGAGCGCACGTTCAGTTCGTCGCGAACGTAAGCGTTGTACGTGGCGACGATGGCGGGCGCGACGGCGCTGGCATAGGGATCGAACGCGGTGTCCTCCGCGAGCTTGTTCGGCATGCCGCCGGCAAAGCGTGAATCGATGCGACCGATCGTCTTGCCTTGTGCACGCATCAACTCTTGCAGGAAACGATTCTCGTCCACGCGCAAGTTCGCCGCATCCCAGTACGAAGCGCTCACACCCGTGTACTTCGCGAGACCCTCGAGTGCAGCTCGACGCTCTTCCGGCGTCGCTCGCGCTCCCTTGTACAGGATCGGGTGATAGACGGCGTCGATCCATTGCTCCACTTCGCGCAAGAACGGCAGCAGCTCAGGCGGCTGCGGGTTGAGCGCCTTGTGATACCAGGCCGTCGCGGCATAGGTCGAGAGGAAGTTCGCGTCGCCCGCATCGGTGTTCAGGCCGGCCGTGCCGCCGACAAAGTCCAGATAAGGCGAAACCAGAATGATGCCGTTCAGCGCGACGTTGTGACGAGTCAGCAAGTCGTAGGTCACACCCCCGGTGCGAATGCCACCGTAGCTTTCACCGAGCACGAACTTCGGGCTGGCCCAGCGCCGGTACTCACCGAGATAGCGCACGATGAAGTCGGAGACCGACTTGATGTCGTTGTCCACGCCCCAGAACTGCTTGCCCTCGGCCTTGCCGGCCGGCCGCGAAAAGCCGGTACCAACCGGGTCGATCAACACCAGATCGGCGCGATCGAGGAAAGCATACTCATTGTCCACGAGCTTGAAGGGCCCGCGCGTATTGCTCGCAAGGTCTTCGATCACGGCACGACGCGGGCCGAGAATGCCCATGTGCAACCACGCCGACGCCGAACCCGGGCCGCCGTTGTATGCAAAAACGATCGGGCGCGTGCGCGCGTCCTGCCCCTGACGAACATAAGCAGTGAACCCAAACAGCGCGATCGGCTCGTCCTGCGCGTTCTTCATGAGCAGCGTGCCGGTCGTGGCTTCGTAGTCGATGGCCCTGCCGCCCAGGCGAATTTGATGGCGCGAGGTCCACAGCTTCGACTCGGGCTTCGGCTTCTCCTGCTTGTCCGTCTCCTTGCTGTCGCGCTTTTCCTGCTCCGCCGGCGGCGTGGGCTCGGCGGCGGCGTGGGATACAACTGGTGCCGTCAGCCAGATCAATGCTGCCAGGGCGGTGACGCCATAACGTTTCATCGTGTGCTCTACCTGTCGAATTCAGGGGCGGCAAGTATACGTCCGGATGTAACTATCGTCTTGCGGCGACGAGATGAATCGCGTATTCACTCTGCGCTTGTGATCTGATCGAGCTAACTGATGTCCGTTGAACCCACGTCGGCGTTGAGTGCCGCCGAGATTGCCTCGTTCATTCGCGATGGCTTTGTGCGCGTGAACCACGCGTTCTCCCGTGAAACCGCCGAACAGGCGCGCACGCTTCTCTGGCAGGCAACAGGATGCGATCCCAATGATCGCTCGACGTGGACCCGTCCAGTCATCCGACTGAATCAGTTCGGCCAGGCTCCGTTCCGCGAAGCTGCGAATACGCCGGCTCTGCACCGGGCGTTCGATCAGCTCGTCGGGCCGGGACGATGGCTTCCTCGTGCCACGCTGGGCACCTTCCCGATTCGCTTTCCATCGACCGAGGCGCCAGGTGACGATGGCTGGCACGTCGACGTGAGCTTCGGATACGACACGCCTGATTTCATGGAATGGCGCGTGAACGTGAGCAGCCGCGGCCGCGCTCTGTTGATGTTATTTCTGTTCTCGGACGTTGAGCAGAATGACGCGCCGACGCGCATTCGGGTCGGCTCACATCGCGACATCGCACGACAGCTCGCCCCCGCAGGCGATGCCGGCCTCACTTTACGAGAATTGGCAACAGACGGCTTTGCCACTTCAGCGCATCGACCGGAGGCATTGGCCGTCGGCGAAGCAGGTACCGTTTACCTATGCCATCCCTTCATCGTGCACGCCGCACAACCTCACCGCGGTAACAACCCGCGCTTCCTCGCTCAACCTCCACTGCTTCCGCGTGAGCCCATCAGCCTCGATCGTCACAACGGTGAGTATTCGCCGGTTGAGCTGGCAATTCTGCACGCGACCGACAATTCCGACGATTAGGAACAATGCGAGCACGCGTTCCTCAAATGAACTACGGCCGGAGGTAAACATCGTCCCGCACCAATAGCCACCCCAGGTGCATCCCCTCTCTACTTATTGGCAAGAGACGAGCTCTTCTGGCACTGAGAGTCTCACGAGCCAAGGGAGGGAAGATGCAATGGTCCCTCGGACCCGTCCGCTGCTCATCATCGCACTGTGGCTTGTGAGCACTGCGCAGTTCAACGACAGCTTCGCGCAGAACACTTCCGGCACACCCGTACGTGGTCAGCTTCTCGAGAATCCACCTGTACAGCTCGGGGTCTACTCGCCTTCCGATCTAATCGCCAAAATCACGGACGGCACGATCTCCCGCTGGCTGCTCCGGCGCACCTTCTCACCGCGATGTTCAGTCACCGTCTATCAGCTGCAGTATGGAACGATCGGCGGACAAGGCGAGCCGACGAGCGCTTCGGCTGCACTGATGATTCCGACAGGCACGGATGCGACCTGCCAGAGTCCGCGGCCTGTCGTGTTGTACGCCCACGGAAAGAGAAATCTCACATTCTTCAACATGGCCGATCTGTCGGGGCAGGCCAACTATGAAGGTCTGATCCTCGCGCTGGCGCTGGCAGGCGATGGCTACATCGTGGTCGCGCCCAACTATGCCGGATACCATGCATCCACACTCGGCTATCACCCATTCATGAACGCCGACCAGCAGTCCAGCGACATGATGGACGCGCTGACTGCCGCACGCGCTGCGTTGCCGGCCACGAATGTCGCCGACAATCAGAAACTGTTCCTGACTGGTTACTCGGAAGGCGGCTATGTCGCGATGGCTACTCATCGCGCCCTGCAGGCTGCAGGCATTCCCGTTACTGCGTCGGCGCCAATGTCGGGACCGTACGCGCTCTCGGCGTTCGCGGACGCCATCTTCATGGGCCAGGTGGGTGCTGGTGCGGTGGAGGAATTCCTGATGCTGGCCTCGAGCTACCAGCATGCGTATGGAAACATTCATTCGAGCCCCACCGATCTTTTCGAGCCGCGGTACGCAACCGCGGGCGCGCTGCTACCGGGCACGACCGGCCCCGGCACGCTCATTGCGCAAGGATTGATTCCCGAGAGTGCCGTCTTCAGCAGCACACCACCGACTCCCGAACTAGCTTCGCTGACTCCCGCAATCGCACCGAGCAAACTTGCCGGCGTGTTCGCGCGTGGCTTCGGGACAGACAATCTGATCACGAACGCTTACCGACTGAGCTACTTGCAGGATGCGTTCGCCGCTCCGGACGGCGGGTACCCGAACACGACGACGGGTTTGCCACCGGACAGTCCGACCAATTCGTTACGGCAGGCGTTGAAGAAAAACGACCTGCGGAATTGGGCGCCGACGGCGCCGATGCTTCTGTGCGCCGGCGACGAGGATCCTGTGGTGTTCTATTTCAACACCCAACTCATGGAAGGCTATTGGACCGTCACTGCGCCAGGAAGCCCGGTCACCGTTCTGAACGTGGACGCGCCGCCCTCGCATCACGGCCCGTACCAGCACATCAGAAAGAGCTTCGCCCGGACCAAGTCGCTGCTGAAATTGATCGACGGCCGATCCGCCATCGTCGAGGACTATCACGACGTGCTGGTGCCGGCGTTCTGTCTGCAGGCGACCAAATCGTTCTTCGATGGGTTTTGAAGTTTACGAGTTCAGCCCGCGTCCCTTGGCATACAAACGGATCAGCCCATGCAGCGCATCCATGTTCGGCGTCTCGACGCCAACCCTGTGCCCGATCTCGCGCGGCGCGGCCACCAACGCATCGATTTCCAGTGAACGTCCCGCTTCTGCATCCTGCAGCATCGAAGTTTTGAATGCGCCGAGTTTGCGAGTCACGGCCATGCGATCGGCGCCGCTCTCCGAAATGGGGCAGCCGATGCGCGCGCCTATCGCCGCCGCTTCAATCATCACTCGCAAGATGAAATCGCTGACGAGCGGATCGTCGAGAATCAGATCGCACGTGGCCGCAGTGAGCGCGGAGATCGGATTCATGGTCATGTTGCCCCAGAGCTTGTACCAGATGTCCCTTTGAATCTGGGCGCTCACGGTGACATCGAAGCTTGCAGCCCGAAGCGCACTGACCACTGCATCGAGCCTGGCGGAGCTGCCGCCTGTCGGCTCACCCACGATGAGCCCGTTGCCATTCTTGTTGACTGAACATCCGGGCGTCTGCACAGAACACGCTGCATGAACCACACAGCCCAGCACCCGCTCGGGCGGGATCAATCGACTGATGCGCCCGTCCGGATCGACCGAGCGTAGCGAAACATCATCGAGCGTCACCGGCAGACCATGAAAGAACCACCACGGAATCCCGTTCATCGCAGGCAGAATTATCGTGTCTTCGCCAAGCAAGGCCGCAACAGACTCAGCGACGCCCGCCAGCGCTTGACCTTTCACAGCAAGCACCACCAGGTCCTGCTTTCCCAACTCTGACGCGCGATCGCTCACGGCCACATCGGCATTCTGCGTATTGCCGCCGATGACGAGACGCAGCCCATGCTGTTTGATCGCGGCGAGAGTCTCTCCTCTCGCCAGCACGCTCACCTCATGACCGCTGTTCGCCAGCCGCACGCCCAACCAAATACCGATGGCGCCCGCGCCGACGATTGCTATGCGCATGAATTTCCCGTCTCCAGTCGTTCGAAGGGCGAAGGGTAACATCGGATCAGAAGAAACCTGTCGCACGCGCATCCGCCCGTCTGGAATCGGCAGCGGGTCGCAGCACGATGTTGATCGGCTATACACCGGAGCCCTGCATCGGGTGGTTCCCGATGCATCGGATTCCGGCCGACGGATGCATAGAACCTCAGTTGCTGGAGCAGGAATAGTGACCTAAGGTTCTGAATTATCGTAAATATCACCATTCCTGCGCTGCAAGACGGGCTCCTGGCCAAACTATCATTTGGCTTCAAAATATTTCACTTTCAATCAAGAGCTGTCATTATTGATACTAACTCGGACAAATTCCGGGTACAGGGGTAACCGGTTACCGGCGTCCCGAAGCAGAAGCTCGAAAACGAATTGTGATTGGGGGAACCATGTCGAACTGTGGTCGATCCGTCGTTGTTTCTGCCGCCATTGCCGCGGCGCTCAGTAGTCCCTTCCTCGTTCCGGTTGCCGCGTCGGCAGCAGAGACCGGCCCGCAACCATCCACGCAGCTCGAGGAAATCGTTGTCACCGGCTTCCGTGGCTCGCTCAACACCGCATTGGCAGAGAAGCGCGCCGAAACGGCAGCGATCGATGTCATCGCCGCCGAAGACATCGGCAAATTCCCAGACAGCAATCTGGCCGAGTCCATGCAGCGCATTCCCGGCGTGACCCTGTCGCGAGGCGATGGCGGCGAAGGCCGCAACATCTCGGTGCGAGGCCTCGGCCCGCTGTTCACCCGTGTACGAATCAACGGCATGGAGGCCGCTGCTCAGGCCGGCTCCAGCGATATTTACGGGGCTGGCAACAACGGCCGCAGCTTCGATTTCAACGTCTTCCCAACTGAGATCTTCTCGCAGCTGGCGGTCCGCAAGACGCCGTCGGCCGATGTGGAGGAAGGCTCGCTCGGCGCCACCGTCGATCTCAAAGCGCCCCGCCCGTTCGATTTCGCTCAGGACCGGGTGTTCAGCCTGACCGGACGCGGCGTGTTCAACACCATCAGCGAGGACCTGGATCCCCGCGCGTCGATGCTGTTCTCACAGAAGTTCTTCGACAACACCTTCGGCGTGCTGGCCTCCGCGGCCTTCCAGAAACGAAACATTCGCGAGGTCGGTTACTCGGCCGTCGACGTTCTGTCGGCCAACACCAACGCGAACAACATCGGCACGAGCGCAGCTCCAATCTTGCTGCCCTTCTGCACCCCGATCGGCTGGACCACCACCGCGCCGAGCCCGGTGCCTGGCTCTCGAGGGGCGACAGCGGCGAACTGCAGCGCCAACAACCCTCGTAGCAACGATCTCGCGGCGTTTAACACCGTCTACAACTTGCGCCGCGCGAGTGCGCCCAATACTCCCGGCAGCGGTGCTTTCTTGCCGCGACTGCCGCGCTACGTGAACTCCGAGCAGGACACCGAGCGCACCGGCGGCACATTGACACTGCAATGGAAGCCCAACGACAACACGGACATCTCGCTCGACGGTCTGTTGTCGCGCTTTCAAGTAGAGCGTCGCGACAACTACATCCTCGGCTTATCCCTCGGCCGCAATCTCACCAACAACGGCCAGCCGATGGTGTCGGTCCGCGACATTGCATTCGACCAGCACGGCTCAGTGCAATATGCCGTGTTCGACGGCATGGACGTGCGCTCCGAAGGCCTTGTGGATCAATTCGTGTCGACGTTCGAGCAGGCGAATCTGACGTTCGAGCATCGCTTCAACGACAAATTCAAGATCAGCGGTCTGGCCGGCCGCTCCAACTCGATCCGGGACGGGCCGATGCGTCTGCAAACCTTCCTCGACCGCATCGATACCCAAAACTTCACGCTGGACTTCCGCGGCGGCCGCGAAACCCCGCTGATCGGCTTCGGCTTCGACGTGAACGATCCGAACATGTTCACGTACGCCCCGACCCCGGACGGCAACCAGACCGTGCTGGGCGGCTTCTCCACGCAAGGCAAACCGTCGCGCAACGTAACGCAGATCGCCAACTTCGACCTGGCCGGCGAGTGGCAGGCCACAGACATGTTCGCGTTCACCCTCGGCGGTCAGTATCGCGAGAACGACTTCCACAGCCGCAACTCGAATCTCGTGCCCTCGCAGGTTCCTGTGACGGCGTTGCCGGCCGGCGTGACCGTTGCCGACATCACAACTCGGATCACCGGTCTGGACCGTTCGTTTGGTTCCGGCGCGCCGGCCAGTTGGGTTGCCATCGACTCGAAGAAGTGGCGCGACGTGTTCAACTTCGCGGATATGGATTTCTGTGGCGTCGAGTGCGGTGCCGGCCAGTCGCAGATCCTCGAGAAAGTCACGAGCGGCTTCGTCAAGATGTCGTTCGATAGCGGCAGCGGCTGGCGCTTCCCAGTCCGGGGCGACATCGGTGTCCGCTACGTGAAAACGGATCAGACGGCCGTCGGCCACATTCCTGTGAGCGCACCGGCTGGCGCGCCCTTCCCCACTGTGGGCCAGCGCAATCAGGTGGATCGCGAGTACAGCGACACGTTGCCGTCATTGAATGTGGTGATGGACCTCACGCCCGACCTGCTGGCCCGCTTCTCGGCAGCGAAAGTCATGTCCCGACCCGAGCTCGGCAATCTGACGCCCACCGCGACGATTACCGCCACGACGCGCACCGGCACGGTGAACAATCCGTTCCTCGACCCGATTCGCGCCAAAACGGCGGACCTGAGTCTCGAGTGGTACTTCCGCCCAGGCTCGCTGCTGTCGGCCGCCTACTTCTATAAGGACATCGAAACTTACATTCAGCGCATCACCAGCCCGGTCATCTACACCCAGCTTGGGCTGCCCGACGCGCTGCTCGCGGGCACACCGGCATCGCCCAGCGACGAGTTCAACGTCAGCCGCCTGCAGAACACCAACGGCGGCCCGCTCAAGGGCTTCGAGCTCAATGCACAGGTGCAGCTCGACATGCTGCCGGGCATCTGGAGACATTTCGGCGTCCTTGCCAACTACACCCGCGTCGAATCGGAGATCGAGTACATCCTGACCAGCAGCGGCGGCGTCGTCACTTCGTCGACCACGGCCGATCTGGTCGGACTGTCCAAGAACTCCGCGAGCGGTACGCTGTTCTACGATGACGGTCGCTTCAGCGTTCGCACCACTGGCACCTTCCGTGACAAGTACATTCGCGGCATTCCCGCATCCGCCGGTAGCGATCTGCAGGGCAACGGCGAGACGTTCTATCTCGATGCCGCGGCCTCGTGGAACGTCACTGATTATCTGACGCTGATCCTGGAGGCGCAGAACCTCACCGAAGAGCGCAATACGCTGTTCATCGACAGCGTTCGCGAAGACACGCTGTTCCAGACCGACATCGGCCGCACCTTCACGCTGGGTGCGACGATCAAGTTCTGAGCCGGCGGTTCGAAGATTCGATAGTCAACCATCCGCACACCGCGCTCGCGAAAGCGAGCGCGGCTGCGATCAGCGATACGACACGGAAGCTGTAAACGAAGGAATCTTTGAAAGCCTGCTGAACCACATCTCGCTGCTCGCCCGCGATGGACTGCGGCGCCTGGGCTTCTGCGAGCTTTGGAATCTCGGCACGCACGAGCTCGCGCGTTTCGTTCGACAGCGACAGGTGTTCGACGCGCGTATCGACCGCTCGGCCGAACGCGGCGACTGCAACCATGCCCAGCACTGCAACCGCGAGCATCCCAGCGATGCGAGCGGTTGCGTTGTTGATACCCGACGCGACACCAGCGTGACGATCATCGACCGCACGCATGACACTCGTCGTGAGCGGCGCCACGCTCACCGCCATGCCGAAGCCAATCACGACCATCGGTGGAAAGAACGTCGTCCAGTACGGTCCTCCAATCGCGGGCACGGCGAGCAGCGCAAATCCGCCAGCGACGATGGTCGGTCCTATCGTCAACAGCGTGCGCGCGCCATACCGTTCGATCAGTCCGCCGGACCAGCGCGACAACACGCCCATGATCAGACTGAATGGCAGGAACGCCGCCCCCGCCATGGCTGCCGAATAGCCTTGAATCCGTATCAGGTTGAACGGCACGAAAAACATCACGCCGCCCAGTGCAAAATACAGCAGCAACGTAATCACATTCGCACCGCTGAAATTCTTCGACCGAAACAGCTCGAGCGGCATCATTGGGGTTCGCGCATGCGCTTCGCGCCACACGAACAAGCTCAGCATGGTGATTGCTGCGGCAAGCGAGCCCAGCACGGCCGCTCGCCTCCACCCGCCCTCCGATGCAAGCGTCAACCCATACGCCAGTGCTCCGAGCCCGACGACGGCCAGCGCACCGCCGCCCCAATCGACCGCCACATCGCGCGACTCATCTCGACTCTCGGGCATGCGCCAGATCGCAAGCGCGACGGCGACCACGGCAATGGGAACATTGATCAGAAAGATGATTCGCCACGACCAGGTGTCGACGAGCCAGCCGCCGAGCACCGGACCCAATGCGGTGGTCAACGCAGAAGAGCCGGCCCATGTGCCAATAGCACGACCGCGCTCGGCTTCTGGAAACATCGCACTGATGATCGCGAGACTGCCTGGCACCAGCAGCGCGCCGCCCACACCTTGAACGGCTCGGGCCGCGATGAGCGCGGCTGCAGTAGGCGCCCAGGCACAAGCAACAGAAGCGACTGCAAAGATCGCGATGCCGATGATGAATACGCGTCTTCGGCCGAATCGATCACCGGCCGCTCCGCCGACGAGAAGCAACGCACCAAGCATCAGCATGTATGCATTGACTACCCACTGGGCTTCGCGCACCTGTGCTGACAGATCCGCTTGAATCGCCGGCAACGCAACGTTGACGACCGACGTATCGATGAAGGCCATGCTGGAGCCGACGATCGTCGCAGCCAGCACCCACGGCTTGGCATTTTCCGGGCAAACAGACTCACCCGCCGGCGCACCTCGAATCACACTCTCGTCACAGGCAATGAAAGCCGAGCTGTTCATGGTGCGCGCTCAGTCGGTGATTTACCGAAATGGCCGGTACGAACCTGGCGGGATTTGACCACGGCCGCCATTCGCATGTCATGATCGGGCCCCACCCTGAAGCCCATCGCCTGGAGGACACGACCATGGTCAAAGCCATTCCCGAAGGTTATCACTCGATCACTCCGTATCTCATCGCCAAGGGAGCGAGCGACGCCATCGAGTTCTACAAACGGGCTTTCGGCGCGACCGAGGACATGCGCATGCCCAAGCCCGACGGGTCGATCGGGCACGCGGAGCTCTCCATCGGCAACTCGAAGATCATGCTGGCGGACGAATTCCCGGAGATGGGCTACCGCAGCCCGCTGTCAATCGGTGGTGCGGGCGTGAGCATGATGTTGTATATCGAAAACGTCGATGAAGTCTTCAAGCGCGCCCTTGCCGCGGGCGCGAAAGAATTACAACCCGTCAAAGATCAGTTCTACGGCGACCGCTCAGGAACCCTGCAGGATCCGTTCGGCCACGTGTGGACGATTGCCACTCATGTCGAGGACGTGCCGCCCGAGGAAATGGAGCGCCGCGCCCAGGAATTCATGAAGCAGTCGGGCAAGTAACAAACGCCGCGTATTAGTGGGCGCGCGCCTGTCTCGCAGAGCGCGCGTTGTACGCGAAGCCGGCGATCGCGGCGAGCGCCACGATCGCCTGCAACATCACCGTCTGGACGGAAGGAAACAGACCCACCAGCTCGATGCGCGGCAGGGGCAATGTTCGCACCGACAATACCCCTGCCTCTTGCAGGGCTTCGGCACCTTTGCCCGCGAGCACGACCGCCAGAACCGCAATGAGGATCGAGCTCACCGAGAAGAACTTACCGATCGGCAGACGTGCGCTGAATTTCAGCAGTGCGGTCGAAATCAATGCCAGCACAGCAGCGCCAGCCACGAGCCCTCCCAGCAGCGCGGCACCATTGCCTTCGCCACTGAGCGCCGCATAAAACAGGATGGTCTCGAATACTTCCCGATACACCATCAGAAACGCGAGTCCTGCGAGCAGCCACGCAGAACGCCCCTGCAGAATTCCAGAGAGATTGCTTTGCAAGTAGCGTTGCCAATGGCCGGCGACGCTCTTCTGATGCATCCACAAGCCCACCGTTAGAAGCACGAACGCTGCGAACAGCGATGCGTACCCTTCCGTCAGCTCGCGACTCGCGCCGCTGATGTCGATGAGATATCTAGCAACGAGCCAGGTGAGGCCACCAGCTGCAAGTGCGGAAATCCAGCCGCCATGCACATATGGCATCAATTCCTGCCGTCCGGACTTACGCAGGAACGCAACGATGGCCACGACCAGCAGCAGCGCTTCCAGTCCTTCGCGCACGAGGATGGTGAAGCTCGCGATAAACGTCGTCGCCGCATCCGAGTTGCTCCGATCGAGCACTTCGCTGGCCGAGCTCAGTACCTCTTCAGCAGTCGCGAGCTGCTCTTTCAACTCGGCAGGTGTCGCGCCCCGACCCAGACGCGCTCGAAATTCCGCCATCACCCCTTCCACACGCGTCATGAGCTTTGCATCGCGTGCTGCCAGTCGCGGCTCGATGGGCTCGATCCCATCAAGGTAGGCAGACAACGCCAACCGCGCTGCCTCCTGGGCATTGCCCGATTCGTAAGCCGCCATGCTCTGATGCAAACGAGACCGCGCGAGCGCGACACCCGTCTCGCCCGCCAGCACTGCTGGAGTTGCGCGCAAATAGGAAAGCACGGCTTGTGCGCGATCTGGCCCCAGCTCGCTGGAAAGCTCGTTTTCCGTTTTTCGAACCAATGCTTCGAGATTCGGGATGCGACTGCGCAGCGATGGATCTTGCTGCCAGAGTTTGGCGCCCTCCTCACGCGCAGTCGGCGGATAGGCCAGCGTGCCGATATAAAAACTCAGTGCCCAGCGATCTTCCGGCGACAGCGCCGGGAAACCCGGCATCGCCGTACCGCCGACACCTTGGCTGATGGCTTCATATAACGAATAGAGACTGCGCGAGCGCGCGCGATCCGCATCGGTGAATGCGATGGGCGGTGGATCGAGTTGAGCTGCAGCGGGTCCGTCTCCATGACCACTCACGCCATGACAAGCAACGCACTGCTCTTGATACAGCGCCGCACCCCGAGCCAAATCCGGCACGGTCTTCGGCGCAATCGGCACGGGATAAGTGGTGAGCAGTTGATTGCCGAGTCCATGCGCGATCTGAGCAACTTTTGCCGCGTCGGCCTGCTGAGAGACGGCCGTTTCCAGCAGCTGACTCTGCTCAGTCAACTGCGCCTGGCCCGCACGCGCTGGCAATGAATCCACGCGCTCCCGAATGGTCGCGGTGAATTCCACCATCTCCTTATATTCGCCCTCATTGCTGATCTGCCCGTCGGCCACGGCACCGGCGTAATCAACCGCGACATAATCAATGAGTTGCCACAGCTGGCGAACCTGCAGGTCCAGCTTGTCATCCTCTGCTGACATGGCCGCGCTCGCGCTAAACAGCACGAGCCACGCCACCGTAGCCACGAACCGCGCGAGCCATTGCCCGCGGGCCAATGAGAATGAGAACCGATTCATCAGCGGAAGCGTAACGAGGCCCGCTGTGCGAATCAAATTAAGTCGGTGATATTTAACGGTCTGGCGAGACCGTCATGGAGGCAGGAGTCGAAGGCGGCTCCTCGTGTCGAGGAAAGAGCCGCCTTCGCTGTTCGACGTCTTACTTCGGAGAGACGCCCATGTACGCTTCGCCGGCGCGGACGTAGTGCCAGATATCTTCCGAGTTGCGCGCGAACGCCTTCGCCAGCAACTCCTCGCCCTTCTCGCGTTGACCAGTGCGGATGTACCACGCCCCCACTTCGGCTTGACCGCTGTCGTCTTTCGGGTCTGCGGCGAGCGCGCGCAGGAACAACTCTTCGGCCTTGGCATTCTCGCCAACCTCAGAGTACACGCGCGCGATTCGGAACCAGTCGCTCGACTTCGATTTACCGTTCAGCACATTGTCGAGCATGGCCTGACCCGTGGCCTTGTCACCGGAGAGGTAGTACGCGCGCGCAATCTGGATCAACTCCCAGCTGCCGCCTTCGGCCAAACGCTCGGCTTCCTTCAGTGCGGCGACGCCGGCTTCCTTGGCAGGCTTGCCGGACATGAGGGTCATGCCAGGACCTTTGACTTTCGCGGCATAGCCAATGCCGACGCCGGCCGTAAGACACGCCGCGGCCATCACCACCACTGCGACCTTCTTCATTTATTAGTTCCTTGAGGACTGGTTCGAAAGGAACGCGAAGGGTACTGCAAGGGACAGGTTCGCAGCCAGCCTGATGAGACGAATCGATTCAGCGGTTGCGGCGCGCGTCACATCACGCACGCCGCTTCCGTCCATTGCGACGGGGTTAGAATGTACCCGTCAACGTAAACGGCTGTCCGCCGGCAGTTCCGGTAACGGTGTAAGTGTCGCCGGTCGTCGGGTGCACCGTGCCATTGCCACTCATCTGCACGGCAAATGTGCGGTTGGTTCCCGGCGTCAGCGTCTGGCCGGCGTTCAGCGAGAACACATATGTAATCGCGGTCGCCGTGCTGCTGTTACTTTGCGAAATGATGCCGCCGATCGTGTTGTACTGACCCGAAGCGCTCACCCCCGTCGTTCGCTGCACCGTGATCGTGATCGACAGCGCAGTGATGTTCGCTGTGTTCGACAGCCGAAGCTGTTCCTCACTGAACCAGCCACTGCTGCTGGTCACCACGCCCGTGGCGGTCACCGATCCCGTAGGCGAACTCTGCCCCGCTTGTGTTACCGCGATCGGACGTGAGATGCCGCCACCGGTGACAGTGACAGTTCCGCTGCGAGCCGCCGTTCCAGTATTCGCCGTCGCACTGACGGTAAAGCTACCGTTGTTGGTGCCCGACGTGGGCGCGACGCTGATCCAGGTCTGGTTGTCCGTCACGCTCCAGCCCACGTTGGATGTAACGGCCACCGGCGATGACGACGCGCCGGCAGCGAACGAAAGCGATGCCGGCGAAACGTTGAGATTGTTGCCCGTACCCTGGAACACGCTCGCTATCACCGAGGTGGCTCGGATGCCGTTGGCGCCATTCACGATGCGCTCGCCCCAGGACGTAAACGTGGTGCTGAAGTTCTGCACCATGTCGAGCACGACGCCACCGCTGCCATTGCCCGACCAGGACCAGCCGATATAGCCATTGGCCCGCTGCTGAGCCTGCGCGAAGATGGTCTCCACATCCACCGGCTGGCCGTTGTTCTGTGGACCGAACTCACCGATCACGAGCGGCAGCGCCATGTCATCGAAGGCTTGCATATAAGCGATGATCGGCGCCGCCGTTTGATACACCTCGTACATGTGCACGCTGAACAGCAGGTTGCGGCGCGAGTCGGCATTCCACAACTGCATGGCGTTGGTACGCATGGTGTTGGACCAGTCCTGGCCCCAGGTGGCACCGTCGATCATGAGCGTGTGCGTCAGGCCTGCGGTGCGCAGCGCCTGGATTGCCGCGATCGTGTCGGGAAGATAGTTGGCAGTCGTCGTGTTGCCGAACGGCTCGTTCGCGATGTTGATGATTACGAAGTTTTCCTGGCCATTGATGGCAGCGCGAATATCCGAGCTCGTCCAATACGCGACGGCGTTCGAGATCGGCACAGCCGTCGTCTGTTCGCTCCAGCCGGTGGAATCGTGGACCTCCAGTACCGCAATCATGCGGTTGTCTTTGGCCCATTGAATGAGTTGGCTGACCTGCGCACCGGGCACGCGCGCCCACTGCCCGCCGGTCGACAGCACGATGCGCACCGTGTTCGCGCCGGTGGCCGCCATCGCCGCGAAGTCCTGTTGAGTGGGCCGCGACTGGTACCACGTGTACGGATAGTTGATGCCACGCATGACGAACGGCACGCCGTTGTTGTCCACCAGCTGACCGCTCTGAATGGAAAAGCCGGCGAAACTGAGGCCCGGCGCGAGCAGTAACGAAAGGAACAGCAGTCGTGCCAGATGCTGAAGAACCGCTTTCATAACCCCTCCTTGAGTTTACTGAACGGTCACCTGATCGATGTTGCCGAGGTCCTGCCCTGTCGATTCGAACCGCAACACGTTGCTGCCGTTGTTGAGCGTGACAGGGACACTCAAGGTCGACCACGTGGTCCACGCGCCAGTTGGATTGAACGTGATGTTCTGAGCCACACCATTGACCAACAGTCGTCCCGTGCGGCTCGCAGTCACTCCCAGCGCATAGCGGACGCCCAGCGTTTTGCTGCCGCCACCGCGACCGTCTACACCCTGGATCTCGAGGTATCCGCCAGTGACCGAGGAGTTCACATAGGCGCTGCCGATGTAGCCTGCATTGGTCGTTTCAGTGACAGTTCCGCCGCCGAGCACACCGTTCTCCGCCTGATACGTATCCTGCGTGCCCGGATTCTCGCTGCCGCCGCCGACGATCGTGATATTCGGCGTGGGCGGGGGCGACATGTTGGCACCGACGAAGAAACTCGGATGTGGTGGCTGGTTGTACGCCACGTTCTGCCACGCCAGCGCGACGCGATACTGCGGATCGTGCAGGAAGGTATAGAGACGATTCGTAGCCACGTTGGTCGTGGTGTAGATGCGCAAGTAGGCATTGTCAGAAGTGCGCCAGATCACCTCCTCCCGCCAATCGCCGAGCACATCGCCGCTCAGCGCCGGCGTTGACTTGGTCCCGTTGTTCGAGGTCACGCCGGAAGCAGTGAGCAATCGGGTATCGCTCGAGGTCCCGTACTTATCGATGTGATTGCTATCGAGCAGCTCACGGACCGTATCCGAGTCCCACCACACCAGGAAATTCTCCGAGCTGGGTGTGCGCCCGATTGCCGCACCGGAGGCGTTGAAGAGATTCGTCATCCCAGGCCCGGAACCCCAGAACTCTGCGCCGGCATTGCCCGCATAGATATCGCCTGCAACACCCCGCCCAGGACCTTCAGTGCCCGAGGTATTGTTGATAGCAAATATTCGCGCGCCGGTGCGCGCATCGCGCAGGTCCGCCCCGGGCTGAGTGCTGGACTCATGAACATCCCAGATTTCGAGGCCCGCGCGTGAAGGAACGAAGTCACCGACATGCAACGCATCGCCGTGTCCCAGCCCGCTGACGTACAGCCCTCGACCGTTGTCGTCGATGGTCGCGGCACCGAAGATGATCTCCTGACGACCATCGCCGTCGACATCGGCAATCGACAGATTGTGATTGCCCTGTCCGGCATAGGCTGAGTTGCCCGACGTATTGCTGTCGAACGTCCAGCGCTGCGTGAGCGCTCCGTTGCGCCAATCCCAGGCAACGATCACCGCTCGCGTGTAGTAGCCGCGCGTCATGATCAGGCTGGGCCGCTGACCATCGAGGTAAGCGACACCGGCAAGGAAACGATCGACGCGGTTGCCGTAGCTGTCGCCCCACGAGCTGACATCGCCACGAGCCGGCACATAGTTCGTCGTCGCCAGAATCGCGCCGTTCTGTCCGTTGAAAATCGTCAGGAACTCCGGCCCGCTCAACACATAGCCGCTGCTGTTGCGGTAATCAGCGCTCGCGTTGCCGATGACCTGGCCGGTGCCACTACGCGTGCCGTCGGCAGTTTTCACCGCCACCTCGGCGCGACCATCGCCGTCGAGGTCGTACACGATGAACTGTGTGTAGTGCGCACCTGCACGGATGTTTCGACCGAGATCGATCCGCCACAAGCGTGTGCCGTTGAGCTTGTAGGCGTCGAGATACACATTACCCGTGTACCCGGACTGGGAATTGTCCTTGGCATTGGTCGGATCCCACTTGAGCACGTACTCGTACTCGCCATCGCCGTCGAGATCGCCAATGCTCAGATCATTCGCCGTATACGTGTACGCCTCGCCGCTCGGCGTCGTCCCACCTGCAGGAATCTGCAAAGGAATTTGCAGGTACTGTTGGGTGGCCGCGTTGGCTGGCAGCGTGAACGAGGCACTGTTGGCCTGCTCGACGCCGTTCAAGACCGGCCGCACGAAATAAGTATTGGCTTGCGAGGCCGGCGCCGAGTTGTCGACGAAGTTCGTGCTCGCCGTAATCGGCGTGCCATTCAGCAGCGTCGCAGCTCCGCCAGCACTGGAGCGATATACGTTGAAGGCGATTGCGGACGGATCATTACCGAACAACCGCCAGCCTACATACACCTGAGAGCTACTACTGCGAACCGCCACGACGCCGCGTGATAGCCGCTCCATTTGCGCCTGAGCGTGCGTATCGAGCGTTGCGGCGAACAGGAGTGGGAATAACAAACAAACACGCATCCATCCGTGATGCTTCATGACTGCTCCTTTGCATCATGTTCAGCGCTGTCGGCTGTGGGGTCGCGCACGACCCAGCCCGCAAGGCCCACGGCCCAGCGTTAGTTGATTTCGTTCCTGCAGATCCCCCGGTGCTTCAACGGGTGAAGCATTTCTTGGCGCGCTCACACTAGCGCAATAGCTCAGACAAACCAATCATATTCGATCATATAATTTGACTCGGCAGTCAGTATCGATCGATATCGCTGATATATCTTCTGATGCGCAATGTCACTTTGCTAACTGCGGGGCCGCCTAGGCAGCACTGGCACGCGCTTCGGCCCCCGTCGATGACTTGGCTTCGCCGTGCCGCCCGCATCGAATGCTTTGCGCGCGGCCTCCATCGCCGGGCGATTCCGGCGCACCCAGATTGCCACTGCGGAGATGGGCTCGTAGAGGGATCGGCCCAGCTTCGTCAGCTCGTATTCCACCCGCGGCGGAATCGTCGGATAAACGGTCCTCGTCACGAGACCATCGCGCTCCAGATCACGCAGCGTGAGTGTGAGCATGCGCTGTGAGATGCCGCTCACGGTGCGACGAATCTCGTTGAAGCGCATCGGTCCGCCTTTGAGCAACTCCACGACCAGCACGGTCCACTTGTCGCCGATGCGCGCGAGTATCTCGCTCACCGCGCGACACTCCGACGGCTCGTGTTCATCAGTAGGTATCAAAAGTGTGCCTCCGGCTAAAAAGAGTGCCTACCGCTCAAAAAAGTGCCTTCTTGCGGCGGCTCCACTCAGTACTCATCCTAGCGTCAGTTCCGAAAAGTAACCAGGCCACCATTGTAGCCCACGTAGGCAAAGCACATCATGACCGTCATTTCCGTCATCGTCGGCAGCGTTCGTCAGGGACGTTTCGCGGAGAAGCCCGCACACTGGATCCTCGATCATCTGAAGAAACGCGAAGGCATCGACGCCCGGCTGCTCGACCTCGCTGAGTATCCGATGCCCTTCTTCGACGCGCCCGTGCCGCCCGCGATGCCGGGCCGGCCGGCATATGGGAACGAGGTCGTGCAGCGCTGGACTCGAGCAATCGCGGCATCCGACGGCTTTATCATGGTGTCGCCCGAGTACAACCATGCGCCTTCAGCGGTGTTGAAGAACGCAATCGACTGGGTCTTCCCTGAGTGGGCTCGCAAGGCGGTCACCTTTATCGGGTACGGCAGCGTCGGCGGCGCCCGCGCGATCGAGCAACTGCGCGAGATCGCGGTTGAGATGCAGCTCGCGCCGATCCGGTCGGCAGTTCATATTCCGGTCGCAGCGCTGTACGCGCATTTCCAGGGTAAGGACGTGTCCCCGCACCTGGTTGAGCTGGACACCGTCGCGAATCAGACGATCGACGATCTGTTGTGGTGGACGAGGGCCCTGAAGACCGCGCGGGAGAATGTGACTACGCTGGAGTGATCTTGAGGCCAGCCCGGGAACTGGCTGAGGCAGAGTGGCACGCCGCTGACGCCTGCCGACGGAGAGCGCGCATCTTCTTTCGGCTTTGAAGCCGTTAGTTCTGCCGCCAGCGCCGCAACAGCGCATCGACCGCCATCGAGTAGTCGCACGCTTCGCCATCCCAGCGTGTCGCTGCCGTGTGGCGGTCGATGTGCAGCCCCTGCTCTTCGTGCTCGTCGATCAGTTGCTGCCAGTTTGCGAGCGGCCGTGTGTGATCGGGCAGCGTGCTGTCGAACGAGTTGCCGTTGGGCATGACGAATCGAATCGCGCCGTCATCGAGCACTCGGACGACGACGTTGCCTTCGTGCACTTGCCGGTGGTGGAAACGGCAGAGGCTCACCAGATTGGATAGCTTTGTCTCGCCGCCGTGCGCCCAATGCTTTATGTGATGGCCGTCGAGGTAGCGCGTGTTCGGGCAGCCGGGGAAGCGGCAACAGCCCTTATCGCGCGAGTTCAGCGCGCGATGGAGCGCGGGAGGGATGCTGCGGGTTTTGCGGCCGACGCTGAGGGGTTCGCCATCGTCGTTCTCGACGATCGGGACGATGCTGCAATCACAAGAGAGGCGTCGGGACGTTTCCGCGGAAACGCTCGGACCGTGCTCGAAGTTACAACGACCTGCAGCGCTGTCGCGCAGCGTTTCGGCATCCACGTGGAGGACGATTTGGTGGCGGTCGCCGCCCTTGAGCGCGGCCGGCCCGTGGGCGAGGAAACTTTCTGCGATGATGGCCAGTGCGTCGACCTTTCTTGCCGATGGTTCAGGTCGCAATTTTGCTTTCGACGTTTCCGCGGAAATTTCCGCTGCCGGAATTTTTTCCTGCGCCGCCTCCATGGCCTTGATGAACAGTTGCCCCGCTTCCGGCGGCAAGCGCGCTTTGATCACGAGCATGCCCTCTTCATCGTGGAACCAGTTGAGCTTGCGATTCGCGTGCTGCTGAGCGTCGCGCGATAGTTCCTCGGCCTCCTTGCAGCGGCGGAAGTCGCGCACGATCCGCTCCACATGCGCTGCTGTGCCGTGGATCGCGTAGTTCAGCAATGTACTCTCGGTGTTCGGGCACGCTACGCGCGTCAGTGCGCGGACTTTGGCGTAGCTCAACTCGCCGCGCTCCATCGCCGCGCCGATCTTCGGCAGGCTGACCAGCGCGTTCGCCGTGCGCACCTTCTCGCGCGCCGCGCCCATGTCGATGCCGCACTTCCAGTTGAGCCAGTGCGCGCAGGATTGCGTCGCGCTGTCACCGCCCCAGCCTTTGCGGCGGTCCCATTCGGCGATGAGCATGAGGAAGCGATAGTTCGCGGCGTTCAAGTGGCCCGCGAGTTCGATGATCTGATGCCCAAGATCTTCGAGCGACTTTCGCTCGGCAAAGCGAGCCTGGTTCCACTCGGCTTTGCGCCGTTCGGCCTCGTGAGTATCTTGCGAGATCATCATCGTGTGCTCTCCGCGAAACTCTCTCTCGCTCTCTGCCGCCGCGCTACTCTCGGCGGCAGAGAGCTTTCAACACTCGTCCGCTAAGCGTGATACACGGGCGTCGGCTCCCTGACCTGATACGGATAGTCGCTCGGCGTTCCACGCAACCCAGCACCCTGCCGGATTGCATCGATTAATGGCCGCAGGTTCACAAGATCCAGCTGCGCCGCTGACTCCCCAATGCACCGCGCTGCCATCTGCGCGACTTCTGCGTGCATCACGGTGTCGTCATCGTCCGCGTGCAGCAGCACTTCGGATAGGAGATGGACCATCGCGCGGACTTGGAGCAGTAGCGCACGGGTATTTCCGATGGCCTCTTCGAGGGTCTGCGGTGGTGGTGATGTTGGCAGCGCACTGGTGAGATCGAGCGGTGGGATGGAGTCCGCTGCCGCGGTAACCGTAGGCGCCTCGGCCGCGGGCTTGGAGGGATTGCGACGTCTGCGGTTAGGCTTCGAAGTATCATCTTGATCAGCCATGTCATCCTCCTGTTTGTTCGATCGTAGCTCGCTGGACTGTATATAACAACAGAACGCGATCGCTTTATTGTTTCTATTTTTGTTACCGACGCGCGCGTTGACGCGCGCCACTCACCGCGAGAACTGTGCGCGCCAAGGACGTCACGCAACCACCATCCAGCCTCCCGCGGCAACACACACAGCGCCGGCGATGCGCGCGACCCACCGCCTCCATGGCGTGAGCTTCTCCACGAGGACAAGCAGCGCTAGAAGCGCGATCCAGAGCACATTCATGACGCCGACCACGAACAGGAGCGCCATCAGGATCCAGCAGCAGCCGACACAATAACTTCCGTGCAGAAGACCCAGGCGCAAGCAGCCCAGCACATCGCTACGAAAACCGCCGTGGGTCATTAGGAATCGAAATGGCGTCTGGCACTGGGCGAGACAGGCATCCTTGATGGGCGTCCACTGATAGATGCCCGCCGCAACCAGGACCACCGCGCCAAGCACGTTATTGGCGCTTGCCATGCGAGCGTCTAGCGCGGCCTCTCGCTCCAACATCCATTGGACAAGCGTTGCGGCGAGGGAGAAGCCGACCCAGGCGAGGAAATAGCCGGCGGCGAACCAACCGGTCGCGGCGAACGGCTTACCGGCGATTTGTCCCTGCCGTGCCACACGGGCATACATGAGGATCATCGGCGCCGCCGAGGGCGTCATCATGCCGACCATCATCACCGCCCACATCACGAACACCAAAGCGAACTCGACAGCGCTCCAGGGGGTGGCGACCGGTGCCATCATTCCCAAGCCGGCGGGGACCATGCGGAATCCGCTCATGTCCATGCCACCCATGTCCATGTCGGCGGCGAGCCAGAGCACATAGGCCCACGCGAGCGCAGCGATCACGCCGAGGGCACTAACAACGATGAGGCGATCCCGCCGCAGCACTGCTTCCAGAGTGCCATCGGTCATGAGAACGGACGAACTCATCGCCTCGGCCGATGAACCGCGTCCCGACATGCATCACGCCTGGTTCGACCAGCGAATGGACGCATAGTGGCCGTTCTTGCCGGAATTATCCCAACGCATGCCATGATCGCTGAACGTATTGCCGGGGGCGCCGACGGCTAACGCCATCTTGTCGGGGCTCACCGGGTGGCCGATGTTCACCCACATTTCCCCGCTCGGATGCAGGGTCGGCAACGGGTCGACGGACATGTGCAAGATCCCGGGGATCTGCGCGGAGCGCGTCTTGCCATCGATCCGAAATGTGATGGGGACTTTTCTCGTCCCCAGGTTCTTGCTGATCAGCGGTGCGAACGCCGCCATGGGACCACCGGCGACGCCGGTAAAGATCGCGACCAAGGCCTCCGTCTGCTCATCGTCGGCGCGCTGATCGATGTAGGTGGCGATCGACCAATCGCCGTCTGCCATCACACCCGGTGAGCGGAGGATGACAAAAACATTGAGGCCATCGAGCGCGACCGAGCCGTAGCGACCGCTGTCGATGTGGAAAATCAGCGGGACGTTGCAGAAGCCCTCGGTCGGTTGCGCGGTCAACGGCGCGGCGGGCGACACGAGGCACGGACACGCGACACTGCAACTGCAATTCTCGAAATAGTCACCGGAAAGGTGCCATGAGATCTGGTCCGCCATCGCTCTCTCCCGCGGGGTTGAAACCCGGCAAATTGCTTACGGATGAGCTATTTGAGCGGAATGCTACGCTTCGATGCGGCTGCTGTCCCTGCTGCAAAGCGGGCCCTGCACCGGGTCGCTATAGGCGGATGGCCGACTTCAACTGCTGCCAACTCTAGTGGTACGTCGGCTCGCGAACGTGTTTTGCCAACCAGACGCGCATTGTCCGCAAGTATCCATCGGTGAGCTGCCGGGTTCCTGCCTCGAATAGATTGTGATCTGCGTTGCGAAAGACTTTGACGGTCAGATCCTTGTTACCGCCAAATCGCAAACTCTCCTTGTAGATCTCGGCACTCTCACGCCAATCGACCAGTACATCCCGATCGCCGTATATCGCGAGAACCGGTTGCCGAAGTTCTCGTAACGCCGTGTCGGGGCGATAGTGGTGATCCATCGACTGTTGCCAGGCCTGATACTCTGCGGCTGTTCCCATGGTGATGCCCAACTCTTGCAGCACGGGGTACTGCTTGAGGGGTTCGGCGGCAGCCGCAAATTCCTCGATCGAACCCCCTGCGCGCATGACTGCCAAAGCGCGTCTGAGGTACCTGGCGATTGTCTGCACCTGGCCCTCTTCGATGCCCTTACTGCGCAGCGCATTCAGAGTTTGATACTCCGCTTGGGAGACCGCATCTCGGGCCGGAGCACTGACCAGGATCATGAAGCTCACGTCCTGCGTTCGCACCGCAGCCATCGGCGCCACCCAGCCACCCTGACTGATGGCCCACAGGCCCATTCGTGCGCCATCGATCTCCGATCGACCTTTGAGTGCCTTCAGCGCGGCAACTGTTTCGCCCGCCCGTTCTCTGATCGGATTCCCATTGGAATATTTACCCGTACTACATCCGCTGCCTGCCTTGTCCCAGATCGCGGTAGCGACGCCGGCCGCTCTGAACGTATCTCTGAGTTGATCGTAGTACCTGGTTGATTCGTTCTCAGCGCTGAAGATGTCTGTATCGCCAGATCCATGCAGGATGAGCACGGTGGCAAACGGCCCGGTGCCTTCGGGAACATCCACGAAACCACGTAAGTTATTTTCGCCAAAACTGAAATCGAAGGGCCGAGTACCCTCAGGCGGCTTGCACCTCTCGGCATCCTCTGCCGAGCCAGCCACGGCGCTTGCAGCCATCAGCGCCACCAGGGCCGCGATCTGCATTGTGGGGGTAAGCATGTAGTTGCTACAGACAGCAGAGCGTGATCGTGCTGTCCTTATAACAGCTCTACCTCTGCCGCAAAATTCCCCGCCTTCCCACAACGCGGAAAGAGGAAGAGCGTCGCCTACATCGGCGCGGCGAGCATCAACCCCAGCGAGGCAACGCCGACGGCCGCGATCGCGCTGCCGCTCCATCTGACCAGCGTTGGCTGCTGAACTGGCAGCAGCATCCTTGTCGTGAGCAGCACGCCGAAGGCATGCAACAGCGCCGTCGCCAGAACGAAGCCCACTCCATAGGACGCAACCGAGAGATCGGCACCCATCTCTGTTCCATGCGCATGGCCATGAAACAGCGCGAAGCCTGCAGTCATCGCGACCAGCATTGGCGCGCGAAAAGTTTGCTTCAAAACAAGCGCCGCACCGAAGGCAACGAGTGATAGCGCAATGCCCACTTCAATGAGCGGCACGTTGACGCCACCCGCACCCAGGGCCGCACCAACGATCATCGCGGTCACGAAGCTCGCCGGCAGCCCCCACCGCAGGCGCCCACCACTACAGCCTGCCAGCAAACCGACCGCCAGCATGGCGAGCAGATGATCCAGGCCGCTGAGCGGATGAAGCGCGCCGGCAACGAAGCTGTGGGCCGCGCCGCCCGTATGCGCCAGCGCCGTGGCCGGCAGCGACAGGCACAGAAAGAATCCCGGCAATGATGTACGACGTAACATGACTATGAGCATGCCCTCGATGCGACGCGCCCGCCCTGAGTCAAATGACGTAGGCGGCCGCTGGTGGGAAACGTATGATACGCGAGGATTGAGGCGCGTGAGGAAGATCGATGTCGAGAGCTGAAGTATTGCGGCTGGGAGTCGGCGGTCCGGTCGGATCGGGGAAGACCGCACTGGTCGACAACCTCTGCAAGCGCATGCGCGAGCGCTTCAACATCGCGGTCGTCACCAACGACATCTATACCCGCGAGGACGCCGAGTTCTTGATCCGCAGCCAGGCGTTGCCGCCCGAGCGCATTCGCGGCGTGGAAACCGGCGGCTGCCCGCACACCGCCATTCGCGAAGACGCGTCGATGAATCTCGCCGCCATCGACGGCCTGATGCAGGAATTCACCGGGCTGGACATGATCATCGTCGAGAGCGGCGGCGACAATCTGGCCGCGACCTTCAGCCCGGAGCTGTCGGATCTGACCCTGTACGTGATCGATGTCGCCGCCGGCGACAAGATTCCCCGCAAGGGCGGCCCGGGCATCATGCGATCGGACTTGCTGATCATCAACAAGATCGACCTCGCGCCTCATGTGGGCGCCTCGCTCGAAGTCATGGACCGCGACGCGCGCAAGATGCGTGGCGAGCGGCCCTTCGTGTTCACGAACTTGAAGACGGGCGAAGGGCTGGACAAGGTGATCGCGTTCATCGAGCGCGAGGGCATGCTGAAGCAGTAGCCCCTTCGCTCATCGCGCCAAGGTCCGCACGGCACGCGCGGCGGCCGCGGCGCGATTCTCCACACCCAGCTTCACGAACACCTGCTCCAGGTGCTTGTTCACCGTGCGCGGGCTGATGGTGAGGATCTCGCCGATCTCTCGGTTGGATTTGCCCCGACTGATCCACAACAGCACTTCCGCTTCGCGCGTGGTGAGCGACAACGCCCGCTGCAACTGCTGCTCATCGCCACTGGTGCCGACTTCGGCCAACCGGAACAGCAGTTCGTCGGGGCCAACACGGCTCAACATGGAAATCTCCAGCCGTCGCGAACCGAGCTCCATGATGGCGGTACCCGCGGCTTTCACGCCCTGCCGTAGCTGCATCAGTTGATGCACCAACTCCGGCGGCAAGCTCGCGGCCTGCTCGTTCTGACTCGGGAACAGATCGGCCAGCAATGCCCTGGCCTTCGGCGTCGACCACAGCAGTCGACCACTCAAATCGGTAGCTAGCAGGAACCGACCGGTCGCATCCAACGCTGCGTGCGTGCCGGATGCGATCCTCGCATTGGCCAGGTGCACGCGGATGCGAGCCAGCAACTCGTCCACGATAATGGGTTTGGCCACGTAATCGACGCCGCCTGCGGCGAGCCCTTCGACCACGTGTTCCGTGTCGCTCAGGCCCGTCATGAAGATGACCGGCAGATGCGACAACAGCTTCTCTCGCTTCAGGCGTCGACAGGCTTCGAATCCATCGATGCCAGGCATCACTGCATCCATCAGCACCAGATCCGGCGTGATCTGATCGACCAGCTCCAGCGCGCTGTCGCCGTCGGTGGCGATCAACACCGTGAACCCGGCCTGATCGAGCGTATCGGTGAGAAAACTGAGCGTCTCCGGCGTGTCATCCACGACCAGCACCGTATCGCGTCGTGTGCTCACATCAGAGGTCATCATCATTGCGCATCGTTTCCAGCACGTTCATGTAGCGTTTCAGATCGAAGTTGGCGACCAGCGACTGCATATGGGCGGTAAAGGCTTTGCTTGCGGGATCGTCGGCCTCGATCTGGCGCAGCTTGGCCTGGATGCCACGTACGTGACCGATCTTGCCGAGCTGATAGAGGTCGTTGACGTGATGGCGCGAGTGAAGCGGCAACTCGCACGAGGCGCCAACCTCCTCCGCCGCGTCGTCCTCGGCCTCGTAGGTCCATTGCAGTCCGAGCAGGCTTGCGATGGTGTCGAGCAGCAGCTGCATGTCGACGGGCTTCATCACGAATCCATCGTGCGGACAATCGGGGCCGCCTGGCCCGTACTCATGCGCGTTGGCCGACACCATGACGATCTTCATCGACGTCGCATGTTCTCGCAGCTGTCGAGCGACGTCCCAACCCGACACGTCCGGCATCGAAATATCGATCATGACCAACGCGGGACGCTCGCGCAGCGCAAGCAAGATCCCGGAGGTGCCGTTGGATGCCGTGATGACCTCGAACTGCAACGGTTGCAGCAGGCGCTGCACGATGTCGAGGTGCGCAGGATCGTCATCGACGAGCAGCAGCTTGTGGCGCGCCCCGGCGTAACCGGTGATCCGCCCCGGCACCGACGATTGCTGGACCGAATGCATCGCCTCGGACAACAGCAGCCGCACGGTGAACATCGTGCCCTCATCTAACGTGCTGCGCGCGAGCAGCTCGCCGCCCATGATTTGCGTCAGCAGCTTCGTGATCGTGAGACCCAAACCGATTCCCGGCACCGCACGCACTGTCGGCGCCTCGCCGCGCTCGAACGGCTGGAAGACTCGCTCGAGATCGGCCTCTGCAATGCCCACGCCGGTATCGGAGATCTCGAACTCCGCCACTTGATTACGATAGCGCACCACCAGGCTCGCATGGCCCCGCTCGGTGTACTTGATCGCATTCGACAGCAGATTGATCAGAATCTGCCGCAGCCGTTTCTGATCGGTGTACACGTGCGCCGGCAGGTGCGGCGGCCGTTGATAGCGAAACTCGATGCCGCGACTGGCCGCCTGCAGCCGGAACATGTCGACGATCTGGTCGAGAAACTCCACCAGCTGCACTTTGTCCCGATTCAGCCGCAGCATGCCGTTCTCGATGCGCGAGATATCCAGCAAGCCATCGATCAGGTTGGTGAGATGCTCGGCGCTGCGGCGGATCACGCGCGCGGCATTGTCGGAAGGCCCGGCGATCTCGCGTTCGAGCAGCTGCGCATACCCAAAGATCGCATTCAGCGGCGAGCGGATCTCGTGGCTGATGCCGACGATATAGCGCGTCTTGGCGACATTCGCAGCTTCGGCGACCTCCTTCGCCTTCTGCAGGGCCGCGTCCGTGCGTTTGTGAGCCTCGATTTCATCCATCAGCATCGCGGTCTGTCTCACCGACTCCGCCTCGGCGCTGCGCCGGCTTTCGTGCGCAAGGACGATGAGCCATGCGGCGACACCGGTCAGCACGAACAAGCTGATGAACACCAGCCACAACGTCATGCCGATCGCCTCGCGATCCGCCGCCGTCGCGCCGGCGGACTGATGGTAGATCAGCGACAGCAACAGACCGATCGCCAGATTGAACACCAGCAACAAGCCGAAGAAATGCCCGGCGCGTGTATTGAATGCCAGCGCCGCGCGCTCGGGCAGGATGCTCGCGAAGAATCCGTGCAGCTGTTCCGTAAATCGGCTGTTGGTCTTGCACAGATCGTGGCAACGCGCCTCCAGCGTACAGCACAACGAGCAGATCGGGCCGGAATACGCAGGACACATTGCCATGTCGTTCCGCCCGAACACGTTCTCGCAGATCGTGCAGCGAATCTCGGGCTGATCCTGCGGCAGCTCCGTCGGCTGGCGCGCCAGGTAGTAGCGACCCTTAGTGGCCCAGGCGATGAGCGGCGCGGCCACGAAGGCCACCACCAACGCAACCAGCGGCGAAAGAATCTGCGGGAACGTGCCGAACACCCCGAGGAACGCGAGACTCGAGATCACGATCGATAACAGCAACGCGCCGACGCCGACGGGATTGATGTCGTAGAGATGCGCCCGCTTGAACTCAATGTACGGCGGGCTGTAGCCCAGCGGCTTGTTGATTACCAGATCGGCCGTCAAGGCGCCGATCCAGCCCGCCGCGAAGTTTGCGTAGATCACCAGAATGCTTTCGATCGCATTGAAGATGCCGGTCTGCATGAGCAGCAGCGCGAGCAGCACATTGAACACCAGCCACACGACGCGGCCGGGATGGCTGTGCGTGAGCCGCGAGAAGAAATTCGACCACGCGATCGATCCGGCGTACGCGTTGGTCACGTTGATCTTGAGCTGACAGACGATGACGAAGATGCCAGTCAGCACCAGCGCAAACGTCGGCGACTGGAACGTCTCGCGAAACGCGAGGAAGTACATGCCCGTGGGCTCGCCTGCCTGCGCGGGCAATACGCCATGGCGCAAGGCGAAGAACGCCAGGAAGGAACCGGCGAGCAGTTTGAACCCACCCATGAACACCCAGCCCGGCCCCGAGGCGATCAAAGCCGTCCACCAGGCCACTCGATTGCGGCGGTCACGGTTCGGCAGGAATCGCAGATAGTCCACCTGCTCGCCGATCTGCGGCAGCAGTGACAGCAGCATGGACACCGCCAAACCGAACAACAGCGGATCGAGCGAGCCGTCGGTCGAACCCTGCTGCCCGGCGTACCCGGTCCAGGCGGACACTTCGGCGGGACTTTTCCAGGCGATATACGCGATCGGCAGGATCTGCAGCAGCAGCCACACCGGCTGCGTCACCAGCTGCATCTTGCTGATGAGACTGATGCCGTAGATCGCGATCGGGATGACGATCAGCGAGCTGATCAGATGCCCGATGGCGAGCGGAATGCCGAACAGCATCTGCAATGCCATCGACATGATGCTCGCCTCGATCGCCAGCAGCAGGAACGTGAAGGACGCGTAGATCAGCGACGTGATCGTCGATCCCATGTAACCGAAGCCGGCGCCACGCGTGAGCAGGTCGATGTCCACGCCGTAGCGGGCCGCATACGAGCAGATCGGCAGGCCGATTAGAAACATCAGCACGCAGAACGCCACGATCGCCCAGGCGGTATTGGGAAATCCATAGGCGAGCGTCAACGCGCCGCCAATGGCCTCGCACGCCAGAAAGGCGATCGGGCCAAACGCCGTATTGCCGACGCGAAATGAAGACTTGCGCGCGCGGTCCGCCGTGTAACGCAGCGCATAGTCTTCGAGCGTCTGACTCGCCACCCACTGGTTGTACTGACGGCGCTCGCGAACGATCCGTTGTCGTGCAGCCATTCTCGAAGTTCTTGTGTCGATGGCGTTCCATAAGCAAGCGATGTGCCAGGCCACGTTCTGGAGCAGTGTGCCGGCGCCCCTCGCCAATGCTGGTGCATTCCAGTGCCACATCGAGGTGCAACGTTCAGCTCGGCTGCACAGTGATGGGTCGTACAGCACCCGCGTGAGCACGAGTACGTCAAATGACGTGTATGCGCACGCCGCAAGGCCGCATAGCGTTTGTCGCCAGGGAACGGACACGAACACATCTGGCCAACCGAACAATCAATTCCGAATCAGGGACACCTCATGCGACAACCATCGATCAATTGCCGAACCACCGCGAGCTTGCGCGTCGTCGCCATCGGCGCGCTGGCAGCGCTGCCGGCGAGCAGCCTACTCGCCGCCGAAGTGAATCTGCCACCCGTGTCCGTCGGTGCCGGCGTGCGCACGAGCTTCACGTACTTCAATCCTGACGTTGGCGATGACGTGAGCGACTTCGAGCTGAACAGCGCCCGCATCTACATCAACGGCAAAGTGACCGAGAACATCAGCCTGATGTTCAACACCGACTACAACGCCGGCGGCACGACGCCGGAATCGATGCGGGTCATCGACGCCGTCGCGCAGTTCTCGTTCTCCGATCAATTCAACATCTGGGCCGGCCGCTTCCTGCCCCCGAGCGACCGCGCAAATCTCTACGGCCCCTTCTACGCCAATCATTGGGGCGTGTATCGCGACGGCGTCCAGGACGGCTATCCGTTCGAAACCGAAGGCCGCAACGACGGCGTGATGTACTGGGGTCAGTTCGGCATCGCCAAGATTTCCGCGGGCGCCTTCGACGTGCAGGGGCTCACCAAGGGCAGCTCGGACGTGCTCTATGCCGGCCGTGTGCAGCTGGACTTCTGGGATCCAGAGGGCGGCTACTACTTGAACAGCACCTACTACGGCGAGAAGGACCTGCTGGCAATCGGCTTCGCGGGCCAGACGGCGGCGGGCAACAACGCCTACTCCGTCGACTTCCTGCTGGAAAAGAAGCTGGCCAACAGCGGCGTCGTCACCGTCGAGGCGGAGTACGCCAAATACGATGGCCTCGGCGGTTATCCCAGCCCACGTGGGAGCGCGTATCAATCCAGCGATGGCTACTACGTGCTCGGCGCGTATGTGTTTCCGCAGACCGTCGGCATCGGCAAGTTCCAGGTGCTCGCCAAGTACGGCCAGACGACCTACGACTACGCCACCTTCAGCAATGTGGACCAAACCACGACCGAGTTGAACCTGACGTACCTGATCAAAGACTTCAACGCGCGCGTCACGCTGTTCTACATCGACTCCAGCTTCGACCCCAACCTCGGCTTCGACAACAAGCAGCTGGGCGTCGGCCTGCAGGTTCAGATCTAGTCCCCAACTTCGGAGAACACATTCATGCTTAAAAACAAACTGGGCGGACTGAAGCAACTGGCTGCCGCCGTCGCTCTGATGTCGACCATGGCCGCGCAAGCGGCCGACACCATCAAGGTCGGCGTGTTGCATTCGCTGTCGGGCACGATGGCGATCTCGGAAACCACGCTCAAGGACACCGTGCTCATGCTCATCGATGAGCAGAACAAGAAAGGCGGCGTGATGGGCAAGAAGCTCGAAGCCGTGGTGGTCGATCCGGCCTCCAACTGGCCGCTGTTCGCCGAAAAGGCCGAGCAGTTGCTGGTGAAGGACAAAGTGTCGGTGGTGTTCGGCTGCTGGACCTCGGTGTCCCGCAAGTCCGTGCTGCCGGTGTTCGAGAAGAACAACGGCCTGCTCTTCTATCCAGTGCAGTACGAGGGCGAGGAGTCCTCCAAGAACGTGTTCTACACCGGCGCCGCACCCAACCAGCAGGCGATTCCGGCCGTCGATTATCTGATGAACGAAGTGGGCGTGAAGCGCTGGGTGCTGGCCGGCACCGACTATGTCTATCCGCGCACCACCAACAAGATCCTCGAAGCGTACTTGAAGGCCAAGGGCGTGAAGGACGAGGACATCATGATCAACTACACGCCCTTCGGGCACTCCAACTGGCAGCGCATCGTCGCCGACATCAAGAAATTTGGCTCAGCGGGGAAAAAGACCGGCGTGGTCTCGACCATCAACGGCGACGCCAACGTGCCTTTCTACAAGGAACTGGGCAATCAAAAGATCTCGGCCGAGGACATCCCGGTGGTGGCGTTCTCGGTCGGTGAAGAGGAGCTCTCGGGCATCGACACCAAGCCGCTGGTCGGACATCTGGCGGCCTGGAACTACTTCATGAGCGTCGATACGCCGGCCAACGCCGAGTTCATCAAGAAGTGGCGCACCTTCATCAAGGACAACAAGCGCGTCAGCAACGATCCGATGGAAGCGCACGTGATCGGCTTCAACATGTGGGTCAAGGCGGTGGAAAAGGCCAAGACCACCGACGTGAACAAGGTGATCGACGCGATGGTAGGCATCGAAGTGCCGAACCTGACCGGCGGTGTCGCCAAGATGCTGCCCAATCATCACCTGACCAAGCCGGTGCTGATCGGCGAAGTGCGCGCTGACGGCCAGTTCGACACCGTGTGGCAGACCGACGGCCTGGTGCCGGGCGATGCCTGGTCCGACTACCTGCCGGGCAGCAAGGACATCGAAGCGGACTGGGTCAAGCTCAAGTGCGGTAACTACAACACCAAGACCAAGAAGTGCTCCGGACAGAACTACGAGTAACAGGTCCGCGGTGAAAACCAATAGTTGCACGTTGATCGAGGTCCCGGGCGCAAGCCCGGGATCTCCATTTCTCACCCGCCGCGCAATGTGGTGGCTCGCTTTCCTCGTGATCCTCGGGATGCTCGCGCGCCCCGCCGTGGCTGCCGAGTCGACTTCATTCGAGCAAGCTCTCGGCAATCTCGCGACCACCAACTTCAAGGAAAAAGAGCGCGCCATCGGCGAGTTGCTCGACGTTCGTCACGCCAACACGCGTGCCGTGCTGAACGCGTTGCTGGAGGGCAATCTGTACTATCGAAAGGACGACAAGCGCGTGTTCATCGGCGCTGTGCAGGATGCGAGTCTCCAATTGCAGGATCCACTGACGATGTCCGCCGCCGGAACGGCCGACGCGTCGGACTACACCAAGATCACGACCAACAATCAGTTGCGCAAAGCATTGAAGGGCGCGCTGGCCAGCTTCGACCTCGCCGATCCCGATGCGACCGTGCGATTGGCCGCGGTCAATGAGCTGCTGCGTTCCCTGGATGCAGACAGCATTTCCATCCTTCGCTCGCGGCAGAGCTCCGAAACAAATGATGCGGTCCGCACCGCCATTCACACCGGCCTCGCCATCGCGGATCTCGACAGCGAGGACGCCGCCGTTCGACTCGGCGCCGTCGAACAACTCGAAGGCAGCCTGAATCCCGAAGCGTTCAATCGGCTCACCGCAATCGTTGCCAAGGCCGATGACGGCAGCTACGTGGAGCCGGACGATAAGGTGCGAAATGCGGCACGCACCGCGCTCGCGAAAATCGAGAACTCGCGCAGCTTCTATAGCACGCTGGAAACCCTGTTCTTCGGCCTCAGCCTGGGCTCGGTGCTGGTGCTGGCCGCGATCGGGCTCGCCATCACGTTCGGCGTGATGGGTGTCATCAACATGGCACACGGCGAGCTGATGATGCTCGGCGCGTACACCACTTACGTCATCCAGCTGCTGATGCCGCAATACATTGGCGCCTCGGTGCTCATCGCGATTCCCGTCGCGTTCGTGGTCGCCGGCGTCATCGGTGTCCTGATCGAGCGTGGCATCGTGCGCTTTCTGTACGGCCGCCCGCTGGAAACCTTGCTGGCCACCTTCGGCGTCAGCCTGGTGCTGCAACAGATCGTGCGCGACATCTTCAGCGCCAACAATCGCCCGGTGGAGACCCCGGCCTGGATGTCCGGCTCGCTGCAGATCAACGAAGCGCTCTCGATCACGTACAACCGGCTCTATGTCGTGCTGTTCATGCTGATCGTGTTCGTGATCCTGCAGCTGGTGCTGAAGAAAACCTCGCTCGGCTTGAAAGTGCGGGCCGTGGCGCAGAACCGCGCGATGGCGAAATCCATGGGCGTGCGCACCGAATGGGTGGACGCGCTCACCTTCGGACTCGGCTCGGGCATCGCAGGCGTGGCCGGCGTGGCGTTGAGTCAGCTCACCAACGTCGGCCCGAATCTCGGCCAAACCTACATCATCGATTCGTTCATGGTCGTCGTCTTCGGCGGCGTGGGCAATCTGTGGGGCACGCTCATCGGCGGCATGTCGCTCGGTGTCGTGAATCAAGCGCTCGAGCCGTACGCAGGCGCCGTATTGGCGAAGATCCTCGTGCTCATCTCGCTGATCCTATTCATCCAGCGACGCCCGCGCGGCCTGTTTCCGCAGAAAGGCCGGGCTGCCGAAGGTTGAACATGCAGACATCCAATCCAGCGATCCAACTTCTGACCGGCGAACGTGGCACGCAAGTGTTTCTTGCGTTGCTGCTCACTGTCGGCGTGGCGGTGCCCATCCTGCACCTGGCCTTTCCGGAAGGCTCGGCCCTGCACCTTTCAACCTACACGATGACGTTGATCGGCAAGTACATGACCTATGCCCTGCTCGCCATCGCCGTCGATCTGGTGTGGGGCTATTGCGGCATTTTGAGCCTCGGCCATGCAGCGTTCTTTGCGCTAGGCGGCTACGCGATGGGCATGTATCTGATGCGGCAGATTGGCACGCGCGGCGTGTATGGCGATCCGGTGCTGCCCGACTTCATGGTGTTCCTGAACTGGCAGGAGCTGCCGTGGTTCTGGTACGGCTTCGATATGTTCTGGTTCGCCGCCCTCATGGTCATCATCGTGCCGGGACTGCTGGCTTTGGCGTTCGGGTGGCTGGCATTTCGCTCTCGCGTCACCGGCGTGTATCTGTCGATCATCACGCAAGCGTTGACCTACGCCCTGATGCTCGCCTTCTTCCGCAACGACATGGGCTTCGGCGGCAACAACGGTCTGACGGACTTCAAGGACATCCTCGGCGCGAACATCAATGCGCCAGGGACGCGAGTCGCCTTGTTTCTCGCCTCAGCACTTGCGCTCGGCCTCGGCTATCTCGCGTGCCGCTACATCACGTTGTCGCGCGCCGGCCGCGTCGTACAGGCGATTCGTGACGCCGAAAGCCGGACGCGATTCATCGGCTACCGAGTCGAGTCGTACAAGCTGTGGGTGTTCGCGTTCTCCGCCGTGCTCGCAGGCATTGCCGGGGCGTTGTATGTGCCGCAGGTCGGCATCATCAATCCGAGCGAATTCCAGCCCATCAACTCGATCGAGATCGTGATCTGGGTGGCAGTTGGCGGACGAGGAACACTGTACGGCGCGGTCGCCGGCGCCCTGCTCGTCAACTATGCCAAGTCCTATTTCACCGCGGCTATCCCTGAGCTGTGGCTGTACGCGCTCGGCACGCTGTTCGTGATCGTCACGTTGTTCCTACCGAAAGGCGTCGTGGGGCTCGCCGATCGATTCGCCACGCGACGCTCGCCCGTTCAGACGGTGACCGCATGAACGCGAGTACGGTACTTCGCAACGGTTGGCAAAAGGTCTTCGGCGCCGGTGCCAGAAGCGCTCGGCCAGCACCTGGCGACACTTCGCACGGCACCATTCTCTATCTCGAAGACATCAGCGTCAGCTTCGATGGTTTCAAGGCGCTCAATGCCCTGACCTTGTACATCGATGCCGGCGAGCTCCGCTGCATCATCGGGCCGAACGGTGCCGGCAAGACCACGATGATGGACGTCATTACGGGCAAGACGCGTCCCGATGCCGGTTCCGCCTGGTTCGGCCAGACCACCGATCTGCTGACCCTGACCGAGCCGCAGATCGCCGAAGCCGGCATCGGCCGGAAGTTCCAGAAGCCGACCGTGTTCGAACACCACACCGTCATGGAAAACCTGGAGCTGGCGGTCGCCGGCAACAAGACCATCTGGACGACGCTCGGCTCGCCGCTCAACCGCCACCAACACGAGCGTATCGAAGAGGTGCTCGAAACCATTCGCCTGCAGGATCGCCGTGGCATGCGGGCCGGCATGCTGTCTCATGGTCAGAAACAGTGGCTGGAGATCGGCATGTTGCTCGCGCAGGAGCCGCAGTTGCTGCTCGTGGACGAGCCGGTGGCTGGAATGACGCCGCAGGAAGTGGAGCGCACCGCGGAGCTGCTGCTATCGCTCGCGGGCAAACACTCGGTCATGGTGGTCGAGCACGACATGGATTTCGTCCGCTCCATTGCACGCAAGGTCACGGTGCTGCACGAAGGACACGTCCTGGCGGAAGGCACCATCGATGAAGTCCAGAACGATCCACGCGTCGTGGAAGTGTATCTGGGCGAGTGAGAGAGACAGGTTCCGATGCTGGAAATCCGACAACTCAACCAGTTCTACGGCGGCAGCCACATCCTTTGGGATGTGGACATGAGCATCGCCACCGGCTCGTGCACCTGCCTGATGGGCCGCAACGGCATGGGCAAGACCACCCTGCTCCGCTGCATCATGGGCCTGCTGCCCGCGACCGGCGAGCTGCTGTACGACGGCCAGAATCTCACCCGCCTCGCGGCCGATCGTCGTGCGGGACTTGGCATCGGCTACGTTCCGCAGGGGCGCGAAATCTTTTCGCAACTGACGGTCGAGGAAAACCTGCGCATCGGCCTGTCGGCCCGCAGGAACAAGGTCCGCGACATTCCCGAGCAGATCTTCGAGCTCTTTCCGGTGTTGAAGAAAATGCTACGCCGGCGCGGCGGCGACCTGTCCGGCGGCCAGCAGCAGCAACTCGCCATCGGCCGCGCGCTGGTGCTGGAACCGCGCCTGCTGATCCTGGATGAGCCCACCGAAGGCATCCAACCGAACATCGTTCATGAAATCGGGGATATCATCCTCCGCCTCAACACCGAGGCGAATCTCACCGTGCTGCTGGTCGAACAGAAATTGCCCTTTGCCCGACGCGTCGCGAGCGAGTTCCGGATCCTCGACAAGGGCCGGGTCGTCGCGGGCGGCAAGATCCCCGAGCTGACGGACGAATTGGTAAGACAGCACCTCACGGTATGAGCGCGATCGGCGAGCAATCGCCAACGTCGGGATGGCGCGCACAACTGGAGCTGACCTTCGCCCGGGCCGCCGGGCGGACGCGCATCGTCGCGCGACAGCATCGCGGCCCGCTGCTGGTGCAGCGGCCGTTCTATCCCGAAGGCGACGTTTGCCACGCTTACATCGTGCATCCGCCCGGGGGCGTCGTGGGTGGCGATGAGCTGCACCTGCACGTCGAGACCAAAGATGAAGCGCACGCACTGCTGACGACGCCGGCTGCGGCGAAGTTCTATCGCAGCGATGGCCGCACCGCGCGACAAGAGCAGATTCTGCGTGCGGATGACACGACGCTGGAATGGTTGCCGCAGGAAAGCATCTTCTATCCGCAAGCCCGTGTGCGCAGCCTGACTCGCATCGAGTTGGGATCGCGCGCCCGGTTCATCGGCTGGGAGATTGCCTGCCTCGGCCTGCCGGCTCGCAAGCAACCGTTCGATAGCGGCGAACTGCGCCTGCATCTGGAATTGTGGGCCGAGGGCGCACCGCTGCTGATCGATCGGCTGCGCATCTCTGGAGACACTCGCTGGGGCCTGGGTGGCCATGAGTCGATCGGAACCTTGCTCGCGTATCCTGCGACACGCGCGATGGTCGACGCCGTCCGAAACCTGCAACCGCAAGGTGTCGAACTGGGTGTCACGCTGGTGGATAAGGTGCTGGTCTGTCGTGCGCTCGCCGCACAAGCCGAGCCGATCAAGCGAGCGTTCATCGAAATCTGGCAAACGTTACGACCGCTATTGCTCGATCGCCCGGCCGTACCGCCGCGCATCTGGGCAACTTGAGCGTTGGAGAGACGCTATGGAACTGACACCGAGAGAAAAAGACAAACTGCTGATTTTCACCGCCGCCCTGCTCGCCGAGCGACGCAAGGCCCGCGGCCTGAAACTGAACTATCCCGAAGCGGTTGCTTTGATCTCAGCCGCGATCATGGAAGGCGCGCGTGACGGCAAGACCGTGGCCGAGCTCATGAGCTATGGCGCCACGATCCTGACGCGCGACGACGTGATGGATGGCATTGCCGAGATGATTCCGGACGTGCAGGTCGAAGCCACGTTCCCAGACGGCACCAAGCTCGTGACCGTGCACCAGCCCATCGCCTGACGCAACGAGGTCTGCATGATACCCGGCGAAGTTTTTCCAGCAGACGGCGAGCTCGAGCTCAACGTCGGCCGCCCCACGGTCACGATCAAAGTGGCGAACACCGGCGACCGACCGATCCAGGTCGGCTCGCATTATCACTTCTTCGAAACGAACTCGGCGCTGCTGTTCGATCGAGCTGCAACGCGAGGCTATCGTCTGAACATTGCCTCGGGCACGGCGGTGCGCTTCGAGCCCGGCCAGGAGCGCGAAGTGGAGCTGGTCGCGTACGACGGCGATCGCGTGGTGTATGGATTCAATCAAAAGGTGATGGGCAAGTTATGACCTCCATCAGCCGGACGGCGTATGCCGAGATGTATGGCCCCACCACGGGCGACCGCGTGCGCCTGGGCGACACCGAGTTGATCGTCGAGGTCGAGCGCGACCACACGATCTATGGCGAGGAAGTGAAATTCGGTGGCGGCAAGGTCATCCGCGATGGCATGGGCCAAAGCCAGCGCAACGCCGACGAAGTCGTCGACACCATCATCACCAATGCGCTCATCATCGACCACTGGGGCATCGTCAAAGCCGACATTGGCATCAAGGACGGCCGCATCGTCCGTGTCGGCAAGGGCGGCAATCCCGACGTGCAGCCGGGCGTCGACATCGTGATCGGCGCCGGCACCGAAGTGATCGCGGGCGAAGGACTCATCGCGACACCCGGCGCGATCGATTCGCACATTCATTTCATTTGTCCGCAGCAGGTCGACGAAGCATTGATGTCGGGCATCACGACCATGATCGGCGGCGGCACCGGCCCCGCGACCGGCACGAACGCGACCACTTGCACCTCGGGCCGCTGGTATATCGAGCGCATGTATCAGGCCGTGGAGGCACTGCCGATCAACTTCGGCTTGCTCGGCAAAGGCAACGCGAGCCTGCCCCGCCCGCTCGAAGAACAGATCGAAGCCGGCGTGATGGGCCTGAAGCTGCACGAAGATTGGGGCACGACGCCCGCGGCAATCGACAATTGCCTTGCGGTCGCCGATCGATACGACGTGCAGGTCGCAATCCACACGGACACGCTCAACGAGTCCGGCTTCGTCGAAGACACGATCGCCGCGTTCAAAGGGCGCGCGATTCACACTTATCACACCGAGGGCGCAGGCGGCGGGCACGCGCCGGACATCATCAAGGCTTGCGGCGAGGCCAACGTGCTGCCCTCCTCGACCAATCCGACGCGTCCCTACACCGTCAACACCATAGACGAGCATCTCGACATGTTGATGGTGTGTCATCACCTCGATCCAGGCATTGCCGAAGACGTCGCGTTCGCCGAGTCGCGCATTCGTCGCGAGACCATCGCGGCCGAAGACATCCTGCACGACCTGGGCGCTTTCTCGATGATCTCTTCGGACTCCCAGGCCATGGGCCGCGTTGGCGAAGTCATCACGCGCACCTGGCAAACTGCACACAAGATGAAAGTGCAGCGTGGCTCGCTCGCGCCGGACTCGGCACGCAACGATAATTTTCGCGTGCGCCGCTATCTCGCCAAGTACACGATCAATCCTGCATTGACGCATGGCGTAGCACACGAGATCGGATCGATCTCAGCGGGCAAGCTCGCCGACATCGTGCTGTGGCGTCCGGCATTCTTCGGTGCGAAGCCGGCCATGATCATCAAGGGCGGCATGATCGTCGCCGCCCCGATGGGTGACCCCAACGCATCGATTCCCACGCCGCAGCCGGTCCACTATCGTCCAATGTTCGGCGCACTCGGCCGGGCGCGCGCGGCCACCTCCGTCAGCTTTGTTTCCAAAGCTGCACTGGACAACGGCATGGCCGAACGGTTGAAGCTCGACAAGCGCCTGGTCGCCGTGCAGGGGACGCGTACCGTGCGCAAGCGCGATCTGGTGCTCAACGACTATCAGCCGAAGATCGACGTGGATTCGCAAACGTATGAAGTTCGCGCCGACGGTCAGCTGCTCACCTGCGAGCCCGCCAAAGTACTGCCGCTGGCACAGCGCTATTTCCTTTTCTGAAGTTGATCCTCCACGTGTTGAATATCACTCGCAAACTGCCCGCCTCCACCACGCCCCCCGACGTGAAGCTCGTGTTGCCCTTCCAATTGCGGAACAAGAGCCGCTTGCGCACTGCGCTGGAGACTGGCGAAGAGGTGGGATTGATCCTCGAACGAGGATCGATCCTACGTGGCGGAGACTTGTTGCTCGCGGAAGATGGGCGCGTTGTGCAGGTCGTTGCGGAGCCCGAGACCGTCTCGACAGTACAAGCCCCGGAGCCCTGGGCTCTATGCCGGGCAAGCTATCATCTGGGCAATCGGCACGTGGCGCTGCAGATCGGCGACGGCTGGATTCGTTATCAACACGATCACGTGCTCGACGAGATGGTTCGTGGTCTGGGCCTGGCCGTCACCGTCGAACAAGCGCCGTTCGAGCCGGAGGCTGGTGCCTACGGTGGCCACTCGCATTCCGCGCTCGCTCCGCATGCGCACGGGTAGTACTCATCTCCTTCGCATCCTGCATCTGGCGAGCCCAGCGCTGCCGATTGGTGCATTTCATTTCTCGCAAGGGTTGGAGTACGCCGTCGAAGTGGGTTGGGTGAAGGACGAGCCCACCGCGCTCGAATGGATCACCGGCGTTGCACGACATGCCATCGGGACGCTCGATCTGCCTGTGCTGTTTCGTATGCATCGTGCGGCCAGCACCGGCGATGAGAATGAACTGCACCGCTGGGGCCGATTCCTGCTCGCGGCGCGAGAGACCGAAGAACTGCGCGCGGAAGACCGACATATGGGATCCGCGCTCGCTCGCATTCTGCGAGAGCTTGGCGCAAAGATTCCGGGCCCGAATGCGCAGCGGACACCGCCCGGCTACGCCGAAATGTTTGCTGTGGCCTGCGTCCACTGGAACATTCCGGAGCACGAAGCCCTGCAGGCCTATGCATGGACGTGGGCGGAGAATCAGATCCTCGCCGCGGTGAAGCTCGTTCCGCTTGGGCAGAGCGCCGGGCAGCGCATGCTGCATGCCCTGGTGCCGATACTAGAGAAAATCGCCACGCAGGCATTCACCATCGACGATGAAGACATCGGCGCCTGCGCAGTGATGCAAGGACTGGCTAGCGCGCGCCACGAGACTCAGTACACGCGGCTGTTCAAGTCGTAGAGCTCAGCGCGGCCGCAGGGAAATGCCTTGCATGCCTGCCTTGTTCTTGATGGCAGAGGTCGTGCGCCGGAGTGCCGTGGCGATGGCGTCCAGTGGCGTGCCGATGGCCGCGAGCTCTCTCAGTCGACGCAGATCCTCGCTCGACCAATCATTGCGTCGGCTGCGACGGGAAAACAGAGTGGCACCCAGCGTCGATCTCGACGAGCGCTCACGCCTCAATGGGTGCCGCTCATCATCGCCTTCCACTGAGCGCCCGATGTCCATATCCATCACTGTTTCCTGTACGCACGCGAGCCGCGTCAACTCATTCACTCTCTATTTCTCCGCAAGGATCAAGGGGGGCATCGGTTCTGCCTTGGGCGCGCGGCCGGCAAAGACGCGGTCGAGCGCCAGATAAATCACTGGGGTCGTGTACAACGTCAACAGCTGGCTCACCAGCAACCCGCCGAACACTGCGATGCCGAGCGGCTGACGCAGCTCCGAGCCCGTGCCAAAACCGAGCATCAGCGGCACGGCGCCGAGCATCGCCGCGACCGTCGTCATGATGATGGGACGGAATCGAACCAGACAGGCTTCGTGAATGGCCTCGGTGGGCGTGGCACCCGCGCGCTGCCGTTCGAGCGCGAAGTCGACCATCAGAATGCCATTCTTCTTCACGATGCCGATCAGCAGCACGACGCCAATCAGCGCCATGATGGAAAAGTCCTGCCCCACGGCCCACAGCGCGAAAATCGCACCCACACCCGCGGACGGCAGCGTCGAGAGAATCGTCAAAGGATGCACGAAGCTCTCGTACAGCACGCCCAGGATAATGTAGACAGTCACCAACGCGGCCAGGATCAGCCATGGCTGAGTGGCGAGCGCTTCCTGGAACGCCTGTGCGTTGCCTTTGAATGTTCCTTTGATCGTCGACGGCGCGCCCACCTCGATCTCTGCCTGCGCGATCAGCCTCACCGCATCGCCGAGCGCAATTCCGGGTGCCATGTTGAAAGAGATGGTCGCCGAGGGAAACATCCCATCGTGGCTGATGCTCAGCGGGCCGACCGATGGCGGCTCCAGCTTTGTCACCGCGGCGAGCGGCACCATTTGACCCGTCGACGGAGAGCGCAAATAGAAGTGCTGCAGACTGTCGGCCCGGCTGCGTTGCCGCGGGTCGGCCTCGAGGATGATCTTGTACTGATTGATCTCGTTCTGATATTCGCTGATCTGCCGCTGCCCGTACGCGTCGTACAGCACCTGATCGATATCTTCTGCGCGAATGCCGAACCGGGCAGCAGCGACGCGATCGATGGTGAGTTTCGTCACGGCCGCGCGCAACTGCATTTCATTGGAGACATCGCGGAACTGCGGCATGCTCTGCAACTTCTCCGCGAGTCGATTGGCCCACTCGCCCAGTTCGTTGCTATCGGCGCCGCTCAAGACATACTGGTATTGCGAACGCGAGCCACGGCCGGCGAGATTGATGTCCTGCTGAGTACGCAGCACCAGATTGACACCGGCGACCTGATTCAATTGCGGACGCAGGCGCTCGATCAACTCCTCCGACGACACATCGCGATCGGAACGATCCTTCAGCACAATATAGAAACGACCGTTCGCCAGATTCGGGTTTGGTGGCGCGGCGCCGACCACATGACTGATCGCCTGGATCGCATCGTCCCGGCTCACTATCTCCGCGAGCGCCTGATGCTTCTGCACCATGCTGGAATAGGACACGTCATCGGCGGCGCGCGAAGAGCCGACGATGTAGGCGGTGTCCTGAAGTGGAAAGAACCCCTTGGGCACGAGTACGTAGCCCGCCACCGCAACACCAATCGTCAGCGCAAACGTGACCAGTACGGCGCGCTGATGACCGAGCGCCCAGACCAGCCCACGATCGTAAGCAGCGACCATTCGATCGCTGAAGCTTGCTTTCCCAGGCGCATGGGGCGGCAAAGGCTTCATGAAGCGCGCAGCGAGCATGGGCGCGAGGGTCAACGACGCGATCACCGAGAACACGATTGCCGCCGTTAGCGTCGCGGCGAACTCACGAAACAACCGCCCGACCACGCCGCCCATCAGCAACAAAGGAATGAACGCAGCCACCAGCGACAAGCTGATGGAGATCACGGTGAAGCCGATCTCAGAGGCGCCTTTGAGTGCCGCTTCGAGCATCCCCTCGCCCGCTTCCAGATGTCGATGAATATTCTCGACCACGACGATGGCATCATCGACGACGAACCCGACCGCCACCACCAACGCAACCAGTGTCAAATTATTGAGACTGAACCCCAGCACATACATCGCGGCGACCGTGGCGACCAGTGCGACGGTCAGCACGCACGCGACGATGACCGTCGCCGACAGCTGCCGCAGGAATGCGCCCATGACCAGGATGACCAGTACGAATGTCACCGCCAACGTGAGCTGCACTTCATGCAGCGACGAGCGGATCGTGCGCGTTCGGTCATTGAGCACCTCGAGCTCTACGCTTGCCGGCAGCCGCTCGCGAATCGCTGGCAATGCAGCCTGCACAGCTTCGGCCGTAGAGACGATGTTTGCTCCAGGCTGGCGCCGAACCATGATGTATACGCCCGGCTTGCCGTTCTGCCAGGACGAGATGTAGTCGTTCTCCGCCCCCATCGACACTTTCGCGACATCGCGCAGGAACACCGGCGCGCCTTGTCGGTACGCCACGATCAAGTTGTCGTAGTCGGCGGGCCGGAAGATCTGATCATTGGTGGCCAGCGTGGAGACACGCCCCTCGCCGTAGATCGCACCTTTGGCCCGATTCACGCTGCCGGACTGAATGACCTGCCGCAGGTCGGCGAATGTGAGTCCAAGCGCCGCGAGCTTTTCGGGCGAGGCCTGCACACGCAGCGCCGGCTTGCGTTGACCGTAGATATTCACTTCCGACACGCCGCCGATCTGACTGAGCTGCCGCGCCACCGAGGTTTCGGCGACGTCACTCAACGCGGTCAGCGTCATGACCTCGGACTGCATTCGCAGGCCGAGGATGGGACTGTCGTTGGGATTGGACTTACGCCAACTGGGCAGACTCGGAAGTTCCGCCGGCAATCTGCCGGTCGCCGCGTTGATTGCGGCCTGCACTTCCTGTGCAGCCACGTCGATATTCTTGTCGAGCTCGAACAGCAGCGTGATGGACGTGCGACCGAGCGAACTGCTCGAGGTCATCTCGCGAATGCCCGGCACGCCGCTCAACTGCACTTCCAACGGCGTCGCCACCGACGATGCCATGGTTTCCGGACTCGCCCCCGGCAGCGCCGCGCTCACTTCGATGGTCGGCAGATCCACCTCCGGAAGGGGCGCGACCGGCAGCATCGGATAAGCGACGATGCCGAGCAGGATCAGGCCAATGGTCAGCAACGTGGTGCCGATCGGATGAGCGACACACCAGCTCGAGATCGTCGCTCGAGCGAGGCTCGCCTGGGCACGGCTCATCGCCGCGGACTCAGGTGCCGGCGACATCGGCTTTGCCGCTCAGCATCGAGGCTTTCACTTTGGCGCCCGGCCGCAGCCGGGACTGGCCATCGATCACGATCACATCGCCCGGCACCACGCCCGTGGCGATGATGGCAATCTCATCGTCGAGATAACTGGTGACGACCTGCACTGGCTCGGCGATCGCCTCGTGCACGCGATAGACAAACGCCCCATCCAATCCTTGCTGGATGGCGTGCGCCGGAACGACGGTCGCGTCCGCGCTGGTGCCGGTCTCCAATTGCAATGTCACGAACTGCCCTGGCCACAGGTCGCTGTTCGCGTTGTCGAACTCGGCACGCAGACGGAGGGTGCCGGTTGCTACGTCAATCAAATTGTCGAGCGTGGTCAGGCGGCCTTGCGCCAGCGGCGCAAGGGCGTCCCGATCGAATGCGGTAACCCGCATTTTTTGGTTCGCCTTATATGCCTCGCGCAGCCGCGGTAACACCTCTTGCGGCACCGTGAAGACGATGGAAATCGGGTCGACCTGGGTCACCGTCACGAGGCCCTGCTCGTTACCCACCTGCACCAGATTGCCTGGATCGATCCGGCGAATGCCCACCCGACCGCGCACTGGCGAGCGGATTTCGGTGAACGAAAGCTGCACGCGCTGAGCGTCGATGCGTGCCTCGCTGGCCAGAATCGCCGCTTTCAATTTCTCGACCAGCGCTGCCTGCTGCTCGATGGTCTGGCGCGAAACGATGCTGCGATCACGCAGCCCGTCGTAACGCGCCAGGTCGAGCTCGGCGATGCGAAGGTCCGCCTCCGCACTGGATTTCTCGGCCTGCGCTTGCGCCAGCGCCGCCTTGATGGAGCGATCGTCGATCCGCGCCAGCAAGGCGCCGCGCTCAACGAGCTCGCCTTCGTTGAACAACACCTCGGTAACCGTACCCGTGACCTGCGGTCGAAGCACGACGGTGTGCAGCGACTGAACCGTGCCGATCGCCGAGATGCGTTGAGGCACATCTCGGCGCTCTGCTTCAGCCACAGTCACTGGTACGCCAGAGCCGCCGCCTTTAGGCGCGGCGGACTCTGCTGGCATTTTCGCGTACCACCAATAGCCGGCGGCGAGCAGCACCACTGCGCCGATCGCCACCGCCCGATTACGTTGCGTCATGAGCCCCAGTCTATACGGAAGCCGACGCGGAACGTACGCCCAAGATAGTCATATAACGCCCGATTTATGCCTGGCTCGACGTTACTGCTATCGCCAGGGCCGAGGCCGACGACCACCGGATCCTTGTCGGTGAGGTTATTCACCTTGAAGAAAATCTGGTTGCGCGTGCTCTCCGTGCGCGTTGTCCAAGCAATGAAGGCGTCCAGATAAAACGCGCCATCGATGTGGTTGGTGTTGATCGTGCGATTCAACGCCGACGACGCCGGGCAACCCGAGGTGCACGCGACATAAGTGTTGTCGTATGTTCCCGAGCTGATGCCGCGCCCGGTGAGCTGCACCGTCAGCTGATCCAGCGTGTACGCCGCCGACAGCCGATACTGCCAATCCGGCGGACCGCCGTTGGTGTTTTGCCCGGCGCGATCGGTCGGCGGATCTACGCCGTTGTTCGAAGACATCTCGATGTAGTGCGTGGCCAGCGAGCGCAACGTGATATTGCCGGGCAACGAGCTGCCCAGATCCGACAGCGCGAATCGGTAGCTGGCCTCGAGGTCCAGGCCACGGGCGCGCTCGGACACGAAGTTGAACGGGCTGTTGGTGATGATCAGCTCGTTCCCGGAGTCTGACGTGGGATCGCGCGTGAAGGCAGCACAGAACGTCTGGTTGCCGTCATAGCAGCGATCGACGATGTCCTGCGCTGACACCATGCTGATGGCGTCGTCGATCTCGATATCGTAGTAGTCGATCGACAGCCCCAGCCCGGGCACGAACGACGGCTGATAGACGAGGCCGAGACCCAGCGCGTCAGCCTTCTCCGGCTGCAGCTCGGTATTGCCCATGGTCGTTTCGGTGAAACGCTGCGCGATGTTGTTGAAGAATGGATCGGTCAGCGAGTTGGTGCGCCGACGCCCGGCCTGGTACAGCTCTTCCAGATTCGGTGCGCGAATATCCCGTGACAGCGTCGCCCGCAAGCGCAGATCTGCCAGCGGCGACCAGGTGAGGCCCGCCTTCCAGGTCGTCACGAAGCCGGACGTGCTGTAATCAGTACCGCGCGCCGCGCCGTTGAACTCCAGGTTCCACGGCAGCGAGACCAGCGTTTCCAGGTATGCCTCGCGCACCGTGTAGTCACCGAACGTCGGCAAGAAATTGCCGACGATCCAGCCCTCCTGATACTCCGGCGCGACGTAGCCGGAGATCTCCTCGCGTCGATACTCCACGCCGAACGCCACACCAATCGGGTCGAGCCAGGGATTGCTCACCTTGGTGCTGAAGTTGAGCGCCGCCACGTCCTGCTGGAACTTCTGCGTGCGCTCCGGACGTCCCATGAAATAGGCCAGCGCCTCGGGGCTGTTGACGTTGATGCCCATGCGATTGAAGGGCACGCAGCCGTTGCCGGGATTGGCGATCGACGAGCGGCAGACGATCTCGCTAGTCACCGGATGGAACACCGCGTCCTGCGCAAGCCGCAGCCGCGCAGTATTGGCGGAGTACAAACGCTCTTCGGCATCGGTGACGCCGCGCTGATAGTACGTATCCCACTTCCAGTCCGAGCCCAGCAGGAACGAGCCTTCCGCGCCCAGCACGAAACGCTTCACCGTGCGCTCGTTGTCGCTTTCGCGAGTGGGAATGTCGGCATTCGACGAGCCCAGGTTGAACTGCGTGATGTCGGCGGACGGCAATGCGTTGTACTCGGCGATGCGCTGACGCACCGACGCCGGGATGAACGCATTGTCCGCCATGATGGTGATCGTGCCCTTATCCGACTGCACGCCGCCCCACTGTTTCGCGCTGTTGCGATTCCACGAGGCCTCACCGAACAGGCTCACGCTGTCGGTCAGCTCCCAGGACAAGCGAGTGAACACGCCATCACGGTTGCTCTCGGGCTCGAGCGACGTGAGCTGATTCGATTGTCCCAGCTGCCAATCGCCGCCGATGGTCCAGGGATCACGCGTGGCGCCATACGCGAACTGATTCACCGCCCCGCCGACGCCGAAATAGGTGCCGCGCAGAATGGTGTTCGTGATGATGCCGCCGGGCGTCATCACGCTCTGGCCGGCATTGTTGGTCACGAGATACTCCGGCGCACCATTGCCGGCCTGATACGCGGGATTGTTCACCATGTACCAGCCGTCATCGGCCCACTCGCGATGCATGCCATAGATGCCATCGCGACGAGCGGACTCTGCATTGAATAAGAGATGTCCGCGACCATCGGCGAACGGCACGCCGGCCGTCGCGGTCGCCTGCCAGTTCTGATCGTCGCCGTACGAGGTTTCGCCGCCCTCGATGTTGAATTTCACCCCGGTGTATTTCTTGTCGAGGATGAAATTCACGACGCCGGACACCGCATCGGAACCGTACGTAGCAGCAGCGCCGCCAGTAACGATCTCGATGTTCTTGACCAGGCTTTGTGGAAACGTATTGATGTCCACTGTGCCCTGCGCGAGCGAGCCCACCGAGCGGCGCCCGTCGAGAAGCACGAGCGTGCGTGCATTGCCGAGCGAGCGCAGATTCACCGAGCTGATGCCGGCCGCGCCATTGCTCAAGCTGCGATTCGCAGTCGACGGAGCGCTGCTGCCCGAGACGGATGGCAGCTCGTTGACGAAGTCGGCGATGTTCGGCTGGCCGGACGACAGAATGTCCGCCTCGCCGATCACGGTTACGGGTGTTGGTGTTTCGTAGCCAGTGCGCGCCAGGCGGCTGCCGGTAACGACCACATCTTCAATAGCGCCCTGCTCATCCGTCACCGCTGCAGTCGTGGTGGCAGGAACGTCCTGTGCCACGACCGGTGCCGCAATAGCCAACGCAAATAAAACATTCAGTCCCTTGATTGAGCCACCGATCCTCCTGATCTTGGGAGCTGAGTCAAACAACGGCGCGACCTCTCATGCAATGTGTACAACACAACGCTAGCAACAGCCGCGCCAACGCAGCATGAAAAAGTAGTTCGCCCGCATAACGATGGGTTATACGCACCGTGCTTGCGCTTGCCGCGCGCGCCACGCACTGTTTGGTCGCAATTTCGGACGACAATCGGGCCTCAAAGGGTGCACGACTCGAGGCATCGCGAATTTTTTAGGGCACGTTCAAAAAATCATGCGTGCCGCGCCATTGTGAGGGAGGGATGACTTCACTCATGCGCTCCTCGGCGCACGATCTCGCCGCCGAATTGTTGCGTGGCATGAAATCTGCACCCTCGCCTGCAAACACACCGCAACGCTGGGGAGTTGCATGCAATCGACATTGCGCGAAGCCAACGCCGACCTCGCTCCATTGGGGGTCATGCACCTGCGCTACATAGAGATGTTCCAGGCCATCCTGCAAGCGGGCACGCTGACCGATGCTGCCTCGCTGTTGAACATCTCGCAGCCGGCTGCCACCAAACTGTTGAAGCAGGCGGAGCGCCGGCTCGGCTTTCCTCTGTTCGTGCGCCTCAAGGGCCAATGGCATCTCACCCCCGAGGGCCGGCTGCTGCAGGGACAGATGGAGCGCATCTTCGAAGAGCTGCGCGACTTGCAGCGACTGGTCTCCAACATCGCGCGGGCAGATAAGTATCCGTTGCGCGCGATCAGCACGCCGACGCTCGCGAACGCCATCATCCCGAAGTCGCTGGCGCGGCTGCGCCAGACGCTCGGACAAACCTCGATCGAGTTGTCGACACAACACTCACCCGAGATGCTCAAGTCCATCATTCTGCGCGAGGCCGACATAGGCATCACTCTGCAAGAGCTCACGCACCCGGATATCCGCTGCGAGCACCTGTGCGAAGGCCCGCTCGTACTGATCGCGCCAAAGGACACCTGGTCGCGCACCGCCGCCCTGCAGCCGATCTCGATCGACTCGCTCGCGAACTCCACCCTGTTGGGCATCACGCGTGCCGATCAGCTGGGTCGCCAGTTGCAGGCCTATCTGGAACAGCTCGATCCGCCGGCGCGCATCTCGACCTGGGTGCAGACCTATCAGATCGCCAAGGACATCGTGTGCAGCGGCGAGGGTCTGGCGCTGGTCGATCCGTTCACTGCCGTGTCGGCGGGCTCGGAGCTGCAGACGCGAGTTGTCGAGCCCATCATGAAGATCAACCTGTACGCGGTGTATCGCGCCGAGGGTCCACTCAACAGCGTGCAGAAGGCGTTCGTGCAATCCGTCAGGACGATCGCCACGGAATTGATCAGCTTTCTAAGGAACAGAGAGCGCCGGCTGCACGCCGTGCAATGAGCCGCCTGTTCACGATTCTGCTGCTGTCGCTGGCAGCAGCGTTGGTTCATGCCGAGCCGACGCACGAGTCCCTGCTCTCCCTGCGCGTCGACGAGGCACGCGTGCGCGGCGAGTGGCAGGTTCCCCTGCGCGATCTGGACGCGGCACTGGAACTCGACAGCAATCACGACGGCACCATCGCCTGGCCGGAGATCGAGCATCGCCGCAAAGACATAGAAGAGTCTCTGGACGCGAACCTGCGGATTCTGGCCGACGGCGTCGATCCCGGCGTGCGCTTCGAGAAGCTGACGTTCGGCACGCGGCAGAACGAGCCGTTCGTGCTGTCGGAATTTTCGGCCATCGCCTCCAAACCAATTGCCTCTCTCGACGTCGATTACACCTTGCTGTTCGAGCAGCGGCCCGGCCACCGCGCCTCGTTGAAGGTCATCTGGGAAGGCGTCGGCTCGCAGCAAGCTGAGATCACTGCTCCCGGTGGCGCCACGATCTTTTCGCGCGCCGCCGTCACGCGGACAGGATTTCCCGAGCTATTGAAGTCGGGCGTGTGGCACATCTGGATCGGTTACGACCATGTGCTGTTCCTGCTGGTGCTACTGATTCCTGCCGTGCTCCGGCGCACGCCGCGTGGGCGCGAAGGCGCCACGGATTTCTCCGGGCCCTTTCTGCGCGTCATTGTCATCGTCTCGGCCTTCACCGTCGCGCACTCCATTACTCTGAGTTGCGCGGCCTTGGGTTGGATCGTGCTGCCGAGTCGACTGGTCGAGTCGGCAATCGCCGCGTCGGTTCTCATTGCCGCGCTCGTCAATCTTCTGCCACGCACGGCGGGCGCCAGTGGCGTCTGGATCGCATTTGGCTTCGGGCTGCTGCACGGCTTTGGCTTCGCCAATGTGCTGAGCGAAGCGGGCGCAGCAGGCGAACCGGTGTTACGCACGTTGATCGGATTCAATCTCGGCGTGGAGCTGGGACAACTCGCAATCGTCGCGGTGTTCCTGCCCGTCGCTTACCTGCTGCGCTGGACTCGCTTCTACCGAACCGGCGTGTTGTATGGCGGCTCGTCCGCGGCGGCGGCCTGCGCGATGTTCTGGCTGTGGCAACGCGCGTTGTAAATGACCGATTAGAGGATTGCTTCGAATGAGCTGGGGAAATCCCTGGATGCTGCTGGCGCTGGCCCTGCCAGTGCTTGGATTCATCCTGTTACGCCGTCTGACCCGACAAGGCTCGCAGTTGCGTTGGCCCGCCATGCGACGCGTAACGATATCGGGCAACAAAGTTCGCCCGGCCGCGCCCGAGAAAACGCGCGTCACCGTGTTCGTGATCCTCGCGATTGCACTCGCCCTGATCGCAATTGCCCGACCTCGCTGGGGCGAGGATTCATCGCAGTCCTTCAGTCAGACGCGTGAAGTCATGATCGCCATCGATTTGTCGCGCAGCATGCTCGCCGAAGACGTCGCCCCTTCCCGCCTCGATCGCGCCAAAGAGCTCACCGAAAACCTGCTCGACAGCCTGCAAGGCGAGAGTGTCGGTCTCGTGGTGTTCGCGGGCACGGCGTTCGTGCAAGTGCCGCTCAGCCCGGACTATCGAATCATTCGCGAATTCATGCCGAGCCTGGACACGGACTACCTGCCACGCGGCGGCTCGGACTATTCGAAGATGCTCGACGCCGCACTCGATGGCTTCAGCGAAGCGGCCGATCGCGATCGTTACCTCATCGTGCTCAGCGATGGCGAAAGCAGCACCGAAGGCTGGGAGCAGCGACTCGGACGCATGGCAGAGCGCGAAATCCATGTGGTCTCCATCGGCCTCGGCACTGCAAACGGCGCATTCGTTCCTGATTTGCAGAACGGCGGCTATCTCGCCGACGACAATGGCGATGCCGTCCATTCAAAGCTGATGCCCGCGACCTTACAGGCGCTGGCCAATCGAACGCTTGGCAAATACACCGATGCGGGCTCGCTCAGCGACATCAAAGATGTGAAAGCACTCTTGGCGCAGACCGTCGAAACCGGCCGCAAAGGCCGAGTCGCCAACGCAGCGGGTAGTGCCGAGATCGAGCGCTTCCAGTGGTTCCTCTTGCCCGCGATTCTGCTTGGGCTCCTCAGCTTGCTACGCGAGTTCCAGCAGCGCACCAGGCCACGTCAGATTCGCAAGGACAATGCCGAGCAGGCCGCCGAATCCCCCGATGTGCCCACTCGCCTCGCCGCCGGTGTCGCTTGCCTCGTGGCACTGAGCCTCGCTGTGCCTCCTTCCGCCCGCGCTCATTTCGACTCGGAAGCCGAGTTTCAAGTGCAGGAAGAATTCGACAGCAATCCGACTGAACGGCTGCGCAAGATTGCAGATCACCTTGCCCAGCGCGGTTACGACGCGTTCGATCTTCGTCTGATGGTCGAGGCATCCATTCGCTACGGCATCGATGCACAACGCACCGGCACCGCGGCCTCCGAGGGCGTGATCCGCGACGCCATCGAGGCTACGACTCAGGGCGAACAGCTCGACACGGCGATTGCCGACTGGTCCTACTATCGCGACCAGCTCACTGCGATGCTCGAGACACCGGCGACCGAAACTCCCGAGGATAAATCACAGGCCCCCGACGCGATCATGGACGAGGAAAACGAGCGACCCGTCGTGACCGGCGACAGCAACCAGCAATCGGCAAACGACTCCTTCGGCGAAGGCGCTTCGGCGAAAACGGATGCCGCGCTGGGTGATCTGTCGGCCGAGAAGGACACGGATACGCAGCGTGGCAAAAAGCCCAAGCCACCGAACAAGGTCCGCGCCGCAGCCGTCAGACCCGCGCGCTCCAGCAGCCCCGGCGATCCCGAAGATCCCATTCTCAAGCTCACTCGCAAGAGTCTGGACGAAGCGGCCCGCCGCGACTCTCCCGGCCGGCTGCATCAATTGATGGCGACGGAAGAGACGCAGGCAGATTCGAACAAATTCGATTGGTAAGAGGTCTTTGACATGCATCCGCTGCCCGTGGGCGAACTCGCCGCGACACCCTGGTCGCTCAGTCCGTTCTGGTTCATCGCACTGGCGCTGGGCATTCCCGCCCTGCTCTGGTTGGGGCTCGCGTGGCGACGTGCGTTGCTGGAGTGTCCGAATCGCATCAGACGTGCCGGCATCAAGGAAATGCGACGTTTGCTGAAATCGCTGCAACGCTCCGATGTGACGCCGCGTCCAGCGCACTTGCATGCGTGGCTGCGCGCGACGGCACGCGTTTGGAACATTCGTACGTCAGCGCCCTGCGTTGGCGAAGTGTCACAAGCGGCGCACGCGATCAGTGGCGACGCAGCTGTGACCTCTCGCTGGCGCACGCTGTGGCAGACGACGGAACACGGACTTTATGGGCCGAATGTTCAACCGACGCGCGATTGGCTGCAGGATGCAACCAGCGTCGCCGCAACCGTCGACATGCCGAAGCGAGAGCGATTGTTTCCCAATCGTCTCGGCCATTGGCTGCCATCGGTCGCGAGCGCCATGCTCGTCGTCATCATGATCGGTTCGCAAGCGCTGGCCGACGTACCGTGGTCGGCGCCTCCTGCGGCCGGTAGCCCCGCGCCAACGTCTGGATTGGGCGTTCCGCCACCGCCCACTGCGGAAGCGGAGCTGGAAATGGCTTCGGAAGAGGCGCCGGTAGACTTCGCTCCAGAAGTCGCGGAGAACGCAGAGGCAGCACTGGAGAACAACTGGAACGATTGGGCCGCCCATCGCAATCTCGCGGCTTATCAAACACAGCAAGGCGAATTGAATCTTGCGATCGCTCACGCGGCAGCCGCCTTCATTCAACATCCGACCGGCTCGGATACTCGCGATGCGCTGCTCGCTGCGCTGGGCGAGACCGAGACGGTCGATCGAACCCTGCGTCGCTTGTTGTCTGGCGCTTGGTATGAGCGCGCACCCGCCCTGCTCTCACCCGCCGGCTGGCAACGCCTGGCGCTGCTCGCCGCGCTTCTCACCGCAGCGGGTTTCTGTGTGATGGTTCTTTCGCTGTACACCCGTGGCAGTCAATCGCGATTGCAGGGAGCCACCGTTGTGTGGGCCGGTCGTGGTGTCGCCGCACTCGGCGTGATCGTTCTGATTGCATCGGTCGTGAGCTGGAACGCGTACGGCTCATTCGCTCATCCAGAAGCGGCGATTCTGATCCAGAGCGCGAATGTGAGCCCGGTGCCGACTGACCTGGTGCCAACGGAAGAAACCTCGCCCCTGTCCGCCGGCTCTGTTGTGATCGGCGAACGCAACTTCCTTGGCTGGCGCAAGGTGGAGGGAGAGCGGGAGATCTCTGGGTGGGTTCGCGGTAACGCTTTGATGCCGTTGTACGGGAGCCGCTAAGCCGCGGGGGCTGGGTCACCAGCAGCCCAGCACTTCTCGCACATCAGTCTTGAGTTCGTCCTGGCACCGCCGTTGCACTTCCTCCAGAAACTTGGTGACGGCCTCGTCAATCTCCCACAGCTGCTTCACAGGCGGTTTCAGCTGCTCGTGGCAAGACCCGATCGACCACCCTCCATCAGTCCTTAGTATCCGCACCAACCCCAACTCGCTACTTTCCATGGAGTCGAGGTTGAAATCCGCACGCTGATCCGGTTTCACATCCACCCACTTTCTCAGGTGATAGGCGAGCTCAAGGACAGGAAAGTCTGGTTCCTCATAGATGGACAACCCGTCCGCGTTGACTTCCAAGTCCGCAGTGATTCCGATCAGAAGATCCGGCAGGGACTTCGTGCCAGATGCGGACGACCTAAGGTTTCGCAGATTGATTCTCAGCGTCACGGCTTCACCGGAAACGCAGTCCAGATCTTTCCGTCGTTACCAACTACCACTCTAAGAGCAGTCTCTCCGCGGGAACCAACCGCGCGGCCTAGATCAGTCACGACTCGGAACGACTCGTCCACGTTGTTGGGGCTGAACACCGCATTTGGTGATCGCAACGCCTCGGCTATCGCACCTTGCGGATCCACGCCTTCCCCGAACTTTGCATAGCGACCACCCGCTCCCGGTAAGTGCTTTACGGGCACTCGGAACGCAGCCACATCATCCGCAGCCCTAAAAGCAGCACTTGAAGCCTCTCTGAGCGCACTCCCTGCTCCCCTTGCGGAATCGGACGCTCCGTCAACGATCTTCAGGGCCCGAGCGGCATCGCCCGCGTGCTCCATCTTTACGACATCCGAGGCCATGTTGGCAACACGGGCGGCGTTTTTGATGGTGGATAGGCCACTGGTCGCGGCGCCGAGCGTGGTATCGAACGCCAACTCGCCCCAGCTGAAGCTGTCTCGCGTGCCCAGCGCCATCTCGATGTGCTGGATGGCGATGTTCTCGACCGCCGCCTTGACGCCACCGACGATGAAGTTGATGAACTCACCATCCGGATCGGTATAGCGGTACGGGTTGTTGGCCGCGTACGCGTAGCGCGTGAACGTATGCGGCTCCGACTCCATGAAGCGAATCGGATCCACCGACATGAACCGACCGATCGCGGGGTCGTAGTGACGCGCCTGCATGTAGATCGTGCCGGTTTCGACATCCTCCACATGCCCGGTGAACCAGCGATTGTTCTCGATCGAGGCCGCGTACTCGATGTCGTTCTGAATGCGCTGACCGTACGGTTCGTAGCTGGTGCGCCAGATGTAATAGCCCTTCGCATCGGTCGCCGCGATCGGCGAACCAGCAACGTCATTGTGATAGTAAGTGACGAGCTCGCCCGCAAGCGCCGTGCCCGATAGGCCGCCGAGCACAAGCGATGCGATGAGAACTCGACACAGGGCGATCAGCGCCCTGCCCGCTTGCATCAGTTTAGTCATTGAGGAGCATCTCGATGATGGGGATGAGCGCTGGGTTGAATCTTGGATGCGGATCCAATCCATCGGGGATACCGTCATTGTCGGTATCTGCCTTGTTCGGGTTGGTGCCGAGTTGCGATTCCTGCAGATTGGTTAGACCGTCGCCGTCCGGATCGAGGTGCGCATCATTCACGAACGGGTTGAGCCCGAAACGCACCTCATATCCATCAGACATACCATCGCCATCGGTATCCGCCGACGTCAGCTCCGTGCCGGCAAGGTACTCGGCGAGGTTCGACAGACCATCGCCATCGAAATCGAGCAGCGCATCGTTGGGATCGGTCATCGAAGAGCCGATCTGCAGCTCAATGTGATTCGGCAGACCGTCGCCATCGATATCCGGATTCACCCCATCGCCAAAGTCCCGGCGTGCGACCAGCTTGTTGCCGGCATAGAAAAACTCGCTTGACTGCGCGGCCGTGGCATTCGTCTGGTACATGAGCAAGCCCGCCTGATTGTAGAGATAATAGGTATCTCCACCGGATGCCGAGGAGCGAATGCGCTTGCCATTGCCATCGTACTGATAGTTCAAGCCCACCACCGAGGGGACCGAGACGAGCTGAGAAGCATCGTTGAACGTGTACGAATACAAGCCATTGTTCGTGATATTTCCGTACACGTCATATTGCAGCGTGTAGTTCACCGCGCCCGTAACGGAGGACAGCCGATTCGTGGTCTCGTCGTAATGCAATGACTTCGCGGCGGCCCCAAGTGCGATCGAGGTAATGTTATCGGCCGCATCATAGACGAGCGTGCCCGTGCCCCACGGACCGTCCGCACCGATCAATCGATGCACACCGTCGTAGCGAAGCTCACGGCTATTGCGCGCATCGCGGTGGTCAACGATCGTGGTGAGATCGCCGCGCGTGTTGTACACCAAGCCCATGGACACGCGCTGGACCGCGCCTCGAGCGACGACGATCGAATCAGGATAGTTGCGATTGTCGAGCGTGAAGGTGAGCTGTTGACCGTTCCCATAGGTCATGGCCTTCAGTTCGCCATTGGGGTGATAGCCAAGGCTGTTTGCATAAGCGCCCACGCTCGTCGCCCGACCCAGCGCATCCGGATGGGTGAGGATCTCGGTGCCGCTTGGATAAGTGATCTTCGCTAGAGCGTCATTGCCATCGTACTCATAGCCCAGTCCAAAGGTGCGCCCGTTGGTCGTGAGAATCTCGGTACCCAGGCGGCGCGCCGCATCGTACGTGTAGTCCCAACGACCGCTGCTGTTGGTCACCCAGCGCAACTTACCGTCCGCGTAATAACCTTTGTTCACATCCGGTGTGGCCCCCGGGTAATCGATGTCGGTGAGCCGATTGAGCGCATCGTAGGTATAGGTCGTGGCGCCGGAGCTCGCAACCTTCGATGTTTTGAGGTTGCCCTGCTCATCGTAGCTGAACTCGGTCGTTCCGGTTTCCGGCTCGATGATCTTCCACACTAACTTCGTCGGATAGTACACATACTCTCGCAGCACCGAGCCCTGCTGGACGCTCGTCAAGTTACCGAGTCTGTCCCGACCCAGTTGCGTGTGGATGTATTCGCTCGCCTCAAACTTATTGCTCGCCAGGCGACTGCTCTGCCGAATACTCATGAGCGCCTTTTCATCGGGATTGCCGTACGAGCGGTAATACCGGTAGGCGTGATGGGGCAGCTCTCCGGGAACCTCGAAGCTGATGAGCTCCGCATTCTCGTTGTATTGGGTGGTCTTGCCACCCTTGACGCAGTGATAACAGATCCAGGCATAGCTGCCATCGGAGGTGTTCGTCTCCTTGGTCTTTCGGTCAAGCACATCGTATTCATACGACAGCCCGCGCAGCTCCCCAGCCGACAAGCTCGGAATGGACTTGAAACTAAGCCGCCCCGCCGGGTCGTACAGGCTACGGACATAGGTGATCTCATTGACAGGCTTCGTCAGGTCCCGTTCCTTGATCTCAGTAACTCGCCACAGCGCATCCGTGCTGACAGTCTTCTCATAGTTGCCGCGGGTGAGCACCATCCGCGTCGGCGTCGGCCAGGCGATGTTCGTAATGCCCCCCAGTGGCGGAGTGAGTTTCGTCGGCCGCTTCAGACCATCATATTCATAGTACGTCGTGTTGCTGAGCGGGTCCTTCGACCATTGCACCGTGCCATCCGGATTGACCTCACGCTCGTAGACCACGCCTGAGGGATGCTCCTCGCGCCGCGCGGTACCGCGATAGTAGTTCGTGTAGGTCTGCGACAGCTGGACGCCGTCCTTCATCCAATAGCGATGATGCAGGCTGCCGTCGCTGTGGTAGTCATAGCTTTCGACGATCCCGTACTTGTTGAGGGACTGCAGCTTGCCGTTGCCAAAGAACGTCCGATCGATGATGCCTTCACCGACCACCTCCTCGGAGTCCACCACGTTGGCGATCCAAGGCGAGCTGCTCGAGAAGTAGGTGTAGTTGGTCTGGCGGGTGGCGTTGCCGTTCTCGACCATGGTCCGTGCCAGGCCAAAGCTGTCGAAATTCGACCAAGTCGTCACATACGACAGCCCGGGCGCGAGCTCAGCAATGGTCTGCGATTGCATCGGCACGGGTTTTACTTGGTTGGGCAGCGCATAGGCCCCCAGAATCGATTGCCCGATCGCGGGCAGGTCCGCATAGACGGGCGTAATCGTTCGATACGCGACCGAGGCATCGATGCTTGAAATGACCAGCGAAGAGAGCAGCCCGGGCAACAGCGGATTGCGTGGCGGCTGATACAGATAGTTATCGTTGAAGACGTTGTGCCAGCCGCGGTGGAACGTGTACGCCTCGCGACGCGTCGGACCAGTGATCGTCACGAACTCATAGTCCGTATTGATGGATTTGGTGTAGGTCCAGGACGATGTTGGAATCGTCGCCCCGGTGACGGATCGCGTATGAACCACATTGCCCCGATCAGGGACCGGCTTGTGATAGGTGTAGTTCACTGAGGCGCCGCTCGGCGCGGTCACTCGCGTCATGCCCGGACCGTTGTAGATCAACGCGCCGTCGCTAGTGTTGAGGTAAGACCATTGCAATCCCTCCGGCTGGACGACGCGCTCCAGGCAGTTGCCCTGCCATGCGAAGCGGCCGCTGCCGGAAGAGCACGCCACATAGTAGAAATTCCAGGACCGCCCATTGAACGTGAAGCTCTGCAGCTTTCGGGACGATGGCGCCGTGCTCTGGGGATAGTAGTTGAACGTAACCGCGCGGCCGTCATTGGCGGTGATGCTTGCAAGCCGGTTTTGATACTGGATGCCGGAAGGCTCGTACGCATACGTAAGTGAGTTCCCATGCACGTCAGTGACCGTGGTCGCGCCGAAGACTTGATAGCCTGGAAACGTACCGTACCGCTGGTCCCCGAACTTCAGGTGCGTCCACTGCTGCATCAGGTAACGCGTACCGCTGGGCGAGCTCACCTCGAAACCGGCACCGGAATTCACACAGCGAACGATCCAGTTGTCCGCCGTCACGTACTTCACATCCGTAGGATACTGGGTCGCCGAGTCCAGCTTGCGCACGAGCAAGCGCGCGCGCTCCCCTGGCATGAGCAGCACCATCGGCCCACTGTAGAAGCTGCCTGGCGTAGATACCGTGGGTTGACCGGGCGGCGGTTGGTCGAAAAGCTCAATGGTATCCGGTGGCCCGGGCTGCTCACATTGTGGTCCGCGCGTCGTGATATGCGGCGTCGTTTGGATATGGATTCTCGGAACTTCCAGCTCCCAGTTTCCCATCGGCCCGTACACGGGCGACTTGCCAAAGGAGCGGGACACGACAATATCGAGGCCACCATTGCCGGGGACGATGAGCTCCTTGGTCTCCCAGGACAACGTCAGCGTGCGCACATCGAGGTACTCGCCCTCGAATTGGCCCACATTGATTGAACTGAAACTGTTCTCCGGCTTGCCAAAAATTTCTTGGGGCGTGATCGCCCAAGCCGAGCTGACCGCCAGGAGCCAGCCCAAGCCGATTGAAGTGAGAAAATACTGAAGTCCGCGCATGGTGATCCGCATCGAGTTCATAGCCGGTAACCACTCGCGGACCACAGATGTGCGCGAGATTTCGATAGCAAAGCGCTAGTAAGGGGTGTTTGAGACGAGTTGCGGCGGGAACTGCAGCTCAGTGGACGCTCAAAAAGGTGCGACGAACATACATGTCCCTGTTCGCAGGATAGGGCGCGCCTTGCCGCCGGGACGGCAAACGCAGATGTGACAGCCAATGTCAACGCAATAACCTTCCTTAGTTCTCACCCGCAACGTTCTCGGTATGCGCACTTTTATTTTGAGAATGTAGTTCTGTCAACGCTCCCCAGATCGAATCAGGTTTTTCCCGAATGCGAAGGCACACCGATGACCTTTCGGCGTGGAACTCGATTTATCACAAGACCGCCGTTGACCATCCAGCCGTTTACGAACGAGTGGCTAGAGCCGACATCTATAGACAGCCCTTCGATTTAGCCTCTGCCGCACACCGCGGCAGAATACCAATTCGCCAAGATTGGGCGGACTTTGCAGTTGAGTCCGCAGGTGTGCATCCATCTCGGCATAGTCTGATTTATCGAACACCTGAACTCGTTCCAGGATATTGACAGCGCCCCGCGGTCGCGTAGCCTTGTTGGCAATTGGGCGGAAGCAATACTTATAAGGACGGACAGATGAAAGTATCGATCTTCGCAGCGATGACATGTGCCACGATGTTTGCAACGAATGCTCTAGCGAACTCCGAAATCGTCGGCACGGTGCAGGTTGTCAACGTCAACAAATCCTGGCAGGGCATTCTCGTTCAGCTCGCAGGCGCTCCTGTGTTCGAGCCAGGGTCACCCTGCAATAGCACCTACGTGTACTCGCCGACTTCCGACGAACTCACAAAGTACATTCTGGCGGTTTTGACGGCAGCGAAATCATCGGGTGAGCAGGTTCGGATCGGAACGAACGGCTGTATCTCCACTCCGATGGGAAGCGTGCCAAGGATCGATTGGGTAGACCTCGGAAACCGCCTCTGATTCTTCGTTCGCGCCATAGGGCACGCTCGCCCGAAAAAGAATGTGCTCTCAACTCGGGATGTACAAACGATCGTGCCTATGGCGGACATCATCGTTGGCGGTTCGGCTGCGATGAGAGGCAATCTGGAGCCACTTCGCGCCGACACCCCGGGGCTGAACCGACCGAGGCGTAGTCGAGCACGAGCGGAGCGCGCCCCTCGTTGATGCCGTTGTACGCGGGGCGCTAGCTGTCCACAGGCAAGAGCGGACGCACTCACTTCGAGACGAAGATATCCCACAATCCACACTCGCCAAATACTCGAGCGCCTGCATCGTCCACCCGGAGGTGGACAGTGAGGTCCATCGAGAATGCCATCATCGCGGTGGCATAAGCCGCCTTGCCGTTCGCTGAATTCACATCCAACCAGTATCGGTTACCGCAATTGGGACCGAGGGATTGGGCCATAGTGATAAAGGCGTACGGCCCCTCAACACGCAAACCGGTAACCTGCCCGGCGTTCGCGAGCAACGCTGCCTGTGCATCCGACAAGGCGAGCACGCAGAGAGATGCGAGTGCAGCTCTGTGGAATACCTTCATATGTCACTTCCTGGTCGCTTGTGATGGGTTGAACGTCCTGTGAGGGATTTTGCTCACGCAGCCACTGTCGAAAACTTTCGCGGCCAACGAATCGTGATGAGGATCAGCCCAGCACGTAGCCCTTCGCGCCGACGACGAGGCGACCGACGCATGCGAGCGGCAGTAGCACAAAGAAAATCCACCCCGCAAGGGAAGTCGTGCCCGCGACCACAAGCGCTCCGGCGGGTCCGATCGCAATCGCGATCAGACCGAAGATGAGACAAAGCTGCACCACGAGCGTGGGAAAGGGTTTGCGACCGTCGCCCCTGATGTAGACATACATCGCCCTCACCGCCACGGCGAGGGCGACGATTCCCAGATACCAGGTCACTGTCCAGAGCGCGCTCCAGTAGCCATCGCGAAATGCGAGCATGATCTGATGAGGAATCAGAACGAGCGCCGGCGGCCAAAAAACAAACATGGGGCCGAGGCACACGATGATTTCCAGCAGTGGCGCGCGCCTCTTCATGTCGCCAGCGCATCTCGCGCTCACCTCAAGACTCGGGAGGAGCAGCATACACCGCCGGCGGGCCGGACTGCTGAATGTCCGGCTTGTTGAAACTCGGACCGGACGAACCGGAGAGCAGCCCGACCGGGTTGTCGTCGAAGAAGCCCTTCATCTGCCCGTCTAGCGCCCTGAACGCTTCCGCGCCGAAAACGTCGTTGCCCCAGCCAATGATGACCTGCACACCAACTTGCCGATCCGCATCGAGGATTTGCTCTGAGCGTATCGAGGCCGTGCCGCGGCGGATAGCTACAGGCAGTTGCCATTGCCACATGCAACGCCTAAAGCCGCAAAAAGGAGCACGCCGGTCATTACGACGGCATAAGCAGAGCTGGCTGCGAGTCGGGCCCCAAGGCTACTCAACGGCAGCCGATAGATCATCGCCGCTCCCGCAAGAATGAACCCGCCGAGCAACGCCAAATCCCAGTTTGACGGAAAGACGGATCCGTAGCCGAGTTCATAGACAAGTGCGAAAACGGCCGGCACACCCAGCAACGAGCTGGCCAAAGCCCACAGCAATGCGCTCCTGCTGCTCATGAAGCCCAACCCTGTGTGCCCGCCTCCACCGACCAGTGAGTCGCGGAATCGTCGCGAGCGACTCTCATGCGTTTCCCTTCGAGCAGCAGTCGCGCGCCTCTTGGATTGGCGGGCATTTTACGGAGCCATACGAACAGAAGACGCAGCAGTCTCCCGGTTTCGGTTTAAGCAATGTTTTGCACCCGGCACACTCATGAAAATAGATGCACGCATTGGTGGGCATCACCTCGATCGACACAAACCCACAGTGCGGGCAGGTCAGTTCCGACTCCAGAAGCGTGCGGGGTTTGCGCGCGGCTATGGAATGAAACCACTCCACCTGCTCAGATGTGTCCGGCACGGTCAGTCCGCGCGCCCTGGAGACCATGGCAAAGACGTCCGACGCCGGGACTCCGAGCCTGAGTAGAACGGAGCCGGCCAACAATCCCGATCGGCCGATGCCAGCGCGGCAATGAACGGCGACCGCCAAGCCCTCTTTGACAGATGCTGCAACTTCGTCCGCGAGAGCGAAGAACTCCGCCGCCGATTCCGGCGTACCCCGGTCTGCGATCGGGAAAGAACGATAGCGAATTCCATTGCTGTCGCACATCGACTCTTCCTGCGAGATCCCGAGCTCTTCGGCTTCGTATCGATGCAGCAAGCTGACCACAACATCGACGCCCACCTGCCGCCACCCCGAAATCTCGTCCTCGAGCCATTCCCCACCGCGCGGCCGCGGCATCACCGCCAGCCTAAGCGGCTCAATGTCACGGATCCAATAGACCTCAGGTTTCATCTATCTCAGCTGCTGCGAGGAAGTTCGACGACGAGAGTGAACACTATGCTAAACAGCGCAAGTGCGCTGTAGAGAACAAAAATCAAAACACGCAAAGATTCGATCGCTGGGCTACGTAGAATACTGTCGACTCGCTGGCTATAACTCATGAACAGCAGCATTGTGAATGCACACCAGAAGTACGAGATCAGGCCTATAAACTGTAACCTTCCAGCGAACTGAGCGACAGGACCGCCGATGAGCCGATCGGTGCCAATGCCGATGACTGCTGGCACAAGCGCCACCAGCATGAACGGTCGCCGGTTGTCTTTTAAAAACTGCGCCAGATTCTCAAGTGACCGAACCATCGAGATTCCTCATCTGTACCGCTAACGCCAGCCATCAGCCGATTGCGTCTTCGCACGGCTATGCGAAGTGCGCCATCGCCCGAACTCTTGACTCCGCCGCTCGATCGCCGCAAGGGACGGCAACGATGCGCACCGGGATTTGCTGCTCCATATCCGTCAATCCCCACCGCCGCCACCACCGTCTCCACCGCCGCAATCACCACCGCCATCGAAACTGGCGCAGTCGGATGACGAGGATGAACCCACCGTCGTGCCACCATCGCCGCCGCTACCCGATGACGTCTCATCTCGACGCCGCCTTTGAGCTGCACGAGCCCAGATGACAACCAGAATGACAATAACGACGACGAAAATGACTTTCATGCCTGCCCCCAACGCTGCGATCCCGGATTCACCGCATCGGCTCCATTGTTCTGTCCGAGCCCTGAGCCCTGGCGCGAATCTCCAGGGCCTCCTGCGTATCAGACAGCTCACGAAAGAACCGCCCGGGTACGATCGGCTCAAAGCCCCCTCCTTTGAGTATCACGAGCCTCTTTTCGGACGGCTCCCGATGAGCTTCTCGAATCTGCCCCAGGCTGAAGTGCATCATCGGATCCAGAGGAACGCGGATCACATCCGGCACCACATTGGCCCGCGAGAAGAACACCTCATCCACCTTGACGATCAGGCGGATGGTATTGCGCAGACCTGGCCCAGTCATTGCCTTCTCGTCCAGCATCTCATTTCCGTCCGCATCGATCATGTCAACGCCTATCACATGACCTGCGAGAATGTGATCGCTGTCGCTCGCAAGTTGCTCGAGCGTGGCTTGCAGTGGCAAGGTGGCAAATGCGACGACCGAGTACAGCCCCATCAATAGAGCTAAAGCGTATCTCATATGTTCTCGGGAACGCATTCTCATGGCTTCCAATACTGCTCCAGGTGCCAGACCGGACCACTGCCGCCAAACTTCCGCAGGGTGACCAGTAGCTCCAGGTAATCCTGTCGGGTCAGCTTCTGCCATTTGTAGGTTGAGGTCAGATTGGTACCGTGCGCGTCATCCAATCCCTTGAGAAGAATGCTGTCGACAGGCGGAGTTAGATGATGGCTCAGCGGCGTGTCATGAAAGCCACCCAGTAGAAATACGCTCTTCAGGTACGTCGAAACGAGTTTTGCGGCCACGCCGAACATCACAGGCTTCTTTACGACCTGCTCCAGATGGCTCTGAACGCCAATCACCCACTTTTCGTACTCTCGATCGTAGCGTTCAATTGAGATCGAATGGTTCTCGGCGTCTCGCAAGAACTCGATCACTCCGCAGGCTTCCAGAGCGGCAATGAGCTCCGAACGCTTCGCTTTCGCAGAGCCCGCTTGCGCGGCACGACATGCGGCCCACAAGGAGAATCGTTCTCGGGCAATGTTGATTGAGTACGACATGGTATTTTGCGTTCTAACATCAGCCATTCTATAAGAGCTCCTGGATACCTTTGAGTCCCTGCTTCTCGAAGCCTGAACTCGTCCTCGACGCCAATTCCAAGCGGATGTTAGGCCTCATTGCACACGACGTTTCGCGCGCCGTCCCGCAGCGCCTTGTTAGAGCGTAGCAGCTGCCCTGCTGCCCCCGACGCCGCTCCGTACACCCCCCACGAGACAGCCGTAAAGCACAACCACAGCGCACTGTGGAAGACACCAGACATGCCATCTTCAAGAACTGAGCTCCAGAAGGTTCCGAACACGCCTGAGTAAACGATATTACCCAGCAGACTGGCCAGAAATCCTGCAAGCATGCCGCGCTTTCCCGCTAGCCAGCCCGCAACGAACCCCGGCAACAAACTCGCGATCGTCAGAATTGGAGTGGAAACGACGGTTAGCCACGCGCTCGCCGTGCCTTGATATGCCCCGTGCTCGTGTAAGGCAATGGACGCGTATGCCAGGACCGTCGCCGTAACCGCACCAAACAGGATTGCCTTCAGCATCTGCGCTCACTCCCTCTTGCGCGCCAGCGCACCGAGAGCCGCGCGCACTAAATAACCTGGAGCGCGACTCTCCCGTCAGTCTACGCACAACAATGAGAATTGATACATGAGCCGTCCATGCACACATGGATTGACCCACTTATGGAAACTGGATGTCCAAAAACGTGCGGCTGCTCGAACAGCTTTAACCGGCCGGGTCGACCTGCTGATTGAGGGCATGCCGAGTCAAGCGCTGGATACTGAGGACCTTGCCATCGAGCGCATCGACCTCGGCTTCCCAGGTTTCACCGGGACTCGTATAGGGCACAACCCAGACAAGCCGACCTCCACCCGCCGGCTCACCGTTCACGTACTCCTCGAAGCTGTACGCGAGCGCGGGCTCGTCGAGAAATTGAATGTCTTGCGGACTTTGTTTGTTGTTCGCCAGCTCTGCCAGCAGCGCCTGGCGGGCTACGTCCATCGCAATTTTTGGCTCGCGAGCCAGTCCCCGATCAGGCAAGAAATTGCTGGTGATCCAAGTCACCTCACCGCTATCGGGGTCGATCGCGATGTTGACAGCTGAGGAGCGGACCGGCCGGTCGTGGATGTACTGAACGAAGCGCACGACGATGCCAAATGACTTGGTGCCCGGACGAGGCGGATCACGGTCGATATAGCGAATACGCAGCGATTCCTCCCCGGCAGCGAACAGCACCGGGCCGATTCGTTCCAGCAACTCTGCCGGCGCTGTCATGCCCTTTTTCCAGTCCGAACTGTTTACGAAAACTCCTGTTCGTGCCGACAAGTGGCGCACCGTGCCGTTCGGCGCGTACTGCACCTGGACACCAGCCATTCGCTCTAATGCCTGATACTGCCGTTGCAGCAGTTCCGCACCTACCCGCTCCTGGAGCGCCGGCCTCGTGATTGGAACAGGGTCTCTTAGGAAGCCGTCATCGGGTAATGCAGGTCTCGGCGGTTCCGTGGATCGGCTAACCGATGGGTAAACCGCTGTAGCGAACAGACAGGCTGCAAGGAAAGCCGCACGCATCATTCTGCTCCTTGAATGGGGTGACCTGAGCTCCGGCACGCAAAAACAGTACGTCGCCTTCCTGCTGCGTGCAAAGGGCTCGGTCAGAGTTGCGCAATCTGCGCCCCCAGTAGAGCACAGACATCGCGGACATCTAAGTCCTGCGATCAGGGATGCGCGACAAGGTCGCCGCGCAACGGAGAGCTTGACAGTGCAGGCACTGTCAGGACAGGATGAATTATTATTCATTCTTCCTGAATCGATATTCGCCAATGACCAAAGCAAGTGCTCAGATCGATCGCTTGAACGCAACCAAAGCGCGCATTCTGGACGCAGCCCGCGAGGCAGTCGCGCTGAGCGGGTGGCAGGAGGCACAGATCGCCTCGATCGCCGCACGAGCGGAGGTAGCCACCGGCAGCGTGTATCGCTACTTCGACTCGAAAGCCGATCTCTATGCCCAAGTGCTGGCGCGAGTCTCCCAGCGTGAGATCGATGTGGTGGCCGCTATAGTGGATTCTGAAGGGTCCGCCGCTCAGCGCCTGGTCGATGCGATATATGTTTTCTCGAATCGGGCACTGCGCAGTCGGCGCCTTGCCTATGCGCTCATCGCCGAACCCTGCGAACCGGAGATTGATGTGGCACGGCTGAAGTACCGCGAGGCACTTGCCGCGCAGATCGGACGCCTGGTCACACAAGGGATCGCGAGCGGCGAATTCATCGAGATCGACGCGAATCTCGCTGCCTCATGCGTGACCGGCGCGTTCATGGAAGGGCTCGTAGGACCACTGGCCCCAGAGGCAGGGTCCGATACGCGCGCCGCCAAGGCCATTGCTCAGTCGATTGCGAGCCTTGCCGCGCGAATGCTCTTTCGACATGCCGCGCCCAAACTGAAACTCGTTTCCAAGAGAACGCTATGAGGACCACGCCTCCCCTACGCATCGGCTTCTTGGGTGCCGGTCGTGTCGCACAGACGTTGGCCCAGGCATTTACACGAGCAGGCCTCTCAGTCGTTGCCGTTTACAGTCGAACCCCAGAATCTGCTCAGTTGCTGCATCAGCAGACCCCCACTGCCCAGGTGATGCTGCAACCAGACTTCGTCCTCGATGCTTGCAATACGATCTTTATCACCGTCAGCGATGACGCAATCGCCGCTATGTGTCGCGATCTGCCTTGGCGAGCTCATCATCGCGTAGTTCATTGCAGTGGCGTCACGGAGGTTGCAGCCCTCGACTCCGCCAAGGCCAAAGGCGCTGCCACGGGTGGCTTTCATCCAATGCAGATGTTTGCCAACCCCGAGGTTGCACTCAGAACGTTGCCGGGTTGCATCGTGGGCATCGAAGCCGACCCGCCCTTGCAGGTCGAGCTGGAGGCGATGGCCAAGGCAGTGGGTTGTGCGCCCTTCACGGTGGCGCCCGGTGTGCGACCGATCTATCACGCCTCGACGTATTACGTAGGACCCTTCCTGATCGCACTGCTGAATGAGGGCGCGCAACTGTGGCAGCGGATGGGCGCAAGCGAAGCTGAGGCACTGAAAGCGATGGTGCCTCTGCTGCGCGGTACCTTGGCTGCTGTGCTCGACGGTGGACTCGCTCAGGGAATGGGAGGCTGTGTCGCGCGCGGGGATGTGGGCACGGTCACCAAACATCTCGCGGCCCTTGACGCACTCTCCACACCCGCTGGAGCGTTGTATCGCGAACTCGCACTTCGCACCGTTCCCTTGGGAATCAAGCGCGGCACCCTCTCCGCTGAGCGCGCAATGCAGATCAACGACACTCTGAACCTACCCGCCAGCCGCATCCAAAGCGATCTGCAGCAGGTCAAATAGGTTCGAGTCTTTTGCCAGGGAACGTATCGAACCCATGCCGCGGTGACAACCACCGCGGCACACTGCAAATTACAGCTCAGGTCTTCGGCGGATAAGTCACGTTCTTCCCATACGGATAGAACTTGTCGAGCTTGAGATACTTGTAGTTCAGCGCCTCCAGGCGCACGGTGCCGACGAACGGGTCGTCCGGTTCGACCAGCAGGATGGTCTTCGCATAGCCACTGTCGTAGAAGCCACGGCGGAAGTGCACGCGCGACTTGATCGCGAATCCCTTGAACGTATTCGGATCGATGCCCAGCTGCGTGAACGACTGTGGTTGCACGATCTGACTCAGATACGGGCTGATCACGACCACGTTGCCGTCGCCGAACTTCACGCTCACCCACAGCTGCGACCCGCCGGCCTGGCTGCTGCCACGGCTCAAGCCACCGCTGACTGTATGCACCTTGCCGACGACGCGCACTGGCTTGCCGGCGGATACATCGAGCTTGCCGCCAATCTCCATGTCGAAGTCATCGCCAACCTTGACGCCCTTCTTACGCAGTGCGTTGATCGCATCTTCATCGGCGATGGTCCCAATCAAGCAGCCGCTCAGCTTCTGATCGATGATCTCCTTGAGCAGCCAGGTCGCGGCGCCGGTGCGATCGCTATGATCGGCGAGCACATAGGGCACCGAGCCCTTCTGAATCGCTTCCTTGGCGAGCGCCACGCCCTCTTTGTGACGATGAACTTTGGTGCCGTGGACCAGCTCGTCGCGCAGACGCCAGGCGGTTTGCGCCATGTCGTCCGCAACGTGCTTCGCCAGCTCCGGATTGCCATTGGTCATGACCTGGAACGTCATGCCCGCGTCGGCCGCATCCATGAACGCAAAGCCGTAGTAGAAGCTCACATACACGTCGGTCTCGCGTGCTTCCCAGACCAGCGCGCGCTGAACCAGATCCATCCACGGCGACTGACCGGTCCACTGCAGCACCGACGGCGTGATGATGGGCGGCTTCGCGGTCGCCGTCGTGGGCTTGTAGTCGCCACGAATGCAGCGAATGAGCGTGCGAGCCGCACGTTCGCCCTGCAGAGCGCCGTCGTAGTGCGGGTAGTACTTGATACAGAACGCGAGATTCGCGTAACGCAGGAACTCATCGTCCTCGTTGCCGTGCGGATCGAACGTGCCAGCAATGAAGCCCTTGGGTCCGATCACTTCGCGCACACGGCGAGCCAGCGTCGCCTCGGGCTTGGCGACATCGCGGACACCCATCGCACCATGCAGCGACAGATACGCGCCGTCGAACGGCCCCTGCGCCTTCAGATCGGCGATCATGCGCTCGGTGAAGTGATCGAACGCCTCTTTCGTGATCCAGCCCGAGCCCGAGCCTTTCTTCGAACCGAGCGGCGACTCGATGCCGACCAGCTCCACGTTTGCGTGCTCGCGCGCGACCTTGACGAAGCCGCCCATGTAACCCTCTGGCGAGGCGGACAACAGCGCCTCGCCACGCGCCGGCGAGCCTTCGTAAATGAAGTCTTGCGTGGTCGTGTCATACGGGAGGAAGGTCACCGTCTCGTGCGAGAAATGCATGCAGGCGATGCGAATCTTGCGCGTGGCCGCGTTGGAGCGAGCGGCGTTCTGAGCGCCCGCTGCCAAAGGCAGCGCAGCGGCGGCTGACCCCAAACCGAGGCCTGCCAGGACCTCGCGTCTCGAAATCTTCATGGTTCGATTCCTGTATGAGTGGTTGTGATGGGAAGCAGAGGGTTGGAGCTCATGTCACGGCCGGCTCGCGCGCGGCACGAAAGTGCGCCTCGTACGACGCCAGCCCGAGCAAGAGGACGCCGATGAGGGCAAACACATGGAACAGCTCGCGACTGACCAGCGGTGGCGAGGCTGCGAACTCGATCTTCTGCGCCTCGTCGATGCGAGCGAACGCATCGCGAACCGCGTTGGCGTCGGTCGCGCGAAAGAACAGTCCGCCGGTACTCTCGGCAACGTCTCGCAACAGCAGGGAGTCGATCTCCGACTCGCGCATTTCCGTACCGGTACGATTCCCCGCGTAGTCGAAGATGGGTGTCGGCACCAAGCCTTCCGCACCAGCGCCGATCGTGTAGACGACGACTTCCTCGTCGGCAGCCAGACGCGCCGCTTGCCGCGGATCGAGCGAGCCCTTGTTGCTCGAACCGTCCGTCAGCAGCACGATGAACGAGCCCTGCCGTGGCTGCCCCTCCGACCTGCCCTCGCGCAGACGACGCAACGAAACTCCGATCGCGTCGCCGATCGCGGTGCCGTCCTCGATCAAGCCGATGGACAAGCGTGCGCTTTGCTTGCGCAGCCATTCGTGATCGAACGTCAGCGGCGCGAACGTATAAGCGCGGCCACCGAACACGACGATGCCGATACGGTCGTCGGGACGCTCATTGATGAAGGCGGAGATGATGGGTTTGACAGCCTGCAACCGATTGACTGTCTGGGCGCCCCGCTGGAAATCCTCCGCGTACATGCTGGTGGACAGATCGATCGCGATCATGAAGTCATAGCCGCGCCGCTGATGATCCTCCAAAGGAACGAGCACCTGCGGCCGCGCCAGGCCGACGACCAGCAGCGCGATGCCGATATACGCACAGACGATCGGCCACAGCGCTGACGATGTCGCGCTTGGCGAATGCCATTCGTGGGCGCCGGGCACGACCAACGCGGGGATACTGCGCCGCCGGCGCAGCCAGACGATGACCGGCAGCGCCAACAACAGCAATAGCCAGAGAGGATCGTGGAAGGTCGCGCTGGAGATGTTCACGTTCGCCGCCTCAAGCTCGAGCACTACCGTGGCGATGGCGGTGAAACCATGCGATCAGGCTTTGCAGCGGATCCTGCGCATTGCTAACGATCATCCGATCGTCACTGCGAGGAAACATTTCGAGGAAGTACTCCTCACGCCGCTCGCGCCAGGCAGCATGCGCCGCACGTTCTGCGCTCGATGCGGTATTCAGCAGCGTCAGCCGGCCGGCCAACGGGTCGTAGGCCGAGAACTTTGCGTTACGCGGTAGTTCGGCATCCCAAGGATCGTCGGCTCGCACACCGACGGCTTGATATCGCTGCTGCAACTCACGCCACAGCTCCGGCATTCCTTGTGGCGCGAACGAACCGAGCCAGAGCAACACACTGCCGCGCGTCGCGCTCTTCTTGATGAATGGCCAGGGCAGCGAGCACGTGGCCGGACCGTCCAGCGGCGGCGCCGGCTGATCGAGCAACATCGAAGCGATCCTCATGATGCCTTTACGGCCCGGCAATGCGCGCTGGAACCAGGATTTACCGGGCGCGCTATACAGCAATCCGACACGATCTCGATTGATCGCGCTAATCAACATGAGTAGCGCAGCCGTCTCCAACAGCGTCTCGCGTCGCGTGCGCCCTTCCGAGCCGAACTGCAACGCCGGCGAATCCTCGAAGATGAACATGATCGTGAGATCGCGCTCTTCGACGAAGCGCTTGCGATACGGCTCGCCCAAGCGAGCGGTAACGTTCCAGTCGATGTCTCGTGGATCGTCGCCCCATTGGTATTTGACGACTTGATCGAACTCCATGCCACGACCACGAAACGCCGAGCGATACTCGCCGCTAACCGTGGTGTTGACCGCATGCCTCGCACGCCACTCCAGCCGCTGCAGCAGCGCCGTCGGCGCCGAAGGCATCGAAACCGCACGAGTATCGAGATCGGCTGCAGACATTTCAGGCACTGCGCGAAGCGCTCTCCGGCACCGCTGTCTGATCGACAATGTCTTTGAGAATGCGATCGGCGGTCAGGCCGCGCGACTCGGCTTCGTACGACAGGCCGACGCGATGACGCATCACATCCGCAAAGACTTCCTGCACCAATGCCGGCGTCACGTAACTCGCGTCACGCATCCAGGCCAGAGCCTTGCTGGCTTGGAACAAACCAAGGCACGCACGTGGCGAGGCGCCGTACGCGAGTGTCTTCTGTGAGCCGGATGCGATGGCACGCGTCGCACGCACGAGCTTGACGACGTACGCCTGTACAGACTCCGCGACGTGGATGCGATCGACCTCCGCTCGCAAACGCAAGAGCTCTTCGCCACTCGACACCGCTACCAATTCCGGATGCGATGTGACCGAGCCCCAACGCTGCACCATCTGCAACTCGTCGAGCTCGCTCGGATAGTCGAGCAGCAGCTTGAACAGGAAACGATCGAGCTGCGCTTCGGGCAACGGATACGTGCCCTCCTGCTCCACCGGATTCTGCGTCGCCATGACCAGGAAGGGACTGGGCAGTGGGTAGGTCACACCGCCGAGGGTCACCTGCCGCTCTTGCATCGCTTCGAGTAACGCGCTCTGCACTTTCGCAGGCGCGCGATTGATTTCATCCGCGAGCACCAGGTTTGCGAAGATCGGTCCCTGATGCGGCGAGAAGCGGCCGTCGCCGGGCGAGTAAACCATCGTGCCCACGATGTCGCTCGGTAGCAGATCCGGCGTGAACTGAATGCGCTCGAACTGCATACCGAGCGCTTGTGACAACGACTTCACCAGCAGGGTCTTGGCGAGACCGGGCATGCCTTCGAGCAGCACGTGTCCGCCGGTCAGCAGCGCGATCTGCAGCCGCTCGATGATGGTGAGCTGACCGAGCACTGCCTTACCGATCTCGGTAGAGACACGGCTCGACCACTGCGCCCCAGTTTGTTGTCTTACTTCGACGTGCACGTGACTGACTCTTTCGCTACGCATTGCTTCGTCTCACATCGGCTTCGAGATCCGGCTGCATCGACTCAGGATCGACGCCCGCCGTGGTTTGCAACTCGCCTTCCCATTTGGAAACCACGGCGGTCGCGATGCTGTTGCCGACGACATTGGTGGCCGACCGGCCCATGTCCAGGAAATGATCGATGCCCAGCAGCAGCAGCATGCCGGCCTCGGGCAAATTGAATTGAGTGAGTGCGGCTGCGACGACGACCAGTGACGCGCGCGGCACGCCGGCGATGCCTTTGGATGTGAGCATCAGGACCGCGATCATGGTGACTTGCTGCGCGATGCTCACCTCGATGCCGTACGCCTGCGCGATGAACATGATCGCGAACGTGCAATACATCATCGAACCGTCGAGATTGAACGAGTACCCGACCGGCAGCACGAAGCTCGCCACGCGGTTGCTGCATCCAAAGCGCTCGAGCTCTTCGAGCGTGCGCGGATACGCGGCTTCAGAGCTCGCAGTGGAGAACGCGAGCAACACCGGCCCGCGAATGCCACGCACCAGGCGCAACACGCCCGGGCCGACGAACACCACACCGAGCGCAACCAGGATTCCCCACAGCACCGCGAGTCCCAGATAGAACTCGCCGATGAACAAACCGTAGACGCCAATGATTCCCAAACCCTCTTTCGCCACCGTGCTGGCCAGCGCGCCAAGCACAGCCAGCGGCGCGAACAGCATCACGTACCCGGTGACCTTGAGCATGATTTGGGCCAACGAGTCCAAGGCCTCGAGAATCGGCCGACTGCGCTCGCCCAGCGCCGCCATCGCCGTGCCAAAAAACAGCGAGAACACCACGATCTGCAGGATTTCATTGCGCGCCATGGCGTCGATGGCGCTGGTTGGCAGCGTGTGCTCGATGAACCCCTTCAACGACATGCCGCTGGCCTGCATGCCCGAGGTTGCACCTTCATTGGGCAAAGGCAGGTTCAACGCCCGCCCCGGCTCGAAAATCTGCACAATGATGAGGCCGAGCACCAACGAGATCAGGGAAGCGCCGACGAACCACGCCAGCGCCTTGCCGCCGACGCGGCCCACCGTTGCGATGTCACCCATCTTGGCGATGCCGACCACCAGCGTCGCAAACACCAGCGGCGCGATGATCATCTTGATGAGTCGCAGGAACGCGAAAGGCAGCAGGCCGATGCCATCCGCGAAACGAGTTGCTGTGGCATCGGACGCGCCGACGTGCACGCCATAGCCGAGCAGAACGCCGAGCACGAGGCCGGCAACGATCAACGTAGTGAGTCGCTTGGAGTTCATCAGCGCCTCGACCACATCATCGCGGCGGAGACGCAGCGCTTGGCAAGAATGTCGGTCGGATCGACCAATGTGACGCGGTTGCCCTTGGCGGTGACCCGCTCCGGCTCGGACAGCAACAGCGGCAACTCGGTGCAACCAAGCACGATGACCTCGACGCCTTGCGTCGCCAGCTCATCGATCGCAGCATCGACATCAGCAACGCTCGCAGGACTGGTGAAGCCCGCCTTCACGCCTTGCGGTCCATAGATCGCATTCATCACTCGCGCCTGCAGCGGCGCCGACGGGACAATCTCCTGCAGGCCGTTATCTTCCAGCGCCCGCTTGTAAACGCCACTGGAGATGGTGCCGCTGGTGGCAAGCAAGCCCACTTTGCGCAGCGCTGGAAACATTTCTCGGATGTGCTTCACCGTGACGGTGAGCATGTTCATGATGGGAATGTCGAGCTCGGATTGAATCGCCTCGACGAAGGCGTGCGCGGTATTGCAGGGAATGGCGATCAGATCCGCCTCGCCGGCCTGCAATTTTTTGCACGTCGCATACAGCGCCAGCGTCGGGTCCATGCCGTCGCCGACCAGATGCTCGGTGCGATCCGGGATCTGCGGATTCTGTTCCACCAGCAAGCGCAGATGATCCTGATCGCGCTTGGCAGGAGTGTTGCGCACGACCTTGTCCAGGAAATCGACCGTCGCTGCCGGCCCGACGCCGCCCACGACGCCGAGCTTGAAGGGCCGCTCCACATCAGCCGCGGGATCCGCAACGAGATGTTGTGCATACACTCGATGCGGATCGAGCAACGGCACCGGGACTTGAGCCAACTCGTTCGCCACGAGCGCGAGCTCGGTAACACCAGGCAATAACAACTGCGCGCCCTGAGCGATCAAATCGGCGCAAGCGTCGCGCAACAGCTCGATGGAATAGCCGCTGCGGCTGCCGCTCTTGATGCCGCTCTTGCCGTAGACAGCCTCGGTGACCAGATCCACTCCGTCACGCGGACGCGCGTAGAGCAGTTCGAATTCCTGCGGCCGAAAATAGCGCTCGAACAAAGCGCTCTCACGCAGTGGCGCCGAAGTGAGCACGCCGATGCGCCGCGGCTGAGGGATCATGCCGCGCACGTGCAGACGTAACACTTCGATCATGTCGGCGATCGGCAGCGGCGAGTTCTCCTTCAACTCTTCCATGAAGGTATGACTCAGGAAGCACGGCAGCACCACCGTGCCGATGCCGCGCGCCCTGAAGCTGTCGATCCTGTTGAAGATGTACAGCATGCGCGCCGTGTCCGCGGCGCTCGGGCCGTCGCTTCTCGCGAACGGCCGTTGCTCGAACACGATCTCGAACTGACCTGCATCGACGTGTCGCTCGGTGGCCTCGATCAGCTTCGACAGCAGATCTGCGTCCGCGATGGGCGACAGGCCGCCGATGATGCCGAACGACCGTTCGCGCCTCACTGGTAAACTCATGGAATCTTCGCGTCACTTTTTCCAGGAGAGCGTCCCGACACCGTTCTTGTAGCTGACGGTGGTGCCGAACGGCGCGGAGACTTCCGAGAGATCCTTGAAGATCTGCTCGGCCTCAGCGGCCGGCGACGGATACGGCTGACCGCGCTTGCTGCGAGGCTGGCCGAAACCCAGCGACACCGGATGCAAGCGGATTTCCTGCAACGTGCGATCGTTGTCGTAGACCACTTGCGCGAGCACCGACTGCCAGTACTTGCGATTGGCCGGGAAGCCGACCGTGTCGTTCTTGGAGCGCGTGCTGAAGTAATCGCTGGGCAGCGAATCGTGGCTCAGTCCGGTCTTCTCGTAGTTGTCGGCCGGCTGCAGCTCGACCAGATCGTTCTCGAAAATGAAGTTCGCGAGCGAATAGAAGATCGGCTTGCCCTTGTAGACCTCGATGCCGCGCAGAATGTGAGGACCGTGGCCCACGACCATGTCCGCACCCGCATCGATCATCGCGTGCGCGAACTCGACCACGAACTCGGCCGGCATCCACTGATCCTGCGGGCTCGCAGCCTCGTGCGCATGGATGCTCACAACCACCCAGTCGGCCTGTTGATCCGCATCGCGCACGCTAGCCTGCAGCTCGGCCAGATCGGTTGAATTTGCCTTCGAGTTGATCTTGACCTGATCGCCGACCACATACTCGGCGCCGCCGAACACCAGCTTGTCGCTGCCCGCCTCGCCCATATTCGAGCGCGCCGGGCCACGCAGCGACGTGAGCGTGTCGTATGTCGCCTGCGGCACGGTGTATGTAATCGTGTGACGCAGCGGATTCAGACCGGGTCGACCGGGCATGTCCTTACGCTGCGCGCCCGCGACGATCGGTGCGGGGAAACTGGACGAAGTGGAAATCAGCGCCACTCTACCCTTCGGCGTATCCAGATAGCCCGGCTTGCGCGCCAGCGCGAGATTCTCGCCGACACCGGCATAGACGAAATTGGTCTTCGCCAAGGCCGCGACAGTGCTGCGCATGCCGTCGACGCCGTAGTCATTGACGTGATTGTTCGCCAGGCCCAGCAGATCGAAGCCCGCCCATGCCAGCTCGTCAGTGATGAACCGCGGCGAGCCCATGTAAGTGCCGCCGCTCTGCTGCGCACCCGGGATGGTGAAGTCGTGAATCAATGTTTCGAAGTTGGTGAATGCGATATCGGCCTGACGAATGACGCCCCACATATCGTCGACGCCCGGCGCACGGAACGTCGACACCCGTCGATTGATGATGGAGTCGCCGGTCAAGGCGAACACGGTTTTCGTTTCCTGACCCGCGGCTGATTCCCAGCCCCGCGCCGGACGCGACGGCGTCGCCGCATCCGCCGCCTGAGCGGCCAACAACCCCAGTAACACTGCCTTGGCAATTCGATTGATGTTTTTCATTTAGAAGCTCTTGGTGAGTCTCAGGGTCCAGACGCGTCCCATGGCGACGCTGTTGTAGACGGAGGAGTCGTAGCCGGCGGAGTCCGCAGTGAGCGGCGCATCTTCGTTGGTAAGGTTCTTCACACCGACGCGCACGTTCAGATCGCTGAACCAGCTGTCACTCGCAGGCTTGAAGGTGTAGGCACCGAAAGCGTTGAACGTGACCGTGTCCTCCACCCGCAGGAAATACACGCCGTCGATCGGATAAACGTAACTCGGCCGCCCCAGCTGTTCGTAAGTCGCCGCGCTGATGCTGGCGCCGGTATCGGCGTACTCGCCGATGTAATAAGCGCTGATGCCTGCCGACCAGACATCGTCTTTGGACCAGGACAGATTCAACGCCCCGCGCCACCTGGTCGCGCCGTTCTTGCCCAGGCGGGTTTCGACCGGCGCATTCGCCCCGGCCTGCCGCTCGAATTTGTTCAGGTAGGTCGCATCCGCAGTCACCAGCATCCGGCCCCACGAGAAGCGCGGCGAGTTATAGGTGACGTTGAAGTCGTAACCTTCGATGGTCGCACTCGCCAGGTTGGAATATGGCGTGTTGGTGATCTCGAGGATGCCGACCGGTGCCAGCCACTGCGATTGCGGACGAGTGGCGTTGTACGCCGCGAAGAACGCGCGATCGTCGGCGGTGATGGTCTGCGATCGCTGGATCAGCGGATCGCCGGCGTAGCCGGCCGTACCGCTGCCCAGATCGATCTGGTCGAAGGGAATGCCGCGAGCCAGCGCCGCTTGCGTCGCCGCTAACAGCATCGCCGCGTCGTTGGCGCGAATCTCGTCTGCGATCGGGCTGGCGATCAGGTTCTCCTGATCGATCTTCCAGTAGTCCACCGACATGCGCAGCCCCTCGACGAACGGCACGTCGAGCACAAAGCCCAGCGTGCGGCCTTCGGCCGTCTCGGGCACCAGGTTCGGATTACCGGTAATGCCGGTCTGGCGCTGGAACTGACCGTCGACCGGCAGGCCCGTCACCGGACCGCGATAAGGATCGAAGCTCGAGCCGACCACGAAGCGCGTCGGATAGTTCATCACGCTCAGGTTCGGCGCGCGGAAACCTTCGTTGTACGAGGCACGAATCATCAACGGCTCGATCGGCCGCCAGTCGAGCGTGAACTTGGGATTGGTCGTGTCACCGAAATCGCTGTAGTCCTCGTAGCGAACCGAAGCACCGAATTGCAGACGCTGGGCGCCCGGGAACGCGTTGGCCGGACCGATGATTGGAATCACGGTTTCGGCAAACGCCGCGAGCACCGTGCGATCGCCGATCACGTCGCCCGCCGCGGAGGCCTGCACGAAATCGTTGTTCAGCGGATTCAGGCCCAGATCGTTGACGCCGTTCATGCCGTGGAATTGCGGGCGCACCAGCTCGTAATCGTCCCAGCGATGCTCGGCGCCGAAGGCAATCGCGATCGGACCGCCGCCGAGATCCCACAGCTCGCCATTGACGCGGGCATCGATGCTGCCGAGGATGTTCCGGCCTTCCTGATGGAACTTCTGCACGAAGGGCGACGTGACCGAGTCGGGATTGGTGTACGGCGTAGTCGCGACGACCTGGCCGTTCTGAACCGCGAAGTTATATCCAAATGGGTTGTACGCACTGCTGTCCGTACGCGCCGTCTGAGCGAGCAACGCGCTTTCACGCACGGCATTCAGCGAGTCGTCTTTGGTCTGCGCTCGCGAATACACGGCGCCTGTTTCCCACGTCCAGCCTGGCGCGATATCGCCTCGCAGTCCGGCGGTCGCCGTCACCGCGGTCGTTTCGATGTCGATGGTCTCGGCACCGATGTCAGTGAACCGTTTGGAAACGATCGTGACCGATTGCGGCGTGCCCACCAGGCGCTCGGTGCCGTCCGCATTCGGCGCACCCGTCGGGCTATAGAAGCGTGAACCGAATGGGTTGTAAGGATTGTCGATCGGCACGATCAGCGGCGCGTCGGAATTGATGCCGTACGCGACCGGCGGGCGCACCATGGTCGAAGTGGCGCGATACAACGCCAGATGACCGAATGCAGTCAGACGATCGTTGATCTTGAAGTCGAGGGCGTTGAACCAGTTGAAGCGCTCGCTTTCAGGGACCGAATAGCCATCGGCGTTCACGTCGTAGTAATAACCCAGCTCGGCACCGGTGCGACTCGGCGCGCTGTTCTTGATGCCGACGACGCCGCCTTCCATCGGAGTCAGGTAGCGGGTCGCGGGATTCGAGCCGACGCGAAACGATGGATATGCGCTGGAAGCATTGCGGTCGAAGAACGGGCCATTGGCGGCATCGAAGCCCGGCGGTGCGAGCGCTCGCTTGTCGGAGTCGCCGGCATTCGGCAGGTCCGACGTTTTCAGCTCCTCGCGCGAGAAATAGTCGAATGTCGAGATCCAGTGCAGACGCTCGTCGAAGGCATAGTTGCCGTGCGTGATCGTGACGCCAAAATCCGACCCCGAGCCGATTTCGGTGATGCCAGTCTGCACCTGCATTTCGTTGCCGACGTAGCTGCTGTCGGTCACGAAGTTGATGACACCGGCAACGGCGTCGGAGCCGTACACCGCTGATGCGCCGTCACGCAGGATGTCTACTCGCTCCAGACCGCGCGTCGGCAGCGTGTTCACGTTCACCGACATCGCCGGCACACCGTCTTCAGTCGAAGAGATACCGTGTGCTGCGACTCTGCGGCCGTTCAGCAACACCAGCGTGTTGCCCGAGCCCAGTCCGCGCAGATTCACCGAAGCAATATCGCCGCGCGCGCTGACGCCGCCTTGATTGGAATCGTTGATGGGAACGTTGACGACCGCCGGCATGGCGGTGAGCAGATCGACGGGCGTCGAGGCGTCGCGCAGCTCCATCGCTTCCTGAGAGACGATCGTGACCGGCAACGCGGCGTCGTCGCCGCGCTTGATGCTGCTGCCCGTCACGGTGATTTCTTCCAACGGCGGCGCGGCCGCGGCGGCCTCTTGCGCGTGCGCTGCTTGGGCATGGGCGATTGCGGCGACAACAGCCAGCGCAATCATGCTTCTGGACGATATCGACTCGGTAGCTCTCGACACGACATTACTCCCCAAACTTTTTTTGTGTTGACCCCTGTGCTCAAGCTAACCAACGTCATTTGGGGAGTGCGATGAAAAGGTGCGGCGTGTGTATAACCTCCCGTTATTCTGGGCTGGGGATTGCCTCATGGTGAGGCAGCGGTCGGTGGGCAGCGACCTATTTGAGTGCCGGCGACGCTCATCATCGATGTCGGGCCAGGCGAGCTCGTTTCCTGTTGACGCTGGAACGTCGGCCTGGCGTAAGCTCACGATCCTGATGTGAGCCCCATGAAAGAGTCGGAGCTTCCCGCGGGAGTCTCAGATGAACATTCGATTGACGAGCTTACAGCGACGCCTCACGGCAGCGGTCGCGGTAGCTTGCACACTCGCAGCTGCCGTCTCGCCGGCGCTTGCCGACGGGCGATGGGGTCTGCTCCTCCCATATCAATTGTCGAGCCCGTCGGCCCAGCTCGTCCTCATTCCCCATTCGGGCGTCCCACACGGCATTCACAATGGCTTCGCAATAGTCGCAGCGCCGATCGGTGCGTTCGTGCCATGGTACGGCGGCCTGCCCTACTACTACGCCGACGATGCTTATCGCATGTGGACTTCGGACCCAAATGCGTATGAAGTCGTCTCGCCGCCGCCGGGCGCACCGGCGCCAGTCGTCAATAGCGATCAGCCGTACGCCTATCCGCTCGAAGACCAGAGCCCGGAGCAGCAAGCGCGCGATCGTTATGACTGCCACGCGTGGGCGGTCGAGGAATCCGGCTTCGATCCGTCACAGAGCGGCGACGACATGACTGCCACACTGACGGCGTACTACAACCTCGCTCTTAGCGCTTGCCTCAAGGGCCGGGGTTACAGTGTGCAGTGAGTCAACGCCAATGACCGCCGATGGCTTGAATGAGTGAAATTGCCGCGGACTGTCGATCGACCACGGCTTGGATCTGCGCCTGCCGGGCAGACAGCGCTGCGGTCTGCGTCACGATCACGTCCGAATATGCGATCTGCCCGGCGAGATATTGGTTGTTTGCTATCTCTTCGGCGCGATTCGCCGCTAGCGCAGCCGCGTCACGCTCGGTCGAAACGATCTCCAACACGCGCAAGGCGGCGAGTTGATCTTCCGTTTGCTGAAACGCCGTCAGCACCGCCTGCCGATATTCCGCAACCGTCTGCTCATACGCGGCTCGTGCCTGAGCGACTCTCGCCGAGCGTGCGCCGAAGTCGAGCAATGTCAGCGTTCCCGTCAAGCCGAGCGACCAGACGCTGCTGGCCGACTCGAACAGCGCGTTCCACGAGTTCGAGCTGTAACCGGCGTCACCGCTCAAATCGAACGTGGGGAAATAAGCGCTGCGCTGAATGCCGATCGCTGAATTCGCCGCAGCGACGCGCCGCTCCGCTCCAGCGATGTCGGGCCGCCGCTCCAACAGCGACGCTGGCAACACACCAGGAACGTCCGGCACATCGCGACGCCACTCGCCGTTCGGCACGGCAAAGCTCGATGGATTGGCGCCGACCAGCACCGCAATCGCATGTTCCAGCAACGCCCGTTGACGCACCAAATCGGCGTTGTTCGCGCGCGCGTTGTGTAAGGCCGTCTCTGCTTGCAGGACATCCGAGCGAGCGGCGACACCCGAGTTGTAACGATTGGTGGTGATAGTGAGAGCTCGCTCATAGGCCGCGATGGTCGCGACGAGCACCTCTCCCTGTGCTTGCAGACCGCGCAATTGAATGTAATCGAGTGCCAGCTCGCCTTGCGCGGACAACGTAGCATTGGCGAGATCAGCCGCGCTCGCCTCGGCCAACGCACCAGCTTGCCGCACGCTATCGCCAATACGTCCCCACAGATCGGGCTCCCAAGTCGCGCCAATGGTGACCGAATAGCGCTGGGTACCGCCGCCCGTATTTACTGAGCCAATGTTGCCCACCGTCGGTGCGCCTTGACCGAACGAGCCGACCTTGGTGCCCGACGCGGACAGACTCACCACCGGCAACAACGACGCACGCAGTTCACGAACCAGTCCGCGCGCCTGATCGTAAGCTGCTTTGGCAGCCGCGAGATTTTGATTGCCCACCACCACCCGTTGTTGCAACTCCGAAAGTCCCGCATCGTTGAACAGTTGCCACCACTCGCCGCGTGCCACTGCGTCCGAAGGCGTCGCCTCACGCCAACCCGGTTCTTCCTTGAACGATGCTGGAATTTCCACACCCGGCCGTCGATAGGTCGGCGCGGTACTGCAAGCGACGCCGATCGCAACCCAGCTCAGCAGCACCAGGATTCTGAGGACGAGCCTCATGTCGGTGCGACTCCAAAAGCAGGATCGAGGGTCCGGGAGCCCGGCCGACGAAAACGATCGAGCGCCAGATACACGACCGGTGTCGTCAGCAAGGTCAGCAACTGGCTGGCGATCAAGCCGCCGACGATGACGATACCGAGCGGGCGACGCAGCTCCGCACCGTCGCCGAAGCCGATGGCCAACGGCACCGCGCCGAAGCCGGCCGCCAGCGTCGTCATGAGAATCGGGCGAAAGCGCAGCAGCGAGGCTTCACGGATTGCCGCCGTAGGAGACAAACCGCGGGACCGCTCCGCCTCCAGCGCGAAATCGATAATCATGATGGCGTTCTTCTTGACGATGCCGATCAGCAGAATCAGACCGATCAGCGCGATCAGATCCAGATTGAGCTGCCCGATCAACAACGCGAGCATCGCGCCCACGCCAGCCGACGGTAACGTCGACAGCACCGTCAGCGGATGGATGGCGCTCTCGTACAACATGCCGAGCACGATATAAATCACCACCAGTGCTGCGACGATGAGCAGCGGCATGGTCGCGGTCGATTGCGCGAATACCTTGGCGGTCCCAGCGAAAGATCCCGTCACCGTCGAAGGCAAGCGCGCGCCCTGCTGTACCTGCACGATGCGTTGTGTTGCCTGGCCGAGCGAGACGTCATTGGCAATGCCGAATGAGATGGTCGCCGACGGCTGCCCGTCCTGATGATTCACCTGCGCGGCCGTCGAACCCGTGCTCCAGCGCGCGAACGCCGACAGCGGCACGATGTTCCCGGGCGTGAGACTGACCGCCGCACCCGTCGATGCATCTCGACCCGTGCCGGTCGCCGACACCGGCGCCGAGCTGGTCACGGCCGTCGTCGCCGATGCTGATGTAGATACCGTTCCGCTTGCAGACACCGATGTTGAACTAGCCACGGTCGTCGTCGACGAAGCGGGAGTCGCTCCGACTCCGCTTGCGGACACCGGTGTTGAGCTGGCAGTACTCGTCGATGTCGTGCCGGTTCCGGACGCTGGCGCTGAACTTGCGGCGGCCGTCGTTGCCGGCGCTGGTGTCGTCGGCACATAGACCTGCTCGAGCACGGTAGGCGAGCCATTGAACTCCGGCGCCACGCCCATGACCACGTGATACTGATTCAGGCCGGAATAGATCGTCGCCACCTGTCGTTGTCCGAATGCGTCATACAGCGCCTCGTCCACCGCTTGCGTCGGAATGCCGAGCTGCGCGGCGCGGTCGCGATCGATCTGGACCATCACTTCCGCCCCGCCCTGCTGTTGATCGATATCGATGTCCACCAGCTGCGGCTCTCGCTTGAGCAGCTGGACCAGCGTCGTGCCGGCTTGCTGCAGCGTGTTGAAGTCGTCGGCCTTCAATGTGAACTGATAGGTGCTAACGGCCGCTCGCCCGCCGACCTGCATGTCCTGCACTGGGTTCAAGAACACCGCCAGCCCACTCACGCGCGCCAGCTGGGGTCGCAAGCGCCCGATGATCTCGCGACTCGAAGCGCGCTGATCGCGCGGCTTCAATACGACGAACATGAAACCGCCGCCGGCGCGTATACCGCCGGTGAACGCGACCACCGTATCCACATCGGGATCGCCCCGGATGATGCCGGCGGCCTGCGTGATCTTTCGCTGCATTTCCTGGAACGAGATGCTCTGGTCGGCGCGCATGCCGCCCTGCAATGAACCCGTGTCCTGCTCGGGAAAGAATCCTTTGGGCACGACCACCATCAGGAACAGATTGAGCACCACCACGCCGGCCAGGATCACCAGCACGGTGGCGCGATTGTTCAGTGCCCAATCGAGCCCATGTGCATAACGCTGCTGCAAACGATCGAACGAACGCGCGGCGAACGCGCTGAACCGATTCGGCACTTCCCGCTTACGCAACAGCAGCGCAACCAGCATCGGTGTAGTGGTGAGCGAGATCACCAAACTGATGAGCACCGCAACCGACAATGTCACCGCGAACTCACGGAACAGCCGCCCGATGAGTCCGCCCATGAACAGCAAAGGAATGAACACCGCCACCAGGCTGATGGAAATGGACACGACGGTAAAACCGACTTCCCTCGCCCCGAGCAGCGCCGCCTGCTTCGCCGGCATGCCCCGCTCGATGTGCCGCGAAATGTTCTCCAGCACCACAATGGCGTCGTCGACTACGAACCCCGTGGCGATGGTCAGCGCCATCAGCGACAGATTGTTGAGCGAGAATCCAAGCGCATACATCACGCCGAGGGTCCCGAGCAGCGACACGATGACGGCGACCGCCGGCACCAATGTGGCTCGCAACGACTGCAGGAACACGCTCGTAACAACGACGACCAGCAACGTCGCGATGATTAGCGTGACCTCCACTTCATGCAGCGATGCACGAATCGTAGTAGTTCGATCGGAGGCGACCTGCAGCTTGATGTCCTTCGGCAGCACGGCTGCGAGCGCGGGCAATTCCGCCTTCAACGCATCCACCGTCGCGACAATGTTCGCTCCGGGCTGCCGGCTGATGATGACCATCACCGCGCGCACGCCATTGAACAATCCCATGGTGCGCACATCTTCGGGACCATCCCAGACAGTGGCGACATCCTTCAAGCGCACTGCCGCTTCACCGCGCCAGGCAATCAATAGATCGCGGTAGTCGGCAGCGCGCAGCCCCGGCTCGCTGCCCTCGATCTGCCACGCAAGACGGTCGTTCTCGACCACGCCACGCGGCCGGTGAGCGCTGGCCGATGCTAGCGCGCTGCGCACGTCTTCCAGTGCAATTCCAAACCGAGCGAGCGCCAGCGGATTCAGATCGACGCGTACTGCTGGCAACGCACCTCCTCCCAGCTCGACGTCCCCCACCCCCTGGACTTGCAACAGACGCTGTTGAATCACATTGGACACCGCGTCATAGATGGCCGCTGGCGAACGCGTCTCGGAGGTCAGCGCCAGGATCAGGATGGGCGCGTCGGCGGGATTGGCTTTGCGATACGTCGGATTGGTTCGCAGCGTGGCCGGCAGATCCGCTCGCGCCGCATTGATCGCAGCCTGCACGTCGCGAGCCGCGCCGTCGATGTCGCGATTCAGATCGAACTGCAGTGTGATGCGAGCGGTGCCGATGCCGGATTGCGACGTCATCTCATTCACGCCGGCAATGACGCCCAATTTCTTTTCCAGCGGCGAAGCGACGCTCGACGCCATGGTCGAGGGACTGGCGCCAGGCAACGTCGCCTGCACGTTCACCGTAGGAAAATCCACTTGTGGCAACGGCGCGATGGGCAGCACGAAGAACGCAGCCAATCCGGACAACGCGACACCGAGCGTCAGCAATGTCGTGCCGACCGGTCGCCTCACGAAGGGCCCGGACAAGTTCACGGCGGCGACTCCAACGCCGGCGCGGCACCGCGGCCGCGTCGTTGTACCAATCGCTCAAAGGCGAGGAACACCACGGGGGTGGTGAACAGCGTCAACACCTGACTGACGATCAGGCCACCGGCAATAGCGATACCCAGTGGCCGGCGCAGCTCCGAGCCCATGCCGAAACCGAAGATGAGCGGCAGGGCCGCGAACAATGCAGCGAACGTGGTCATCATGATGGGCCGGAAGCGCAGTAACGCCGCTTGCCGGATCGCCGCGTGCGCCTCTTTGCCTTCTGCCCGCTGAGCTTCGATCGCGAAGTCGATCATCATGATGGCGTTCTTCTTCACGATGCCGATCAGCAGCACGATGCCAATGATACCGATCACGCCCAAGCCACTGCCCGTCACCAGCAGCGCGAGCAACGCGCCGACCGCAGCGGACGGCAGCGTAGACAAAATCGTCAGCGGATGAATGAAGCTCTCGTACAGCACGCCGAGCACGATGTACACGACCACGATGGCCGCGAGGATCAGATAGAACTCGTTGGCCAACGAGGCACGAAACGCGCTGGCAGCGCCGGTGAATTGGGTCGTGATGGATGCCGGCACACCGATCTTCTTTTCCGCGTGCGTGATCGCATTCACCGCGGCGCCGAGCGATACGCCAGGCGCGAGATCGAACCCTATGGTCGCCGCGGGAAATTGCGCGACGCGTGAGATCAACACCGGCGCACTCTTCAAACGGAACGTCGCTATCGCATTCAGCGGCGCGACCGTGCCCGAACCCGTCGGCACGTAGATCTGCGCCAGCGCTTTTGGATCGGCCAACATGCCGGGCGTACTCTCCAGAATGACGCGATACTGGTTCGACGAGGTGAAGATCGTAGAAATGATGCGCTGACCGAATGCGTTGTACAGCGCGCTATCTACTGTCGCAGCACTGATACCCAATCGTGCCGCGACGTCGCGATTGAGCTCCACTTCCACTGCTCTGCCGTCTTCGAGCACGTCGGAGGTCACATTGCGAATCTGCTGCACGTCGCGCAGCGCCGCCATCAAGCGATTCGCCCACAACGAGATATCGCTCGCGCTCGCTCCTTGCAGGGCGAAGCGATATTGATTGGCGCCGCTTTGCGTATCGATGGTCAGATCCTGCACTGGCTGCAGATACAAGGCGACGCCCAGCGTGTCATGCACCTTCTGCTGCAATCGTTGCAGCAACGCCTGCTGCGAGCCGCGCTGGTCTTTGTCCTTCAGATTGATCAGCATGCGCCCCTGATTCAGCGCCAGATTCTGGCCGTCGACACCGACGTTCGAGCTCAGGCTGACCACGTCTGGATCGTCGAGCACAATCGCAGCGACGCCGGACTGCAGCTGCGTCATGCGCGGAAAAGAGACGTCCTGACTGGCGACCACCACCGCGCGCAGCTGTCCCGTGTCCTGCTGCGGAAACAGCCCTTTGGGAATAAGCACGAACAACAGCGCCGTCAGCACCAGCGTCGCCAGAAACACCAGCAGCGTCTGCGTCTGCCGTTCGAGCACCCAGTCGAGTCGGCGCGCATAACTTTGCGCCAGCCGCTCGAACCACCGCAGGCTGTGCTCGATGAGCGGCAACCGGCGCAGCTCGTGCTCCGGCCGCAGCCAGCGTGAGGCGAGCATGGGCACGAGCGTGAGCGCCACGACCGCCGATATGAAGATCGTCACCGCCAGAGTGACCGCGAACTCACGGAACAGCCGACCGACCACATCGCCCATGAATAGCAATGGAATCAGCACGGCCACCAAACTGACCGTCAGCGAAATGATGGTGAAGCCGATCTCGCGCGCGCCTCGCAACGCAGCGGCGAATGGCGACATGCCCGCTTCGATGTGGCGATTGATGTTCTCCAGCACCACGATGGCATCGTCGACCACGAACCCCGCCGCGATGGTCAGCGCCATCAAAGTCAGGTTGTTGATGCTGAAGTCCAGCAGATACATGGCGGCGAAGCTGCCGATCAGCGACAGCGGCACGGCGATGCTGGCGATGACGGTCGCGGGCAAGCTGCCGAGAAATAGAAAGATCACGACCGTGACCAGCACCACCGCGAGCAGCAGTTCGAACTGCACGTCAGCCAGCGAGGCGCGAATGCCAATCGTGCGATCGCTGAGCAGCGTCATCTTCACATCGGCCGGCAGCTGCAATTCGAGCGCTGGCAGCGCGGCGCGGATCGCATCGACCGTGCCGATGACATTTGCACCGGGTTGCCGCTGCACGTCGACGATGATGGCCGGTGTGCGATTCATCCACGCACCAAGCCGCGTGTTCTCGGATGAGTCCACGACGGAGGCGACATCGGCGAGACGCACCGGAGCGCCGTTGCTGTATGCAACGATCAGATCGCGATACTCCTGCGCTGTCTCGAGTTGGTCGTTGGCGTCGATGCTCCACGAGCGCGTCACTCCGTCGAAGCTGCCCTTGGCGCCGTTGACATTGGCATTGGCGATTGCCGTTCGCAGCGCATCGAGCGACAGCCCACGCCCCGCCAGCGCTGGCACGTTCGCCTGAATGCGCACCGCCGGCCGCTGTCCACCGGACAGATTCACCAGGCCGACACCGGATATCTGCGACAGCTTGTTGGCGACCCGCTGATCGACCAGGTTCTGCACATCGGCGAGCGGCCGCGAATTGGAAGTCACGCCGAAGCTCACAATCGGCGCATCGGCGGGATTGACCTTCGCGTAGATCGGCGGCGCCGGCAGATCCGATGGCAGCAAGGTGGCGGCCGCGTTGATCGCCGCCTGCACTTCCTGCTCGGCCACATCCAACGCCAACGCGAGCGTGAACTGCAGCGTAATCACCGACGCTCCCGCCGAGGACGCGGAGGTCATGCGCTGCAGCCCTGCCATCTGACCGAATTGACGTTCGAGCGGAGCGGTGACGGTCACCGCCATCACATCGGGACTCGCACCCGGGTACAGCGTGCGGACCTGGATGGTCGGATAGTCCACTTCAGGCAGCGCCGACAACGGCAACACACGAAACGCCACCAGCCCGGCGAGCAGAATCGCGAGCATCGTCAGCGTGGTCGCGACGGGTCGCAGAATGAACAAGCGAGACGGCCCGCCGTCAGGTCGCTCTGTGTTTTCGTCGCGCTCTTCGGCCATGGCGCGGCCCGTCGGTCAATGCCCGTTATCCGCCGGCGCGCGAGACGCGGGATCCGCAGTCTTTGCACCGGCAAGCGTTACACTCGCGCCGTCGCTCAACCCATCTGCGCCTTCGGTGATAACGGTTTCGCCCGCGCGCAAACCCTTGGCGACGACGATGTGCAGCCCATTGATCACACCGGTTTGCACGGCGCGTGATTTCACGGTGCGATCGGATTGCAGCACGAACACGAAATCGCCCTGTCCGCCGTGCCTCACGCTCGATACCGGCACCGTCAGCGCGTGCGACAGCGTCTTCACCAGCACTGAAACATTGACGAATTGATTGGGAAACAACGTCTCTTCGCTGTTGGCAAAGCGCGCCTTGGCCTTCACTGTCCCCGTGGTCACGTCGATCTGATTGTCGAACGTCAGGAATTCTCCTTGCGCCAGCACGTGCTGACCCGTTTGATCGGTGGCAGTGACCGGCAGCTTGTGCCCTGCACGCAATTGCGTCTGCACCTCAGGCAACTGCACCTGAGGCAAGCTGAATGTGACATCGATGGGTTCAAGCTGCGTGATGATGACGATGCCCATGGTATCGCTCGGCGTCACATAGTTGCCGATGTCGACCTGCCGCAAGCCCGCCTTGCCGGCGACGGGCGCAGTGATGGACGTATAGGCGAGATTCAACGTCGCGGTGCCGACGGCGGCTTTGTCGGCCGCCACCGTACCTTCGAGTTGTTTGACCGTGGCCGCCTGAGTGTCCACCTGCTGATGCGCGATCGAATCCTGCGCCCACAGTATGCGATAGCGCTCCAGGTCGACTCGCGCCTGATCCAGCGTCGCCTGGTCGCGAATCAGGTTGGCACGCGCTTGCGACAAGGCCAGCTGGTAGGGACGCGGATCGATGATCGCCAGCAGCTGCCCCTGCCGCACTTGCTGGCCTTCGGTAAAGTGCAGGCTGAATATGTTACCGGCCAGCTGTGAACGGACTGTCGCGACGACGATGGGTTGCACGCTGCCGATGGCTTGCAACGTGACGGGCACATCCATCGGCGTCGCCTGCGCCGTACCGACCGCCGCCGTCGGCCGCCTCTCACCGCCGCGTTCCGTGGTGCGGGTGAAATGCCACGCTATCCATCCCACCACCGCCAGCAATAGCAGCGCAATCACGCTGTTACGCAGTTGCGATGACGCAGGACGTGCGTTGTCCAGTGACATCGCGTGCTTATACGTCGCGCCCTGTGCCGTCGCAATGCGGAGTCCAGTCGCCATCGCGACCTTGACATCCGCCGCGCACACAGGTGTCGATCCTCGATGCCAACTCATCCACAAAAGTTGTGGGCAACCCTGTGGATATCTGTGTGCGCATGACCTCTTGCCGCAAAATTCGCGGCAAAAATTACCTGCTCAACTTTTGACCAATCGATTGGCACGCAACACTTGACGCGCGCCGATCTGTACCGACGGGCATGGCTCTCGTCACTGGCTCCGCGGGCGGATGCCGACATTGACGCGACTTACGAAACTGCGCGGCATTCGGCAACCCACAGAGGTAGAAGACGATGAAACGGTCCGTGGCCGCGCTGCTGAGCGCGCTGATCTTGTTGTCCGCTTGCGGCGGGAGCGGCAATGACGCCGCCCACCTACCCGATTCCGGTCCCGGCAACGGTTCTGGCAACGGCCCCAACCCCGGCCCCGGACAGAATCCAGGACAGAACCCCGGCCCCGCGCCCGAGGATCCGAGCGGTCACACGCCTCAGCCCACCGATCTGGGCACGCCAATCGGTGCAACTGTGAGTGCCGTCATCGGCGTATCGGGCGGACAACTCGCGAGCGACGATGGCGCGCTGACGGTCGAAGTGCCCGCAGGCGCGTTCGATCAGGATCGCACGCTCTCGATCCAGCAGATCACCAACACTGCGCACGGCGCGAAGGGCCGCGCCTATCGCATTTCGCCAGAAGGTCTGCGCACCAACTCGCCGATGACGATTCACTGGCGTTACTCGGACGACGACGTGCTCGGCACCAATAGCAATGCGCTCGCCATCGCCTACCAGGACGCGCAACGCATCTGGCACGTCTACAAGGAACCGACGCGTGACGCCGCGAATCGCACCCTGTCCGTCCCGACCCATCATTTCAGCGATTGGTCGCTGGTCGCGGGCGTGCAGCTGCTGCCGAAAGCAGCGACGCTCAGCGTAGGCCAGAGCGCACAGTTTCAGGTCGTGCTCTGCGATGAGTTCGACGAGGAAGAAGAGGAGCTCGAGGATGGCGAGCTGCCCGTACCGACCGTCAACTTCGAGTGTCGGACCACCCCGGGCACGTCCTTCCTCGCGGGTGACTGGGCGGTCAATGGCACGATCGGCGGCTCGGCGCGCAACGGCACGGTCGTCGCCGATACCGACGAGCTGTCGGGACGCGCGACGTACACTGCGCCGGCGACTCGTCCAACGCCCAACCTCGTCGCCGTGTCAGCGAGCTACAGAGCGGAAGCATCGCAGCAGCTGCTGGTGTCGAATGTGACGATTGTCGATGCCACAGCGAGCTGCGATCAGTTGAGCACCGTGCAGGGGTTCCAAGCCGAGGTTTCCTTCGACAACTTCAGCTTCACTTCCACCGCCGAAGACCGCGCTCATGCAGGCAGGCATCAAGGCCGACTGACCGGCACTTTACGCAAAGCTCCAACCGGACCGACGCTCGGGTTCTGGACCACCGGAGTCGGGCCGCTGGAGAGTGGGTTCGTGAGTATCAACGACAACTTCTCATACACGCCGCCGGGCGGCGACGGCTACACGGGCAGCATTACCGGCAGCGGTTCGCCGACGACGCCGGGCAGCATGATTACGCTGACGGTCGACTACGCGACCTGCACGTTCGACTTGCACACGTCGTACACCGTGGACGCGGTGTTACTCAAAGACGGCGACTCGATCCGAGCACCGCAAGGCGTCGGCGTGCTGTACCTCCACGATCAGCAGATTCCGCTCGATCAGATTGGCGGCACCATCGAAGGCCAGCGCACAGTTGCGGTAGGCAGCGATCCAGAAGTGACGAACTACGTTCCGGCGCATGATGTTCACACGGAATGGACGGAGTCCGGCAGCACGACTGCACGGTGGACGCTGACGCCGCGGCAGTAGTCAGGAGGAAAGTCGAGGCACGCTCGCTCGGCAGTGACGCCGCGCAGCGTGCCTCTTGGCGATCTCTACGGAGCTGGAAGCTAGAGGCGATAGTTGATGCCGATCAGGAACTGACGGCCGTATTCCTGATAGGTCTGCTGCCGCCACTCGTCTGTCGCATAGGCGATGTAAGGCTCGTTGGTGAGATTGTTGATCTGGAACAACACCGACAGTCCTTTGAACATGCCGTCGCCGAACTCGTAACCGAGCTGTGCGTCGGTGATCTGGTCGCCCTTGACGTACTTGAGCGCGCGCTCATTCGCAAAGTCGGTGATCTCGCCGATATATTTGGAGCGTGAGCGTGTCGCGACTCGGGCCGAGAAGCCGGCGATCTCGTAGTAAGCGGTCGCACTCCAGACGGTCTTGGACAGCCCCGGCAGCGGAATCTTGCCCAGCCCGTTGCCGCCGATATAGTTATTGCCTGGCAGATCTTCGATGGTGATGCTGCTGTCGGTAGTCGCGAAGCTGAGGATCGTTCCCAAGCCGCGCAGTTTGTCACTGAACAGCTCTCCGGTCAGCGACATTGCCAGTTCCACGCCTCGCAGATTGCCACCCTCGCCATTGCGAGGCTGCGTGTACAAGCCAGTCATCGCAGCGATTGGCGGACACACATCGTCGCTGGGATCGTTCGGATCGCCCAGGTCGCCCTGAAAGCAATACGGCAGATCGGCGAGGAACTCGCTGAAATCGTGCCGGGCATCGGTTCGAGTGTAGATGTAAGTCTTGAGTTTCTTGTAGAACGCCGCCGCCGACACATAGGCGCCCGGGCCGAAATATTTCTCGTAGGAAACGTCGAACGCATCGGCGCGCCACGGATCGAGCTCCGGGTTGCCACCAACACCGCTAGGCACCAGGCCGCCGTTTTGGACGCTGGCCCCCTGCTCGCTCGACGCCTTGAGCTGATCCATACGAGGACGGGCGATTTCACGCGCGATGCTCACACGCAGCGCCTGCTCGGCAGGCAACTCCAACGCGAGATTGATGGCGGGCAGCACATCGGTGAACTTCTTGCCTGCAGAGAACGGCTCGATGACGTTGCGAGCGGCGTTTCTACGCAGCGCACTCGAGCTCTGATCGGTGCTGACAACTTGCACGCCAAGGTTGCCCCGCAGTGTTGTCGTTGCGGACAGATGTTGCACGATGTCACTGCGCACATACGCCGTGCTCACCTCTTCATCGACGCGCCAGTTCTTGCCGATCAAGTATTCGAAGCCTGGCGTCGTCGCATCTCCATAGGTAATCGGCTCATAGTATGCGCCGACCACCGCCGGCACGTTCCACGCCAGGATCGGGCCCGTGCTCGCGTAGGAAAGATTGGCGGNNTGGCGGGATTGAGCAGATACTGCGAATCGACCTGGTAGAAACGATTGTCGATGGTCACGAGCGGCGACTCGGGCTGCAGCTTGCTCTTGGCGCGGTCCGAATAGTTGAAGCCCACGGCGAGCGTCTCGATCCAGCCATCGAAGCTCCGCTTCACATCGACGCGTGCCGACTTCAGCTCGTCCTCGACGTGCGGCTTCTTGGTGTAGCCGGCGCCGTAGATGCTCGGGCCGAGCCGCACGCCCGCGGGATCGGCGTAGTTGCGTGAGAAGCTCAAGTGCGGCATCGCGTCCGGTGAGACGCGGAACCAGCCGGAGTCGTAGACATATCGCGGCGCTCCGGGCGCTGCCGAGCTCAACGGCTCGTATTGCGCGTTGGTCTCGAAGTGCAACTCTTCGCGCTCGGCCTTCGAGTAACTCACGTCGGCGGCGAGCGTCCAGGCGCCCGCGACCCACTGATTATTCCAGCCCGTCGAGAGGATGCTGTCCTCGGTCCGGTAAAGAAAGTTTCGCACCAGTGGGATGCGCTGATTGAGGTTCGCGGCAACGACGGTACCGTTGATGACGGTCGGATTCGAATAGCCGAAGATCGTGCCGTCGGGGAACGTGCCGTCACAGCACGGCGCCGGGAAGCTCGCCAGATTCACTTCGAGGCTACGCGCGTTGTCTATCTGGCGACGCTTCGTGTAGTAAACATCGAGCAGGCTGGTGAAGGAATCGGTCGGGCGCCATTCGATAGCGGCCATCGCACCGTCACGCCGATTCTTACCCATGTCGGCGCGGATCTTCATGCCATCGGTGATGAACGCGTCGGGCGCTACGCCGGGATTCATCACGCCTGTCGGATTCATCGGCCCGGCATCGGGAGTGCCATTCGCATGCCAGGGCTCGTACGTTCCCGCGCCACGAATGGCCAGCGGAGATTCCAATCGCGCCACGCCGAAGGTCACGCCGAGCCGGTTGTCGAAGAACTGATCGATGTATGAAAAGCTGGCGCGATAGCCATCCTCCTTCGAATCGGCTCCGAGCTCTCCCTGCGAGTTGCGCTCACCGCGAATGTTGAACGCAAGCGCGCGGCGCGCATGTTCGAGCGGTCGGGTGGTACGCAAATCGATCGTGCCAGCCAATCCCTGCCCCACCAGCCCGGCATCTGGCGTTTTGTAGACGACCACCGAACTGAGCAGCTCCGAGGGGTACTGATCGAACTCGACGCTGCGATTGTCGCCGGTGCTGACCTGCTCGCGACCGTTCAACAATGCGGTCGTAAATCCGGGATCTGTGCCGCGCAGACTGATCGCTGACGCCCGGCCCTCCGCACGCTGCGCGGTCAAGCCTGGCAAACGAGAAATGGAATCGGCAATGCTGGTATCGGGGAGCTTGCCGATGTCTTCGGCGGACACCGCTTCGACGATGCTGCCCGAATCGCGCTTGAGCGAGATGGCATCGACGAGGCCCTGGCGAATGCCAGTGACGAGGATGGTTTCGAGAACATCCTTCGAGTTCGCCTCATTCGACGACGACGCAACGTCCTGCGCGCTCGCGGCCACTGTTGCGAGCAACATCGAACAACCCAATACCGTGGATCGAGTTTCGAGCGCGCGCGCGGACCGCGCACGACGGGCGTACGTAGAAACTTTCATCTTGTGATCCCCCTGCTAAGCGGACAGAGCTGCGCGTTCGCCGCTATTTAATGAGTCGTCGCGCGCATACTAGCGAAGCCAGTTGCGTGGACAATGTTTTGCAAACGTATTCATTGCGCTCGTTTCATTGTTTCGAGAGCAGAAAGCGCAGCGGAACATCGATGCGTGCGCGCCAGGCAGCCTCATCGTGGCGCGCCCCCTCAAACGTCTTGCTCATCCAGTTCACGTCACGTCGATAGCCGCGCGCTTGCATCTGCTCATCGACACGGACTTGGTACGGCGCGTACTGACCATCGAGCTCCACGGTGCCGTGATCGAAGTAGATTCGATGCGTGCTCGGGTCAGGCAGCCTGCCGCGCAAATACTCGACAACCAATCCATCGCCGATCGGCCAATGCGTCGACAGACAACCTGCGCCGCCGAATGTCTCGGGGTACTCGGTCATCGCGTACAGTGAAATGAGCCCGCCCATGGATGAGCCCATGATGAAGGTGTCGTCGCGTCCCACGCTCGTGCGGTACTCGCGATCGATGAAGAGCTTCAGCTCCGTGACCAGAAACTTCAGATATGAATCCGCCACCCAGGTCGGGCTCGGCGTTTCCGGTTGCCGCTGTCGCACTGTCTCCATCAGTGCCGTCTCGAACTGCGTGCCACGGGCCCATTCGACTGCCTTCTGCGGCATGTATTCCTCGCGACGGCGGGACGTGTTCGCCACGGTCACCACAATGGCTTCGCGTATCGCACCTTCGGCGATCAGCCGCGTCATCGCCTCGTCCACGCCCCAGTCCGTCTGGTTCATGGAGGTCCGAGGATCGAACACATTCTGGCCATCGTGCATGTACAGCACCGGGTAGCGGCGCGCCGTGTCACGCGTATAGGAAGGTGGCAGCCACACCCACACATCGCGAGGTGCGACAAATCGCGACTGAACCTTTCCATACTTTTTCACATCACCGGTGATGCCCGCGCCAGTGACTGCCACAGGGGCGCTCGACACTGCCGGCGTACCGACAACCACCCGGGCGTATCGCTTGGGAATATCCGCATAGTCGCGAATCCGCTGCTGATACTCCTGCAGCGACTTGGGCCGCGCGCTCATGTCCGGGTCGGGAAACTGACGGTGCGCCTCGGGCCAGTTCTGTTCGGTGAGAAATCCTTCGTCAACCGTACAGCCTTCGTACTCGGAGAACGGTTTCTCGTAAACGTAGCCATCCGCCAGATCGCGCAGACGGAAGTCCGTGTAGCCAATGGAATGGAAGCTGTCGTCAGCTAGCGCGCCCATGGGCGTGTCCGCAAGATCGAAACCCACGCGCTTGTCCGTGAACCGCGCCATCACCTGATCTACTGCGCCTTTCGCTGGATACACCAGCTCGCGCGGCCCACCGGTACGGCCGTCGAGCGCCCGGTGCAGCATGATGAAGAACACGCGCGTCGGTGCCATCTGCACCAGAAGGTTGCCCATGTAGCGATCCTCCAGGCGATAGAAGCCCTCGGACAGATAGTCGTTCACGGGCTGCCGATAACGAGTGAACGCGTGGACGCTGCCGGTGAGAATCAGGATCTTCTCCTGCTTCTCGAGGATTTCCCGGCGCAGCAGGTCGGCGCGATAGCGCTCCGAATTGCCCTTGTGGAACACGCGCCCGACGTTGACGGGCGTGCGGATACCCGTATAGCCCTCCCAGTTGAATTTGTAACTCAGATTGAGGATGCGGAACTTGCGCGCACCAGCCGGCAGCGAACGGTTGAGCTCCCAGGCGACGCGGTAGATGTCCATGTATTCCTTGAACGCCCAGCCGACGTTGTAGTTGAACATCAGGCGTCGGGCGACTGCCTCGTCGTAGCGCTCCCCAGTGACCAGCGCGTCGAGCGCCGCCTGATCCTCGCTTGCGCCGAACTCCATGCCGAAGTTGTACACGCCCGCCTTGTACAGCAACGGAATCAGCCGTTGCGCCAGCATCAGGTTGTGCTTGATTCGATGATCCTCGCCGAGCAGAACGATGTCGTTTCGATCGAACTTGCTCGTGATGTATTGCTCCGGCGTTTGCCAGTGCGCTTGGAGGTAGTCGCCAAGTTGCTTCGCCTCGGCCTCCGACAGCGGCGTCGGTGTACGCGCGGGCGCCGACGCCAACGCGACGGCATTCGTCAAAGCGAGCGCCACGGCGAACAACGCGGACAATGTGATTCGGAACTTCTTCATGGATGACTCGTGAGTTCTTCTTCCGATGCGAATGACTTGATCAGCAAGCGATAGCGCTTCGCGACATCGCCGGCCTCCTCGAGCTTGTGCAGATACTCGCGGGGCGTGGCCGGCCAGGGATCGAGCGGTGGAAAGTCGGGATAGCGTCGGCGGGTCTCCTGCCAGTTCGCTGCCGTGACGAAGCCAGGATCCACCGTACAGCTCTCGAACTCGCTCAGCGGCCTCTCATATATATAGCCGTCCGCCAGATCGCCCAGTCGCAGATCGGGATGCCCGATCGCGTAATAACTGTGGTCACGCAGCTCGCCCAGCGGCGTATCGACCAGATCGAACCCGACACGCCGGCCAGGCAAGCGCGACATGACCTGCTCGACCGCGCCGTCCGCCGGATGCAATAGCTCGGCCCCACCGCCAGTCTGGCTGTCGAAGGCCCGATGCAATTGGATCGTGAACACCTTCGTTGGGACCTGCTGGTACAGCAAGCCGCCCATGTATCGCGTTTCCAGCCTGTAAAAGCCGACCGAGAGATAATCGTCGACCGGCTGCGCATAGCGCGTGAACGCATGACTGTTGCCGGCCAGGATCAGAATCTTCTCGCCCTTCGCGAGAATCTCGCGCCGTACCACTTCGGCGCGATACACCTCCGGGTTGCCACGAAAGTGCACTCGCGCGAAGACTTCAGGCGTGCGATTGCCCGCATAGGCCGACCAGTCGTACTGGTAACTCAGATTCAGCACCCGAAATTTGCGAGCACCGGGCGGCAGCGACCGATTCAAGTTCCAGGCGGCCCGATAGATATCCATGTACTCGCGGTACGGCCAACCGACGTTGTAGTTGAACATGAGGCGTCGCGCGCGCGTCGCGTCGTAACGCTTGGCGGTGACGAGCTCATCCAACTCGGACTGATCCTCGCTCGCACCGAATTCCATGCCCAGGGTGTAGACGCCCGCCTGATACAGCAGCGGTACCAAGCGCTGCACGAGCAACAGGTTGTGCTTGATCGCATGATCCTCGGCCAGGAACACGACGTCGTATCGGGCGAGCTTGTTCACCACATATTGCTCGGGCGTGTCCGCATGAGCGGCAACGTAGCCTGCCAGCTCGCTGGCTTGCTGATCGCTCAGCGGCGCGCGAGCGACGGCCGACGTCGACCAGCACGCTAGACAAGCGATCAAAGGTAACAGCGAGTGCTTCATGGACGGCATGCGATCGATCAACGCACGCGCCGATAGAAGGAGCGAACATCAGCGAACTCGCGAATGCTGCGTCGATAAGCCTCCAGACTCTGCGGACGCGAGTCGAGATCTGGGAAGGCAGGATGCTGTCGCTGTGCCTCGGGCCAGTTGGCGTCGGTGAGAAATGCTTCGTCGATCGTGCAGCCTTCGGCCGCACGAAACGGTTTCACGAATACATAACCGTCCGCGAGGTCTCGCAACCGGAAATCCGGATATCCGATCGCGAAGTAACTGTCGTCGCGCAGCTCGCCGAGCGGCGTGCCGACCAGATCGAAGCCCACGGGCGCATTGCTCCGTCGCGCCATCACCTGTTCGAGCGCACCGCCGGCCGGCTGCACCAGATCGCCCGGCCCACCGGTCTGGCTATAGAAAGGTCGATGCAACAGGATGTTGAACACCTTACCCGGCGCGAGGCGATACAGCAGATTGCCCATGCTGCGATCCTCGAGCCGATAGAACCCTTCGGACAGATAATCGTTCACGGGCAACGCGTATCTCGTATACGCATGCCCCGTGCCCGTGAGAATGAGGATCTTGTCCTGTTTCGCCAGCACCTCGCGGCGAATCAGCTCGACCCGAAAGCGCTCGGTATCGCCCTTCGGAAACACGCGCTCCATGTTGTCGGCGGTCGGCACGCCATTGAAGCCGTCCCAGTCGAACTTGTAGCTGAGATTGAGGATGCGGAACTTGCGAGCGCCGGCTGGCAGCGATCGGTTGAGCTGCCAGGCGACACGATAGATGTCCATGTACTCCTTGAATGCCCAACCCACGTTGTAGTTGAACATCAGGCGACGCGCGACCGCCTCGTCGTAGCGCTCCCCTGTCACCAAAGCATCCAGCGCAGCCTGGTCCTCGCTGGCCCCGAACTCCATGCCGAAGTTGTACACGCCCGCCTTGTACAACAAGGGAATCAGCCGATGTGCGAGCAAGAGGTTGTGCTTGACGCGGTGATCCTCTCCAAGCAGCACGACGTCGTAACGAGCGAACTTGCCGGTGATGTACTGCTCGGGCGTCGCGCCGTGCGATTTGAGGTACGCCGCCAGTTGCCGTGCTTCAGCCTCGGGCAGCAGCGTCGACGCCGCTGCCTTCATGCTCGCGAACATCAGGCAGAACGCGGATAGCAGCAGCGCAAATGGGATACGCATGGATCGGATGTGCATGGCGAAGGAGCTTCAGTTCAGATCGCGATAGCGTTGGCGAATGTCGACGTACTCGCGAATCTTCTGCAGATAGTGTTCGCGCGTCGCCGGCGGCGGATGAATGCCTGGAAAGTCCGGAATCTCTCGCCGGGCCTGAGGCCAGTTCTGTTCGGTGAGAAAGTGCTCATCGATCTGGCAGCCCTGAAAGCGCTCGAACGGCATCTCATAGATGTAGCCGTCGGCCAGATCGCGCAAGCGAAAGTCCGGATGACCGATGGAGTAATAGCTGTCATCGGCCAGTTCGCCGATGGTGCCGGTCAGATCGAAGCCCACCGGCCGGCTGCCGAGTTGCGTCAGCACTTGATCGAGCGCGCCGCCTGCGGGATAGCGCTGCCCACCGAACTTTCCTGGGAACGGTTGATGCAGAACGATCGTCGCGACGCGTCCCGGCGCGAGCCGCTGCAGCCGGTTGCCCAGATGTCGATCCTCCAGGCGCCAGAAGCCATCCGCGTTGTAGTCGGGCAACGGCATTTGATAGCGCGTGAACGCATGCACGCTGCCGGTGAGGACGAGCAGCTTTTCGCCACGCGCCAGGATTTCGCGCTGGACGACGTTCGCACGAAAAGCATCGGCGCTGCCCTTGTGATAGACCTTCGCCATCGCCGCCGGCGTGCGTGCGCCGGTGAAGCTTGCGTAGTCGTAGCGATAACTCAGATTGAGAATGCGGAACTTGCGCGCCCCGGGCGGCAGCGACCGGTTGAGCTGCCAGGCGGCGCGGTAGATGTCCATGTACTCCTGGAACGCCCAACCCACGTTGTAACTGAACATGATGCGGCGGGCCTGGGCTTCGTCATAGCGCGCGCCGGTCACCAGCGCGTCGAGCGCCGCCTGATCCTCGTTCGCGCCGAATTCCATACCGAAGTTGTAGACGCCGGCCTGATGCAAGAGTGGAATCAGTCGCTGGGCCAGCAGCAAGTTGTGCCGGAGCGCGTGCTCCTCGGCCAGCAGCACGACATCGACCCGCTCGAACTTGTTCACGACATATTGTTCGGGCGTGCTGACAACGCTGGCCAGCTGCTTCGCCAACTGCTCCGCTGTCGCGGACGAAAGCGGACGTGGTGCTGCGTCGGTTGTTAAAGCAATGAGCAATGCCGCGCCGATGCAGGCGAGCGTGCGCAAGCGACGTAACGCTGCGACCATTGTCCCCCTCACTTCATTCTTGTCGTAAGCTCAGTGTAGGAGCGCGACCATGACCGAACAATCCTTTGCAAACGTATTCAACGATCGCCTCGAGCCGACGCCGGCTAGCATCGAACCGGCTGGAAGCACACCAGCCTTAGAAGAAGACAACGTGTCGCCGAAGACGCGCAAGCCCACCTCGCTGGACATAGCCGAGATCGCGAAGGTCTCGCAAGCAACCGTTTCGCGCGCCTTGCGCGGTAGCCCATTGGTCAACGCCGAGACCCGAGACCGCGTGCTCGAGATCGCGCGTCGACTCCACTACCGCACCGACCGCAGCGCCGCCGGGCTGCGCTCGCGGCGAAGCGGCACGCTCGCGCTGTTGCTGTTCGAAGAGTCGCGCGATGAGGGGCAGATCAACTCATTCTTCCTGTCGATGCTCGGTCACATCACCCACAGCGCGGCCCGTCGCGGCTTCGATCTGCTGTTGTCGTTCCAACAGCTCAGTGACGACTGGCATACGGACTACGAGGTGAGCAACCGCGCCGATGGACTGATCCTGCTCGGCTACGGCGACTACCTCGTGTACCTGGAACGATTGCGGCGCTTCGCCGAGCTCAGTGCTCATTTCGTCGTCTGGGGTCCGATGATCGACAGCCGACCCGGCCACTTCGTTTCCTGCGACAACGTGCTCGGCGCGCAGCTGGCGGTGGAGCATCTGTTGAAGATCGGTCGGCGCAGCATCGCCTTTATCGGCAGTGCGCTGGACCGCAGCCCCGAATTCCAGCGACGCCACAGCGGCTACGTGCAGGCATTGCGTGCGGCCGGCCTCGAGCCGAATCCGAGATTGCATCGCGAAGCCCGCAGCCTGGAAGCAGAAGGTTATCGGGCCGGCATCGAGTTGCTGGATACGCAAGCGCATTTCGACGCCGTGTTCACGGCCAGCGACTTGATCGCAATGGGCCTGGTCCGCGCCCTGCAAGATCGCGGACTGCGAGTTCCTGAAGGCGTCGCTGTGGTCGGCTTCGACGACATCGGCCCGGCCGCACATTTCAATCCGCCGCTCACGACGGTGCGACAGGATACGGTGCTGGCCGGCGAGTATCTGGTCGACAACCTCATCAAGCTGATCGAAGGACAGCGAGTCGAATCTCGCGTAATCACGCCCGAGCTCGTGGTGCGAGCATCCTGTGGCGCGCGGACAGTTTGATCGTCGCTGTCCTCGACACTGCAATCGTATTCAACGATCGGAATGACTCGATGCGCTTCACAATGCTGCATCGACATTCGGGGACAGGGAAATACGATGCAGGCGCCTTCCACAAGTGCTGGAGCTTCGGTGCAGCCGCCATGGTGGCGCGGTGCCGTCATCTATCAGATCTACCCGCGCAGCTTCGCCGACGCGAATGGCGATGGCACGGGCGATCTGGCCGGCATCAGCTCGCGACTCGACTATCTGGCCGAGCTGGGCATCGACGCGGTGTGGATCTCGCCGTTCTTCAAGTCGCCGATGAAGGACTTCGGCTATGACATCAGCGACTACCGGCAGATCGATCCGATCTTCGGCACCTTGGAACATTTCGACACGCTGCTCGATGCAGCCCATCGCCGCGGCATTCGCGTGATCATCGATCAAGTTCTCAGCCACACTTCCGACGAGCACGCGTGGTTCCAGGCCAGCAGACAAGCCCGCACCGGCGACAAGGCCGATTGGTATGTGTGGGCCGATCCGCGCCCGGATGGCACGCCACCCAACAACTGGCTGTCGATCTTCGGTGGCTCCGCCTGGCAGTGGGAATCGAGGCGCGGCCAGTACTATCTGCACAACTTCCTGCCGAGCCAGCCGGATCTGAACTTCCATCACCCCGCCGTGGCTCAGCAGGTGCTCGCGGAAGTCGAATTCTGGCTGGAGCGCGGTGTCGATGGGCTGCGCCTGGATGCGATCAACTTCTGTTGTCACGATCCGCTGCTACGAGACAATCCGCCCAAGCCTGCGCATCTGCGCACCGGACGCGGCTACGCCGCCGACAATCCGTACGCCTTTCAATTCCATCTGCACGACAACACGCGCCCGGAGAACCTGGCGTTTCTGGAAGCGCTGCGCCGCCTGGTCGATCGCTATCCGTCGGCAGTGACTCTCGGCGAGCTCTCCTGCGAGAACCCACTGGAAGCTTTGGTCCAGTACACGAGCGGCACTGGACGCCTGCACATGGCCTATAACTTCGAGCTGCTGGTGGACACTCTGTCGCTGCCCCACATCCGCAACGTCATCGAGACCTTGGAAGCCAGGTCGCAGGACTGCTGGCCTTGTTGGGCCATTGGCAATCACGATGTTCGCCGCGTGATCTCGCGATGGTCGGATGGCGAGGCACCGCAACCGCGCGCGAAGCTGTTGAATGCGTTTCTTGCCTCGCTCAAAGGCACCATCTGCAGCTATCAGGGCGAAGAGCTTGGATTGACGGAAGCCGAACTGCCCAGAGAAGCGTTGCAAGATCCGTATGGCATCGCTTTCTGGCCCACATTCAAAGGGCGCGACGGCTGTCGCACTCCCATGCCTTGGACGGACAAAGACGCAGCGTGCGGCTTCTCGAGCGCAATGCCTTGGCTACCGATCCCGCCCGAGCATCGTGCGCTCGCCGTCAACACGCAGATGTCGACGGTGGATTCGGTCCTGAACGCCTATCGCACGTTCCTGCGTTGGCGACGACTCCATCCGGCGCTGCGCTTTGGCGGCATCCGCTTCATCGATTCGCCTGCCGACTCACTGTGTTTCGTCCGAGACTACGCTGGCCAGCAGCTGCTCGCCTGCTTTAACTTCGCCCGCTCCCCGTGCACGCTTCGCTTGCCGAGCAGAACGTCTCTCGAAGTCCTCATCGGTCACGGATTTTCTCGCGCCGCTGTGGATCGGCAAGCGGTGACGATTCCTGCTTGCGGAGCGTTCTTCGCCTATGTCGGCGGCAGCGGCTTCTCCACTCGTTGAATAATATGAAGAATCTCATGAGACCTTGGCTGGCAATTGCACTGCTTTTGGGGATGGTCGCGACGGCGAGCGCGCAACGCATCGAACACGTGGAACCGACCTCGTGGTGGACGGGCATGCGCGACAGCCGCCTACAGCTCATGGTTCATGGCGAGCGCATCGCGGAGCTCGAGCCCGCAGTGAAATATTCTGGCGTGACGCTGGGCACGGTCACCCGCACCGACAATCCGAATTATCTATTCATCGATCTGTCGCTCGCGCCGGGCACGCCGCCGGGCAAGTTCAACATAGAGTTTCGACGCAACGGCCGTACGGTGCTCAAACATGAGTACCAGCTGCATGCTCGCAATCCTGCTGCCGGCTCGGGCTTCGGGCCGCAGGACGTTATTTATCTGATCACTCCCGACCGTTTCGTCAATCGCGAGTCGCGTAACGACAATGTTTCGGGCTATTTGGAGAAAGCCAACCGCACCGACCCGCAAGGTCGTCACGGCGGTGACCTCGCCGGCGTGCGCTCGCAGCTGGATTACATCGCCGACATGGGATTCACGCAGATCTGGCTCAATCCCGTGCTCCAGAACAATCAGCCTGAGGCGTCCTATCACGGCTACGCCGCGACCGACTTCTACTCGATCGACGCTCGCTTCGGCGACAACGAGCTGTACCGCTCGCTATCCGCCGCCGCACGTGAGAGTGGCATCGGGTTAATTAAGGACATCGTGCTGAACCACTGCGGCTCTGAGCATTGGTGGATGCGAGATCTGCCAGCTCGCGATTGGATCAACCATGGCGGCCACTTTGCTCCCACCAGCCACAATCAGGAGAGCCTGCTGGATCCCCATGGCAGCGAAGCGGATCGAGCCGCGCTGCGCGACGGCTGGTTCGTGCCGACCATGCCGGACCTCAATCAACGCAACCCCTTACTGTCCACTTACCTGATCCAGAATACGCTGTGGTGGATCGAATACGCCGGCCTGTCCGGTCTGCGCGTGGACACCTGGCCCTACTCCGACCGCGCCTTTCTCACCGAATGGACCCGTCGAGTGCTGGAGGAATATCCGCGCTTGGGCATCGTGGGCGAAGCGTGGCACGAGAATCCGGCGATGGTGGCCTACTGGCAACGCGACGCGGTTCGTGCCGACGGCTACGTGTCTCATCTGCCCAGCCTGTTCGATTTTCCGCTGCAAGTTGCGCTCTCACGAGGATTGCTGGAGCAGGAAGACGGCCCGACCACCGGCCTGACGCGCATCTATCGAGCGCTGGCCAACGACTTTCTTTATCCGGAGCCGAACAACCTCGTCATCTTTCCTGACAACCACGACATGAGCCGCGTGTTCACGCAGCTGGGAGAGGATCTGGACCTGTATAAGATGGCCATCGGATTCGTGCTCACGACGCGTGGCATTCCCCAGCTCTACTACGGGTCGGAGCTGCTCATGAGCCATCCCGGCACCGATGCGCACGGAGCGATTCGCAGCGATTTTCCGGGCGGCTGGCGCAACGATACTGTCAACGGTTTCACCGGCGCGGGTTTGTCCGAAGCCCAACGCTCGGCCCAAGACTTCACTCGCCGCCTGCTGAACTGGCGCAAGCGGACGCCTGCGATCAAGCACGGCCGCCTGTCGCACTATGCGCCATCGAACGGCACCTATGTGTACTTCCGCCACAGCGACGCTCAAAAGATCATGATCGTCTTGAACAAGTCCACCAATCCACAGCAATTGGATACCGCACGCTTCAGCGAGATCATCGGCTCCGACCTGCTCGCAACGGATGTCCTTTCGGGTCGACGGTACGACTTGAAGCAGAAGCTGCCATTGACTGGCCGCGGAATCACTGTGCTCGAGTTGAGCGGGAGGTAGTTCCGGAGGAATGCCCAAAGTGCAAGTCTTGACAGCGCCCTCCCCTTGCTAGCTCCAGACATTGCTGTGAAGTGATCCACAAAAGTTGTGGGCAACCCTGTGGATATCTCCCCGCACAGGACCTTTTGCCGTGAAATTCACGTACCCGCATCGCGTGCTCAATCTTTAACCAATCTGTCACGCTGCGAGCGTTGACATGCGCGAGGTGCGCCAGCTTCTCGAGATTCACCGCCGCCATCGCTGGCAGACACTGTATGCAATGTCGTCGCGATGGACGCGCGGCGAACGGATCCGCCCAAGCTGGTGGCATTGCCACGTCAGCGAGCAAAAACTGTGCATTGATCTGGCAATGACAATCCGTCGCGCACGTTTGAGCGGGGCGCCGGTACAATCGCCCGTGTCATTGGCCATCTAAACACTAGAGCGAGATACGATGCGAGGACTAGTACGGCTTGTTCCTGCCTTGCTGCTGACCTTAGGCGCCACCACGGCGTCGGCACAGCGAGAAATCAAATTCGCCCCCTATGCAGTGCCATCCTCCGGGACCATTGCTCTTTCCGTGCGGCAGGATGTGCCACAGGAAGGCGCGTTCGCGGAAGTTGATGCAGCGGTCGGTGGCGCCCTGAGGCGTGCTGTGACGTCGATGAACTACCGCGGCGAGCGGGACAGAGTGCTCGACCTGGGCGGCGTCGGACCTTACGAGCGTGTCATCTTGATTGGCACCGGCAACGAGGCCGCCACTGCACGCATCCTCGAGGATGTCGGCGGGTGGGTTGGCCAGGTGGCCGCCCGTAGCCCAGTCAAGCGTGTCGAGATCTTGTGGCCGGGCTCTGAAGCCGATGCCGGCGCGCATTTGGCCTTCGGCGCTGAGCTCGGACAGTATCGCTTCACTAAATATCGCCAGGTTGCTGCCAATGCGCCGGTGCTCGGCGAAGGCGAGATTGTCGTCCGCACGCCGGCCGGCGACGCTGCCGGTTCGACATACTCAGCGCAGTGGCGGCCGGTAGCCACGGCGGTCAAATTCACCCGCGACCTCATCACCGAGCCCGCCAGCGAGATCTATCCAGAGAGCTTCGTCGAGCGCACACGCGAAGCGTTCCGTGGCGTCGCGAATGTTCGTATCGAAGTGCTGGACGTGCCGGCGATGGAGAAGCTCGGCATGGGCGGCATGCTCAGCGTTGGCAAAGGCAGCGTGCGTCCGCCTCGCCTGCTCGTCGTGCGTTACGACGGTGGCAAGTCGGGCACCGCTCCGTTCGCTTTCGTCGGCAAGGGCATCACCTTCGACAGCGGCGGCGTTTCCATCAAGCCGAACGACGGCATGTGGCGCATGAAGACCGACATGTCCGGCGCAGCCGCCGTCACCGGCGCGGTTCTGGCACTTGCAGGCAGAAAGGCGCCCGTCAATGCAGTCGCGATTGCCGCGCTGGCCGAGAACATGCCCGACGGCGGCGCCTCCCGCCCAGGCGATGTCATCCGCACGATGTCCGGCAGGACGTTCGAGATCATGAGCACCGACGCCGAGGGACGCATGGTGCTGTCGGATGCCGTGTGGTACGCGCAGAAGCAATTCAAGCCCCGCGTCGTCATCGACCTGGCCACGCTCACTGGCGCGATTACTACTGCCTTGGGCGATGACTACGCTGGCCTGTTCTCACGCGACGAGCAGTTGGCCACCCAGCTGATCAGCGCCGGCGAACAGTCCGGCGAGTACCTGTGGCGCATGCCCCTGCACCCCTCGTACGCAAAAGATCTCGAATCACCGATCGCCGACATCCGCAACGGCGCCGGCCGCCCCATGGGCGGTGGCGCCGGTCACGGCGCGCACTTCATCGGATCGTGGATCGAAAGTGGCACGCCGTGGGCGCACCTCGACATCGCCGGCATGGCCTGGCGCGAAGCCGATCCTTTGCCGACCTCGCCTCCCGGTGCCGCTGCGTTCGGCGTTCGGGTGCTCGATCGGTACGTGCGGATGACGACGAGTCAGTGATAGATGAGTCACGCGGGCCGCGACGAGCGGCCCGCGTGGACACCGGCCCGGTACCATGGTTGGCAGGACAGCTACAGGATTTCGTCCGTGCCCGCACGCTCAAGACTGCTGGTCTGTGTGTTGTTGTCGATCCTGACCAGGTCACCTCCTTCGCTGTGGCCAAAAAGCTCGCCGGCATGAAAGAGCTCCACCGCTGGCTGGCGCGAAGTCTGCCCGGTAAGGTGCACTCGCTGGTGCGCGCCAAACCCGAGCAGAACTGGTCGCAAAGGCAACCCTACGTAGATCCGGAATGGCCAGATAAATTCGAGTCATTGTGCGACCGGATGAACGTACCGGCCCCTGTGAGCACCTCATCGCCCGTCGCTCCCGCTTTTCAATGAGCCTTGCCCTTCTGACCGCGAAGGAGAGCGGCGTGGGTTATGTATCTGTTATCAGGTCGCCGTTCTCAACTGAAAAGGCCTCGACGCAGCTTTTGTCGTCATTCCCCTATTCTGGTGCTGGGTCGCTCTCTTGCTCATATCGCTCACTAGCGGAAGCTGGGCTGTCGCTGCGAGATCACCGCAACGGCGTGCCGCAGCCTGCGGAATCGTGCTGACACTAATGTTGATATCGATAGCGGCGATCGAGATGCGATTGATCGCGCAAAGTCCACCGTGGCTGCCCACAGTTAGTGGCTGAACCATTCCTTGACCGTATCATTCCATTTCGGCGGTCACTGAACTTCATACCAGGTCAGAGTGCAAATACCGCTAACGTTCTTTTTCGAGTCGTCGACTGCCCCGTTGATCGGCTGTCCGGTGGCCTTCGCGGCCAACAGCCCGGCGAGAATTTGATTGCGGTGAACATCGTCAGCATACGCAGCAACCAAATAGCCATTGACGTTATACCAATTGTTTGCAGGACACCCGGTTGCATGGATGGCGTCTATCGAACTATTGATCTTGATCCATACCTCTCCGCGGTGTCCAACATTCTGGGCATGGCTGGAATTGACGAAAACCCGCTCCACCACAAGATTGAAAAAACCGATCTCGGCTGCGTGCGTGGTGGGTGCCAGAGCAAACGCCGCCATTGCCAGGGCAATTCGTTTGAGTGATGACATCTTCATCGCAAGCCTCGCCGTAGTACCTGACGGTGTTATCGATACTCAGCCAGCTGACCAACCAATGCCTGCAGGCGGATTACTGAACCCTGTAAATGATTGGGTAGCCATTCGAATCTGTGGTATTCCAGTGAACCGAGACCACCGTACCGGTGACATACGCGGTGAGCAGGAACGCAGACATTTCCTTGTACAGAGGGTTCGACTTGTACAGACAAGCCCACCCTGGCGCGGGCAGTTGGGGCGAAAGTTGCACACAAACGCCTCGATCCGTCAGAGTCGGGTCGCCATTCAGATCGTGCTTGACGATGGTCCCGGCTGCTCCAGCCGCATGAGCTGACTGCCCCGCGATGATTAGTGCCAGTAAAGCGATCGTAGAAAGACTATGTTTCATAGTTGGACACTCGCTCTTGTTAATCCCTGACAGACGACGAATGCGCCTGGTTGATCGATCTGCGGCCGTCGCTGTGACGCCAACGGCTGGGGCCTGACCATTCCTTGACCTTGCATTGCTGATCCATGCCTGCGGCCTGTTTATTTTGTAATCTCAGTTTGAGATGGGCTCCACGCCGCTGTCAACGATCTTTCAGCGCCCGACCCGAAAATCAGGGGATGGACGAATGGAACGCTTGCTCGAGCAACACGCAGCAGGCGATCCATGACGAACGGTGCGCCTGACGATTTTCTCTACCACGAATAGATCAACCGCCAGATGAAAGTTTTCTCGGCCGGGTGCCCCACATTCAGACGCGAGCGGCCGCCACCGAACTGCAGCGTCACGTGCTCGCTCACGTCGAAGTGAATCTGCGGCACGAGGCCATGGCGCCAGCGCCAGCCGTCGCTGATCTCGCTGTTGACCTCCAGACCGAAGGTCAAGCGCTGCGAATAATCGTAAAAGATGCTGTTGTTGACCAGACCGATGTAATCGCCGTCGCCGCGGAAATGAGCATGGCGCAGGCCGACCATGTTGAACACGCTCCATTTCCTGGAGAGACGCGCGCCGTTCAAATAGATCAGATCAGCCGTGTAATCTTTGCTGTTCCGCTCGTAATAGACGATGGCCTGCCAACCATGGATCATCCGGCCATCCAGCAAGGTCCCCGCTGTGCCCTGCACGGCCACCTTGTACTCTTCGAGCGTCGCTCCCTCGAACGGCAGCTCCAACTCCAACGCGTAACCGTCGGCAAAGGCGTACTCGATCTCCGGTGCCCAAGCGGTACCGCCACTTGCATGCTGTACGAGGGCATTGACTTCCAGCTCGCCCTTGTCGGCTCCCAGAGGGCGCACCAGATCGAACAACAGCGGCTCGGGGACGTGCGGTAATTCGCTGCTGACCGCAGCGTCGCCTTCGGGGAACGATACCGAGCCGTCGTCGGGAGGCACCACACTGGCCTGGCTGAACGCCGGCGTCACGAGCAATGCACTGAGTACTGAGCAATTTGTCGCCCGCCGTCGGGCTTCTAGCAACCTCTGCACGCTTTCGAACACTCCCGGCACTCGACGGATCGGCAAAGGCCCTTTCGACCGATGCGTGGCTCCGAAGTTCGATGCAGAGAATGTCGCTAGATGACGCTAGGGCGCTCGACAGAGGGGTATCGCAACACCTCGCCCGCCGATCACCACTTCTCGCCGAAGGGCCGTACCTCGATTTCGAACGTCCAGGCCGAGCGCGGCTGCTGCGCCAGCCAGACGGCGCTTGCCGCCATGGCGTCGGGTTGCAGGAAGAAGCCGTCGGGCTTGCCAGGCATCGCGGCGCGGGTCCGCGGGATATCTACGACCGCATCGATGACGATCAGCGATACATGAATGCCTTGCGGCCACAGGCTGCGCGCCATCGACTCGGCCAGGCTGCGCTGAGCGGCCTTCGCAGGAGCAAAGGCTGCGGTCTGAGGCCCTCCTCTTCGAGAAGCCGTCGCGCCGATGAAGATGATGTTGCCAGATCCGGCCGCCTTCATTGCCGGAATCACTTCGCGACTCACCGCGAGCGCACCATAGGCATTCACACGCCACGCAGACTCGAATGCCTGCAGATCGATGCTCTCGACATCACCCCAGACCCCGGAACCTGCGTTGTGGACCAATGTGACAGGATCACCGAGCTCGGAGCGGATCTGGCTGAAGGTCCGCGCGACTGCGTCCGCATCCGAAACATCACAGGCATAGGCTCGTGCATCGGGCAAGCTTGCGGCGAGCTTGGTGGCGAATTGCGTGCCGCGAGCGAGCAGTGCAACCGCCATACCTGTCTTCGAAAAGGCACGAGCCAACGCGGCACCATTGCCCTCGCCTACACCCGTAATCACACACAGCGGCTTGCTCATGGAATGTCTCCGTCAGGATGACGTGGAAACGACCACCGACCGAAAGCGCCGACTTCACTGTAACGCAGCCACTGTACCAAGAGTGTCGGAAGTTGGTGCAATCCGGGCGTCATCCCGGCGGCGTCACGGGCTCCGCCGAGTTCGTGAACAAGCCGCTCGCGGCCTGCACGGCAATCTCTGCTTCGAACACCGACTCGAGCAACTCGAGATGTGCCAGCTGCTTCTGAGCCACTGACTGGATGGCGTCGATGAGTTCGAGAATGCCGCCCTGACCGAGCTTGTACGCGTCGCGCGCCATGCGACGCAGTTCGGGAAGTTGTGACAAGCCATCGCGTTCGAAACGTTCGGTGAGCGCACGTCGCTGCGCCAGCTGATCGGTTGCCCGCCGCAACGCCGTCTCAGCAGCGAGCCGCTGCGCCCGATTCTGCAATCGGGCTCGGTTCGCCTCAGCGCGGGCGCGACCGATGGCGCCTTGCTGTCGATCGAAGACCGGTATGCTGATCGATACGCCATAGACAAAATCGCGAGCACCACGCTCACGTTGCTCGCCCACCGTGATCGCCGTCGTAGGCAGCGCTTCCCGACGCGCCAGTTCGCTCCGCTTCTCCGCAGCGGTTTCGGCGGCAGCGGCAGCACGAAGCGAACTCAATCGATATTCAGCTTGCGGCCAAAGGGCGTCGAATGTCAGCGGTTCTCGTGATGGTTGCAATTTTCCCAAGGCAACCGGTCGCCACTCGGGCTGTCCGACGGCGATGGCGAGTTGCATCACGCTCGATGCGAGCTCGGCCTCCGAACGCTCCAGCTCTGCCTGCGCTTGAGCGCGCTCGAGCTCGATGCGAGCGAGATCGTATCGAGAGCGGGCACCCGCCTCCACCTGGCCGCGAACGATGACGATCGAGGCCATCAGGTCTTCGTAGACTGCCTGATGCAATCGTCGGCGCTCCTGCGCCACGAGCAGTTGCGTGAACGCCAGGGCCGCATCTCTCAACACATCGGCACCCACCGAGCTGACCTCGGCACGAACAGCTTCCGCCTCCAATTGAGCGCTCTGGATGCGCAGCCCCCGCTGACCAAAGATCGGCAGCGATTGCTCGACCAGGATCTGTGGCGTGAAGTTGTAGTAGGACACCTCGGGATTCGGCAACGCCCGCGCGGTCTTGATGTCTGCATCCGCGGCATCGACGCGGCTTTGCTCTCCCAGCAGCTCTGGATTTCGCGCGCTCACGAGCTCCAGCAGCTGCGGCAGCGTGATTTCGCTCGGAAGATCCAGCGCGAACGCGCGGGATGACCCGAGACATAGCATCGCGATCATCAACATCGGCTTGAACACTGGAATCATTCCCGTGAATTAGTGCTGGACTGCCTGGGCGTCACGCTGTTCGGACGTGCGCATGTCTCTCGGACCGAACCACGCATACAAGACAGGCAGCAACAGCAGCGCCGCAGCCGGCAAGGTAATCATCCCTCCCACGATGACCGACGCGAACGGCCGCTGCGTTTCGCTACCGACACCGCTCGACAGTGCCATCGGCAACAGGCCCAACATCGCCAGCAACGTCACCATCAGAACGGAGCGCATGCGCAGCGTTGCTCCTTTCACGAGCGCTGAAATCATTGCCTCACCGTCTTTCCTCAGCTGCTCCACGGCGCTCAAGACGAGCAGGCCCGCCAATGCAACCTGCCCAAGCAGCGCGATGAATCCAATCGCTGCGCTGATGGAGAGATTGATTCCCGTGATGTACAGCGCCGCGATACCTCCGATCATCGCGAACGGTGCCATCAGCAAGATCAGACCGGCGCTGCGCGCCTGGCCCAAGGCAGCAAACAACAAACAGCGCGAAAGACGATCAGCAGCGACAGCGGAATCACCACCGTGAGCCGCGTCGCGGCGCGGCGCTGGTTCTCCCACTCACCACCCCAGGCCGCAACATATCCATCCGGCAACTGTACGTTGCTCGTGAATGCATCGATCGACTCACGCACCACCGAGCCAATGTCGCGACCTTGCACATTGAATTTCAGGGCCATGTAACGAGCGTTGCCCTCTCGGAAGATCGACGCATTGCCGATCCGAATATTGATGTCCGAAATCGCATGCAACGGCACGGTCATGCCCGACGCCGTGGGCACGGCGATGTCCCTGATGCGTGCCTCGTCGGTGCGTTCCTCGTAGGGAAGGCGCACTCGCACCGGCACACCGAATTCGCCTTCCCAGAACTGCGTGGCCACCGTGCCGCCGACCGCTGCCTCCAACGTCGTTTGCGCCTGGGCCATCGTGATGCCGTATCGCGCCAGTGCCTGGCGGTTGAACTCCACTTGCAACTGCGGGGCCGGGGAATCCCGGTACAGATCGAGGTCGACGATTCCGTCGACCGGCTCCAGCAAGGCACGCGTTTTCTGCAGCAACGCTCGCAGTGTGTCGATGTCAGGACCGAAGAGCTTCAGCACGACGTGGCCACGCGCGCCCGAGGTCGACTCCTCGACGCTGTCTCTAATCGGTTGCGCAAAATTGAAAGCGACGCCCGGAATCTCGATGAGAGCGGCACGCATCTGTGCGACGAGCGCTTCCTTGTTCACTCCTGCGCGCCACTGATCATGAGGCTGCAAACGAACCAGCACCTTCGCCAGATTGATCCACTCGTTGTCGGTGCCCGACTCCGGCCGGCCCTGCTCGCTGACGACCGCTCGCGTTTCCGGGAAGGCACGCAACCTGCGACGAACGTCGCGCAAGACCTCCTGCCCCTTCTCCAGCGATATGGAAGAAGGCATCTGAACCAGTACATAGACATCGCCCTCGTCCAGCTCCGGCAGAAACTCCGTGCCCAGCCGGCTCGCGGCGAACGCCGCCAGCAGCAACGCGAGGACAGCAACACCGCAGGCCAGCCTTCGCTGTCGAGCACTCTCGATCACGCGCTGCAAACATCTCTCGTACCAATGCTGCATGCGTTCGAAGATCTCGGGCTCTCGCGTATCCGCATCCTTGGGCCGCAGACCGATGGCGCACAATGCCGGCACCAGCAACATGGCGAACACCAGTGCGCCCACCAGTGCGAAGGAATAGGTCAGCGCGAGCGGACGGAAGATCCGTCCCTCGACACTTTCGAGGGAGAAGATGGGAATCAGTGCGGCAATGATGATTGCCATGGCGAACAACGTCGGCCGGGCGACTGCAACGGCCGAGTCGATGATGAGATCGTAGAGCTCGCTGCGAGTCGCCGGGCGGCGCACGCGGGCGGTGGCCAGAATGCTCTCGGCGAGCACCACAGCGCCGTCGACGATGATGCCGAAATCGATGGCGCCCATCGATATGAGATTCGCCGGCATTCCCAGCATGTGCAGTCCGATGAATGCGACGAGCAGCGCCATCGGAATGACGCTGGCAACGATCAGCGACCCACGCACGCTGCGCAGGAACAGCCACAGCACCCCGACGATCAACGCGCCGCCAAACAGCAGGTTGTGAAACACCGTCGCCAGCGTATGACCGATCAGCTCGCTGCGATCGTAGCTGGGCTCCATCCGCATGCCTTTCGGCAGAATGCTTTCGTTCAACTGCTCGACCCGACGATGCACTTCGTCGAGCACGCGCGAGGGATTCGCGTCACGCTTCAGCAACACGATGCCCTGCACGATGTCGTCATGATCGTCCATGCCGACCGCTCCCTGCCGCGGCGTATACGACTGGATGACTCGTGCTACATCGCCGACCGTCACGGGCACGCCGCCATCGGCCTTGAGCACGACTGCCATGATGTCTTGAGGCGTGCGCAGCAGGCCGATACCGCGGACGATGAGCGACTGCTCTCCCCGACGCAGCAAACCGCCGCCGACATTGCCATTGGACGCCGCGATGGCGTCGATGACATCGGACAGGGTGAGCTCCAATCCGATGAGACGCGCCGGATCCACCTCGACGTGAATTTCCTTTAGAAAGCCGCCGATGCCGACCACGTCGGCGACACCCTGCACCTGCTTGAGCACGCGGGTGACGGTCGTCTCCTGTTGAATGCGCAGCTGCGACAGATCGTGGCGGTCGCTGACCAGTCGGTAGTAATAGATCTTGCCCAGCGGCGTGCTGTCAGGCGCCATCTCGGCGGTCACCCCGTCGGGCAACTCGGCCTGCATGAGACGTTGCATGACCTGGACCCTGGCAAAGTCGCTGCGTGTGTCGTCATCGAACACCGCGGCAACGAGCGACAGGCCAAAGTAACTTTCGGAACGGAGCGACTGCAGGCCCGGCGTCCCATTCAACGCGCGCTCCAGCGGCAACGTGATCTGGCGCTCGATCTCTTCCGGGGGCAAGCCAGGTGCCTGCGTGATAACGCCCACCTGGACATTTGTTACATCCGGGTAGGCTTCGATCGCCGTATCGAAATAGGCAAACAGGCCGTAGATTGCGACCGCTGCGGTTATTGCGAGCGCAACGAGCCGCCGATGCACCACCTGTGCAATCAAAGAGCGCAGCATATGTGGGGTTACATCAACTGGCTGGCAGCGCCATCGAGCAACAATGCACCGCGCACGACGATGCGCTCACCGGGTTGCAGGCCGTTCAGAACAGGCACACTGCCGTGCGCGGGACGGCCCAATGTGACATTGCGTGCATCGAAATGCGTCTGCGAGCGCTGCACGTAGACGATCGATCCCTGCTCGCCTTTGATCAGAACGGCGCTGATCGGAATCGACGTGATGCCTTCACTTTGAACTTGGATGCCCGCTCTTCCCACCATGCCAGGCCGGATGCCGCGACGTGCTTCATCCAGGCCGATGAACACCGGCACCCGACCATTGGTCTGGTTGGCCAGTATTCCCACCTTTTGCACGTGCCCCTGCACGGTTCCGGCGACCGCCGGCAGCTCGACCTGAGCGACCGCCCCTTCTTCGAGGCCGCCGAGATCGCTTTCGAAGACTTCGGCCACCATCCACAGCGCGCCCGGATCGCCGACGATGAACATGGGGTCGCCGCCGGGCTCGACAGTCGCGCCCGGTGTGGCCAAACGGGCAGCGACCACGCCAGCGCGAGGTGCGCGTAACACGAAACGATCGTGCTCACCGTCACCCAGGTATTTCCGCGTGCGCTCGGCCCGATCGAGCTCATGTTGAGCTGCCTGCAGTGCAGCCTCGGCGGCCACTTTCTCTACCTCGGTGCCCACGCCGCCTGCAAACATCGTTTGTTGCCGCCGAGCCTCGGCGCGAGCGACCTGAACACCGACGAGCGCGTTCGAGTAGTCGGTGCGAATTCGAGCCGCCTCCGGACTGGCGAGAACAGCCAGCGCAGCACCCGCGACAACACTGTCGCCCACTCGCGCGCTCACTTCGATGACTCGCGCGGAGACCGGCGTATCCACCGAAGCGACCCGATCATCCCTGAACTCGGCGCGTGCAGTGGCCCAAACAACGCGATGCTCACGCTCGCCGGAAACTTCCTGAACGTCCAGCATCGCCAGCGATGCCTGCTCGATCTGCACTCCCTCGCTCGGCGCTGCGGTCTCATCGCTCGCCGCCGCGGACTCGACCTTCGCCTGCCCAGCTCCGCAACCGAGAAGACACGCAGCCGTCACACCCAGCAGTCCTATCGGGAGCCCACGCTTGATCATTCTCATGCAGATTTCGTCCAGCCGATCTTCAGCAAATGCTAGAAGGCCGGGTGAACGGCATTCATGAAAGTATCATTACCGTTTGGTAAGTCGGGCCGCTCAACGCTCCAGCGCCGGCAGCACGAGGCGCGCGATCAAGCCCGGCTTGGCATCTTCGAGTTGCAAACATCCTCCGTGCAGCCGAGCGACAGCCACCACGCTCGCGAGTCCCAGACCGTAGCCGGGCAAGCTGCGATCCAGCCGATAGAACCGCTCGCCCACACGGGGCAATTCCTCCGAAGGAATGCCTCGTCCATTGTCGCGCACGGTGACGGTGACCCAACCATCGGCATGCGCAGTCTCCAGTCGGATGGCAGCGCCTGGCTGTGTGTACTTGAGCGCGTTGTCCACCAGGTTGGCCACCGCGTTGGCAATGAGATGCGGATCTCCCAGAGTTTGCGGCTGATCCTGGCAAACATACGTCAGCGTCGACGAACGCGCTTCCGCAAGCGCGTCATAGAGCTGAATCACATTGGTCGCGACATCATCCAGCGACACCGAGACAAAGTTCGAGCGGCGCGCGCCGGACTCCGCCTCGGCAATCTTCAACAACTTCTCGAAGACGATATTGAGATCCTGCAGCTCTCGAATCGCGAACTCCGTCGCCTCCGCCAGCTGCCCCGAGTCTCTGCCAACCTGCAACCGTGCGCTCACCCGCGATAGCGGCGTGCGGATGTTGTGGGCGATCGTGTTCGAGACGTGCCGAACTCCGTCCATCAGCGCATGAATCCGGTCCAGCATCGAATTGATGTCGCGGGTCAGGCGCGCGAACTCATCCTCTTGCTGCGAGACCGGGATGCGTTGTTGCAGATCTCCATCCTCGATGCGCGCGGCGGCCTGCCGAATGGCGCCAATGCGACGTTCCAGTCTGCGCCGGAATGCCAGTGCACCCGCCACAGCCATGATAAGTGTGATTGCCCCACCGGATATGCTCGCTCTTCGAATGAGCTGCCGCAGCTCACGCTGATCCTGCATGTCTCGTCCGACGACCAGCATCTGATCGTCTGCGAGACGCGTCACCTGCAGGCGCGCAACCGACTCCCGCCCGGAGCGCATCACGGCCTGTTCCACGATCTCCGGCCCTGGCACCAAGGACTCCGGCAAGGACGTTACGTTGCCGGCGAGATCGCGGCCCGCCGCGTCCAGCAGCAAATAGATCTCGGTGTCCGAATTGACACCGTCGCCGAGGATGACGCTGATCCGATGTGCCAATGATTGATCGCCCTCGTGTTCGAAGTGCTCTACCAGACGCAACGATGCGGAGCGAATCTGCTGGTCGATACGACGCTGCCAGACACCGACGGTCTGCATGTAGAAAATGGCGAGCAGGATGAGCATCGTGAGCACGACCATCGCGCCATAGCCCAGCGCCTGACGGAAGGCCAGCGACGTCCACAAGCGCTGTGCGAACGCGATCATTGCTGACCGTACGACGACTCGGGAACCTCGGCCATCATCACATAGCCGACGCCGCGCACGGTATGGATGAGCGGCACGCCGAAGTTTTTCTCCAGCTTGGTGCGCAGCCGACTGATGTGCACGTCGATGAGATTCGTATGGGGATCGAAACTGTAATCCCATACGCTTTCGAGCAGCATGGTGCGCGTCACCACCTGCCCCTGTCTGGACAGCAGGTAGACGAGCAGTCGGAACTCGCGAGGCTGCAGCGGAATCTGCACGCCGCCGCGCTCCACCCGACGAGCGATGAGATCGACTTGCAGATCCGCGATGCGCAGCTCGTGGACACTTTCGTCGACTTGAGAGCGTCGTATCAGCGCTTCGATACGGGCCGCAAACTCAGAGAACGCGAAGGGCTTGGACAAATAATCGTCGCAGCCCGACTCGAGCCCGCGCACTCGCTCATCGATCCCTGAGAGTGCGCTCAAGATGAGCACCGGCACGCGCCGCCCCAGGCCCCGCAGCGTGCTCAGAATGCTCAGCCCATCGACCTTATCGGGAAGCATGCGATCCAGCACGATGACGTCCCAGGTGCCAGTCGTCGCACGCTGCAGCCCGTCGACACCGTCGCGACAGAGGGTGACCGCGTATCCTTTCTCGCGCAGCCCCTTGGCCACGAATGCCGCCGTCTCTACGTCATCCTCGATTATCAAGCACTTTCGCATCGATTCTTCATCTGGCCTGTACCGGCGGGATGAAGGGTAGCGCCCCTGCGGCCGCGGAAGCCAGCCGCAGAGCTGATGCGATACCGAGACAACTCGATCATTACGAAATGGTAACTTTCGGCGTAGGCCGAAGCCTATTTGTCAGGCAGGCCCAACGCGATCCGCTCGATCCGCTTGGCGATCTGCCCCACGCCGACGTTGGGACCGATGCCGTTTGCAATGACCGCAACCGTGAGCCGGTCACCGGGAAACTCGTGCAAGGACGAGTTGAAACCGAAAATGCCACCGCCGTGTCCAATACGAGCGTGACCTTCGACCTGATCGATGCCCAGGGCATAGCCATACTCGCTCGGCGCAGCGCCCTCGATCTTGGGCATCGCCGTACTGCTCAATTGACCATCGTTGAGCCGACCCGGTGCGATCATCGTCTGCAAGGAAGCAGGCTGGAGCACCTTGCCGTTAAACAGGGCAGCATTCCATTTCGCCAGATCGCCGGCCGATGAGCGCATCGCCCCCGCCGCACCGGGAATCGTCATCGAGATCAGGCGGGCATTCTTGAATTTTCCCGGCGCCTCGGCGTCATAGCCCGCCACCCGCGCCGGAACGATTTCCTGCTCGTCATCCAGCGCCGTTTGACTCATTCCCAACGGTGCGAACAAACGATCTTTGAGCACTGTCGCGAGCGGCTTGCCCTCGACCTTCTCGATCACTCCGCCGAGCAGGAAATAAGCTGTGTTGCTGTAGGACCAGCCGGTGCCAGGCTCGAAGTCCTGTGTCTTGGGCATGCGAGCGAATCGTTCGATCCATTGATCGGTCGTCCGGCTCACCGCGGCTTCGCGCTCGATAATCGACTCATCGTCTGTGTAGCTATGCAGCCCGGAGGTGTGGTGAAGCGCCCTCCTTGAATACCGCAATCTGCAATCCCGGACTCTCTCCTGCGTCGATGGCCGCTTGGGCAGCACGGTCGATCGCCGCAGCCATTGTGGAAATGTCTGCGCACAACGCAGGAAATGAAGCCAGCGCCAGCAGCACCGACAGGAAGAAACGACGAACCGAGTTATTCACTATCCATCCCTCCGTAGAAAGCGCCATTCTATTTGCGGAAAGCGCGCATTGGAGCGCTCAGGGCTCGCCCACCGGCCCAACGGTGATCGTTGGAAGATCCTGTGGCCGCAAAGGTCGGTACGTTTGCATCGCCTCTGCATCCAGCGGGCCATACGGCCGGGTGGCCGTTATTTGCCGCTGCGTGAACGCTCCGATGTTATAGCCGCCCACTTGCGTTGCTCGCGTTGTCTGCAGCCAGGCGGCAAAGGAGTTGGCGGCCTCAGGTGAGTCAAACGTCAGTCGAACCGCGCCCGTCTCCGAGCTATGCAGCGCGAGCCACTCGCGACGGCCCGCATTCTTTGGGGCGAGGCCCAAGTCCCAGAACGCCTGACGAACGGCATCCTGGTCAAGCAAAGTGACCCGTGCCTCGGCCGAGCAAGCCCACTCCTCGCCCGAGGCGCCGAGTCGCACGATGTAGTCCAACTGTAGCGAGGCTTGCACCGCGTCCAATCCCGGCGGATGACGGATAGGGGTCAGCTCGATCTTTGCATCGGCCGGCTGCACAGCAGAGCCGTCTGCCTGCCACAGCCGTACTTCGCCGAGCACTGTGTCATCGATCACCGTGCCACCGGGCATCACGCTCACATCAATGGAATGCGAGCCCGCAAGCTCAGTCGAGCCGCGAGCGACGCGCATTACTCGGATCTGCCCGGCGGATCCTTTCACGGTCGCAATTTCGGGGGCACTGACCGCGCCGTTTGAGACCTCACTTGCCAGCGCTGCATCGGACGCGCCCGGATCAACCAACACGTGGTCGGTCTTGAGGCGAGCCCATTGAGTGAACGTTCCTCCATACGAGGCTATCGACAGCGCGCTCCATACGATGCGATCGTGCCGATCCAGGCCTGCTGGGTCGACGCCAATCGCCAGCCTTCGCCCGACCTCGCCGACCGTGCGAATGCTGTACGCCCTGCTCGATACCGGCCCTGGTAGCGGATAAACGTCGGCCGCCAGCCTGACCTGCCCCTCCAAATGTTGCGGGCAATCGTAGACAGGATAGCCCGCACTGAACTCCGGCCGGCGCGCCACAGGCTCAGTAGCGCATCCGGCAAACACCAGTGACGCTACGGCGAGGCCGAGTACCTTCGATCTCATATGGCTCCTGATTGCGAGCTGCGATCCGCAGCCAGTCCTCGTGCGCGATCGTAGGCGAACCCTGCTGTATGTACAGCGCTCGAGCGCGTCATTGGCCTGAAGAAACGTGATCCGTATACTGGAGCGATCCGACCGCTCCCCGCTATAAAACCGTGTCAACAGGCGGAGTTGGGACACAACAAGGAATCGGGATGGCCACTCTCCCTGCGCCCATGAAACCGCGATGGCTGCGCGATCTGCTGCGGTTCCTGCCGCTGAAAAGCCAGTTCGTGCTATCCGGCTCGGTACGCGATCTGCAAGCGCACGAAACGATGCCTGGCAGCGTCAACGCCGTCCCGCTGTCTGCGGTGCTTGCAAGTGAGCTAGCTGCGGCCGGTTATGAGCGCATCCTCGCGTACGACCCGGTCGCGGGATTCAGGGTAGCTCATCCATCCGGCGAGCCGTCGGCACAAGATGCCCTGCTACAGGAGCTGGGCTTGCAGCCGGCCAACGGCGCGGCGCCCGCCGGCACCGATTTGCTGGGGATGGTGCTCGAGCGCGCGGTACTCGGTGCTGGCCCGGCGACAGCCGTCATCGTGAACTTCGCTTCCAGGCTCATCATGCGCTCGGATGCGCTGGCCGCAGCGGAGCATCAGCTGTTCACGCGCGCATTGGTTTTGACACAGAAAGCGAGCGCGAGGCCGCTGGGCCGCAACCGCTCGCCTCTATTCAACACCATTCTCTGGCTGGTCGATAAGGAAGGAGACTTGCCTGACTGGCTCATCATCGACAACCCGCGCCTGCGTCACATTCCTGTTGCCAAACCCGATCGGCCGGCCCGTCGTGCAGTCGCGGCTGCGCTGATCCGAAGTTTGCCAGGGGCACGCGAGGCCAGCCCCGAAATACTCGCGCGCGCGGAGCAGGAATTGGTCGACGAAACCGAGGGACTGCTGCTGATGGACTTGAACGCCATCGTCGGCCTCGGTCGCGCCGAGGGCTTGAACGTCACTGCGGTCGCGGATGCGGTCCGACGCTACAAAGTCGGCGTGACGGACGATGAGTGGCGCAAGATCGAGCGCGACAAAATCGCCTCCGCGCAAGACTTTGTCGGGCGTCGCGTAATCGGACAGACGCATGCCATCACCCACATGCTCGACATCATCAAGCGAGCGGCGACCGGCATCAGCGGCGCTCGTCGCGGTGGCCGCCCGCGCGGCGTCGCATTCCTGGCTGGACCGACTGGCGTCGGTAAGACGGAACTTGCAAAGACGGTGACGGAACTCCTGTTTGGCGACGAGACGGCATACATCCGCTTCGACATGTCGGAGTTCAGCGCCGAGCACGCCGATCAACGGCTGCTGGGCGCGCCGCCCGGCTACGTCGGTTACGACGTCGGCGGCGAACTCACCAATGCGATCCGCGAAAAGCCCTTCAGTGTAGTGCTGTTCGACGAGATCGAAAAAGCGCACCCGCGCATCCTGGATAAGTTCCTGCAGATACTCGACGACGGTGTGCTCACTTCGGGCCGCGGCGACCGGGTGTATTTTTCCGAGGCGCTGATCGTGTTCACTTCGAACCTCGGCATCTACTCCACCGACCTCAGCGGCGCGCGCGTCCAGAATGTCACAGCGGCACAGCCGTACGATGAGGTTCGCCGCAAGGTGCGCAGCGAGATCGACAACCATTTCAAAGTGGTGCTGAACCGGCCCGAGATCCTGAATCGCATCGGCGAAAACATCATCGTGTTCGATTTCATCCGGCCGGAGGTCGCCGTGCGCATCTTCGAACAAATGGTCACTTCGATTCTGGGGAACGTGCAAGAGGCCGGCTATCACGTCTCGCTCGCGGCCGCAGCTCGCGCGCAGCTGGAAAGCTTGTGCTTGACGGATCTATCGAATGGCGGCCGCGGCATTCGCAATCAACTCGAAGCCCACCTCACCAATCCCCTGGCTCGCGCTCTGTTCGAGCATGAGCCGGGCGCATCGCGTTTCGAGATCTCCGAGGTGATCGTGGGCGTGACCACGTCACTCGTGCTCGGACCGGCGACGTGACGAACATTGCGATCTCGAGGCTGCATTTTCCGGTGACCACGCTGGGGCCGGGACGACGTCTGGGTATCTGGTTGCAGGGTTGTTCGATTCGCTGTCCGGGCTGCATTTCCGTCGACACCTGGCCCGAAGGTCGGGGACTCACGACAGTGTCGCAAACCCTTCGCGCCTTGCAAGGCTGGCTCAATCAGGCAGACGGAATCACTATTTCCGGCGGCGAGCCGTTCGATCAACCCGACGCGCTGCGCGACTTGCTCCGGTCGCTGCGCGAACAAACGTCGGTTTCCGTGTTGGTGTATTCGGGGTATCCCTTCGAGCGCATAGCTGCGTGGCTCGAGCGCAATCCCGGCCTGATCGATGGCCTGATGTCGGAACCCTTCGAAGTCTCCAAGCCGCAAACGCGCGCCTTGCGCGGCAGTGACAATCAGCAATTGCATCTGCTAACGCCGCTGGGGATGAGCGCGCTCGCAGACATCGATCGGCCCGTCGGCGAGCAGGATCGCGCACTCGATGCCATGTTCGATGCGGACGGCACCGTGTGGTTCGCTGGAATCCCGATGCGCGGCGACCTGGCAAGACTGCGCGCAATCCTCGCCGATGCAGGCCACAGCGTCTCGCTCACCGAAGGCAGTGTCTGATCATGGCGGCAATGATTCGCCTGTGTCCCAACTGTCGAACCGAACGCGCGTTGACCGAACTGTTTTGCCTTGGCGAGTTCGAAAGTGCGCCGTGCAGCTGGGATCTCACTTCCACGCCCATCAGCGAGCCTGGGCGCGGGCATGAACCGCAGACGCCTGTCGGCGCGGTTTGCACCAATGGCCACCCGATGGCAGTCGGTGATTTTCTTTGCGCCCAATGCGGAGCAGATGTTGCAACGGCCATCTCGGAGCGGCCGGCAACTGCCGAAACGTCGGCCGATATCGGCGGCTGGCGACGCGTCCGCGAATTGCCATCGTCGGACAAGGTCCGCGAACGGTTCATCGTCGCACGAGTGACCGACGGCTATCAGGCCGAAATGAGCCTCTACAGCGTCGGTAGCGAGCCTGACCCTGCGGTCTACGAAGTACTCCGCCGACTGCCAAGAGATTACGTTCCCGAGATTCTGCAGACCGGCCGATGGGAAGGCCGCGCCTTCGAAGTCACCGAGGAACTGACGGGCGGCACGCTTGCAGATCTCGGTTTGTTGCCGGAGGACGAAACGACCTTATCGCGCATCGTGTCCGAAATAGGCGCGGCTTTGCATAGCTTCGCAGAGCGCGGCCTGAGACATCGTGACCTTCGGCCGGGCGCCATCGTGGTTCGAACACGAGATCCATTGGATCTGGTCATTACCGACTTCGGATCGGCACGCCTGTCCGAGTTCGATCTCGATATCGTCTCGCCGCTCGAAACCACTCGCTACACCTCGCCTGAAGGCATTGCTGGTGGCGTCGCCGCGGCTTCGGATTGGTGGAGCCTGGGCATCGTGTTGCTCGAACAGGTCACTCGCGGTGCATGTTTCGAGGGCGTCAACGATCAGGCATTCCTGATACACGTGCTGACGAACGGCGCGCCGATACCGGACAACATCGATCCGCGCTTGCAGCTCCTGCTGCGTGGCCTGTTGGCACGAGATCGTCGCGAGCGCTGGGGTTGGGCGGAAATCACTCGCTGGCTGGCCGGCGACTCACCGCCCGCGCCTCGATCGTCACTTCCGCCGGGTGCTACCGATCAAGCCGGTCGTGGAATCAAGCTGGCTGGACGCACGCATACCACCGGCACGTCATTCGCACTCGCAGCCGCTGACGGCGCCACGTGGGACGAAGCGAAAGATCTGCTGCTGCGTGGTGCGATAGTCACCTGGGCGCAGGAGATGAACCTGGATGCGACAGCCACCGCATGGTTACGCGACATCGCGCGCGTCGAGGGCTTGTCGGATGACTTTCGCCTGGCGCTGGCACTGAAACAATTGAACCCGGCGATTCCACTGATCTGTCGCGGCGAGATCGTGACACCTGGCTGGCTGTTGGATCATCTCGCGGAAGGACACGCGCTGATCTGCGGCCCAGTGCCGGACCTGTTGCAGCGAATGGATGCGGAGCCTTGGCTCACACGGCTCAAAGTCCGGGCAGCCGCTGTGCGTGAGCGCGCGAGCCAGTTTGAAATCGATCTCAATGAAGACGATGTCCGCGTGCACGTACTTTCGACGTCACGCAGCCGACTCGCCGCGTTGTGGGCAGAGCGACGCGTGCTGTTACCCGACACCGATCATCCGGCACTGGCAGCCATCATCGAACGCCGACAGGCGAACGAAGAAGATCTGATTCTGCTGCTATCCGCCGCGGTGGGCCATTTCCGCACTCCGGACGACGTATTGAACGACGCCGCCACGCAAGCCATGCGCGCTGGGCTGGAGGCATTCGATAGAAACGCAGCCCTGGCGCATCTGCAACGTCCGCGGGCCGAGATCTATCAGCTGCTGGAGAATCGCATCTCCGGTTTTGTACGCAGCGGCATCGAACGTCTCGACGAGTGGGCGGATCAGTTCCGGCTGGAACGCCGCTTGTCACTGGCGCGCATACTCGTCGTACTTTCTATTCCGCAGAACGCGTGGCAAGAGCCGCCGGGACAACAGTACGTCGCCACGTTATTGGATTTCTTTGCAAGGCGACTGGCGACCGCCGTCCAGCGCGGCCCCCTGTCTCGCATGGTCATCGGCAAGACCACAGCTCGCATCGATCTTACAGAGCTCGACACGCCGCGGGTGCCGGCGGCTGCATTGCTCGATCGCATCCTGGTTCGCGGTGAGCAACTGTTCGATGTCGATCCGGCGGCATTCGCCGATTCGACGCTGCTGGAGCGGCGCGTGCGTACGCTGCACAGCCACTCCACGCTCTATCGTCGGGATACTGGCATCGACGGTCTGTATCTCGGCTTTCCATTCCTTCTCATGCAGGACACGCGCGCGTCGGTGCGGCCACGCATCGCGCCGGTTCTATTGTGGCCGTTGAAACTGAAGCCAGAGGTGGGTGCTTCCGGACGCGTTTCGTTGGGCTTCGACCGCGACCGCGAAGAGGTGCGGCTGAATCCGGCGCTGGACGCGTTGCTCGGACCCGATGCCGTTCGTCAGTGGCAGACGCTAGCGCACGACCTGCTCCATCGCCAAAGTCTCACCGCCGCGGAGTTGATGGATGCATTCAGCACATTGATGCCAGCGCAAGGTCGAGCGCTAGCGCCATTGCCTGGCAAAGATACGCGAGTGAAAAACGGTCAGGGACAGCTCACCTGCTCCGCCGTCGTGTTTCATCTCTCCTACGCTGGCCAGGCCATCATGGAAGATCTGCGCCAGCTGAAGACCGTGCCGCCTACGGCCACTGCGCTCGCAACGGCATTGCGATTGGCAGAATCGCTGCCGACTGAGCCGATCGATCCGGTGCCGGAGAGCGAGCGCTTCTTCACTGCCGACCGCGATCCATCTCAGGAAGCCGCCGTATTCGAGGCACGCCGTGCGCCGGGCCTGGTCGTCGAGGGTCCGCCGGGCACCGGCAAGAGCCAGACCATCGTAAACATGATCGCGGATGCCATTGGTCGCGATCGTAGCGTACTGGTCGTGTGCCAGAAGCAGCCCGCGCTCGAGGTGGTTCGCAAGCGCCTCGCGGCCGAAGGTTTCGGCAATCGTCTGATGATGATCACCGACGTAAACGCCGATCGCGAGCGCGTGGTGCGCGCGGTACGCGAGCAACTCGAATCGATACGAGCTACTGCTCCCGCCGTGGAACAGGCGAAGCGTACGCGCACTCAGCTTGTGAGCCGACTACAGTCATTGAAGTCGGATCTCGACAAGTATCACCACGCATTGCATGCGGTGGACCCTCAGACCGATCTCTCTTATCGAGTATTGCTGGGCGACTTGCTGAATCTGGAGCGCAGCACCCCACCGCCAATCGATGCGCCGCAATTGCGTCAACTGCTGGCAGGCTTGGATGTTACGAGCCTGATCGAATTGGAAGATGCGTGCAGCCCGCTGGCGCGGCATTGGCTGCCCGCGCGCTATGAAGGCAGCGCACTCGCTGCGCTCAGTTCGTTCGGGTCGGATGCGGGCACATTGAAAGCCTTCCAAGCCAGCTTCGAAGCCTTTACACAGGCGGAGCTGGAGCGCGACTCAGTCGTCGACCGGACCGGTACCGCGCTTCGTGTGAACGACGCTCGCAGTGCGAATACCTGGCTCGATACGCATGGGCCGGTGTTTCGCAATCTCGACGCGCCAGCGCGAGAGCGAGTGGCACGTTGGCTGCCCTTTTTTGCCGCCGACGAATCGCCCGAAGGCGCCAAGCTACAGACAGAGCTCGCCGAAATCCTTCAGCAGTTCGCTGGCATCCACCATGCAACCAGCGATCCTGCGCGTGTGCCACTGACCCGCACTCGTGATGAGACATTGCATACGTTGCACTCAGCGGCGCAGCAACTAGCTCAGGCACCGGAGTCGTTCCTCGAAAGCCTCTCACCGATCCGATGGATGAACGGACGCCGGCTACGCTCGTTCTTTACTCGCAATAAAATTGCCGAGGTTGCTCCTGATCAGCTCCTGACTGCGGTAACGCACGAACAGGAGCTGCGCGCGCCACGTGCCCGGTTGGGCCAGATCGCCGCTCGCCTCCATCCCGGCGGCCCAGGCATTGATGAGCTTCCCAAAGCTGCGCTCGAACAGCTTGCGACGGATCTGAGAGCTCAGTTGGCTCATGCTCAGCAGCTGGCGAGTCACGTGGCCACCAGCCCGCATCCGCTCGAAACCACCGAGGCGCTGCGAGCAGCCACTGTCGACGCTTTCGATAGTTTCAGTATGCGCGTAAGGCAAGGATGCGAGCGCCACACGGCGCGAACCCGGTCGTTGGCCGCGCTCGCCAGCATCGACTCCTATCTCACCGAAGACTGGCGCATCTCCCGGAAACGGCTGATCGAGTCCGATCAAAGTAATCGCGATGTCATTACGCCCATCACGGCCGCGATGCCGACGCTGCCGGCGTATCAAAGATTTCGCATGCAGGCGCAGCAGTTGCCGGAGCGCATGTCTGCGGCATTCGAATGTTTGCGGATTCACGAGGCGGTGCTTGATCTCGTTCCCAAAGAGGACATGGAAGCGGTTGTCCGGCACACGCTCGCCCGAGAAGCCCGGCTCGCATGGAAAGCGCGTATCGAGAGTACCTATCCTGTGCTGCTCTCCGAGCGAAGCGAGCTCGATGCCAAACGACGCTCGCTCAAAGACATCGATGTAAAACTGCGCGGCGCCAATCGCAACCTGCTCGTGGACGGCATCGACCTGGGCCGCATAGGCTCGGTGCGCGATTGGGAAGACATCACGCGACTTCGCGGCCAAAGAGCGCGACGCTTGCGGGAGTTCCTCAGTCGCGGCGTCGATCTCGGTCTGACTGCGCTACGGCCCGTGTGGCTCATGAACCCCGATGTCGCCAGCCGCGTGCTGCCGCTCAAACCGGGGCTGTTCGATACGGTGATCTTCGACGAAGCATCGCAGATGCCAGTGGAGTTCGCGGTGCCGGCGCTATATCGCAGCCGGATCGTAGTGGTCAGCGGCGACGAGAAACAAATGCCGCCAACTGCCTTCTTCGCCGGCCGCGTCGACGACGATGACGAATTCACCGACGGCGAGACTGCGGACGACGCAGGCGACGACGATTCCGCCGCTGCAATGCTGGTGTGGAACCGGCGCGAGATCAAGGACTGCCCGGATCTGCTGCAACTGGCCAAGTCCGCGCTGCCGACCACGACACTGAAGATTCACTATCGCTCCGCGTTCCGCGAACTGATTGCGTTCTCGAACGCCTCGTTCTATGGCAACCATCTCAATATTCCGGTGCGCCACCCGGACGACAAGGTGCGACGCGAGCGTCCGATTCAAGTGTTGCGGGCTGACGGCGTCTACTCGGACCAAACCAACCCGGCCGAAGCAGACTTGGTGATCGATGTGCTCGCGCAGCTGTGGGCGGCACCGGTCGATCGGCGAGTATCCTCCGGCGTCGTGACATTCAATCGCAAGCAAGCGGACTTGATCGAGGAAAAACTCGAGGAGCGAGCCGAGGCGAATGCTGCGTTTCGAGATGCACTGACACTGGAACGCGAGCGGGTGGTCGATGACCAGGACATGCGTTTCTTCGTCAAGAACGTCGAGAACGTGCAAGGCGATGAACGCGACGTCATCGTGTTCTCGTCGACGTTCGGACGCAATCCTCAAGGCACATTCCGTCGTAACTTCGGCGTGCTGGGCCAAACCGGCGGCGAGCGACGGCTCAACGTTGCGGTGACCCGCGCCCGAAAGCGCGTCGTGCTGGTAACGTCCATGCCAGTCGCGGAAGTGTCCGATCTGCTGACCACCCAAAGGGCACCCTCCTCCGCCAGAGATTTTCTGCAAGCCTATCTGGAGTACGCGCGTGCGACTTCTGCAGGCGAATTCGATAGCAGCCGCGCGCTGTTGTCCCGAATCGCCGTTGCGCACAACGAGTCCGTAGGTCGTCAGCGCGGTGGCGAACTCGACGGCTTCATCCGCACCGTCATAGAGTTCGTACACAGCCTCGGATTCAGGGCCCTGGCACTGCGCGACACCAGCGTTTTTGGCATCGATCTCGTCGTGGAGAATCCGCGCACCGGACTCTACGGGTTGGGAATCGAATGCGATGCCCCTCGCCATCCACTATTGGAAGATGCATGGGCGCGCGAAGTCTGGCGACCGGCATTGCTCGGCAACACCATCTCGAGAGTGCATCGAGTTTCGTCAAACGGTTGGTATGTCGATCGAGCCTTAGAGCAGTCACAGCTTCGGCAAGCCCTGCAAGAAGCACTCGGATAGGAGATCGATATGAGCGGTCCTAAGGCCGTGCGAATTGTGTCACGGGAAGAGCGCATCGCCACGTGCGCAGGCTTGCTCGGGCGCCTCGAATCGGCGCTGCAGGATTACGAGCGCGCAGCACGCCGCAGTGGCGCGCTCACCGAAGCGGACGTTCAGAAGATGCGTGCGCGCCATGAACAGTTGAAACAAGCGCTCGCGGCCAATCGTTTCGATGAGGTCGAGCGAGCTGCGCGCACCGAGATCGACTTCGTGCAACGAGAACGGGAGCAACGGCAGGCCGACGCCATCCGTAAGGAAACTCTCAGACGCCGCGTGCAGAAGCGCACCCGGGAAAATGAGGCGCAATTGCGCACCAGTGCAAAATCACCGATTGGCGGCGATCGTGCCACGGAGCAGCAACTCGAGCTCGCAAAGAAACTCAAAGAGGCCGAGGATGATCGCTCGTTTCGAGCGCTGGCTGGCCGCTCATCCGTCTGTCGCCGATACCGAAACGACCCGCATCGAGCAGCAACTGGCCGAACTATCGTTCCTGCTCGACGCCGATGCTCTGCAGGATCTGGAACGCAGACTACAGGCCGT
>NZ_LSRW01000049.1:0-88768 GCF_003104955.1 Steroidobacter cummioxidans | reverse complement strand
GCAGCGTCAGATGTGTATAAGAGACAGGCGTGTCACTCGCCCGGAGGCGCTGCGCATGATGACGATCAACAACGCCTACATCACGATGGAAAGAGGACGCGAAAAAAGGCTCGCTGGAGCCCGGCAAGCTCGCCGACCTGGTGGTGCTGTCGAAGGACTATCTGTCGGTTCCCGAAGCGCAGATCAAGGACATCGAAGTGCTGGCGACCATGGTCGGCGGCAAGGTGGTGTTCCAGCGTCCGGCGGCGGCAGTGACTTTGCAGTGATGTGAACTGCCCGCGCGGCGCCCACGCCAGCGTGTGTTGCACGCAGACATATGCAAATGCATATAATGCTCTTCGTCCCTGATTCTTCCTCTGAAGTGAGTGTGGCATGTCGGTCGATTTCGCAGCGTTGCGTAACGAGTTTCCTGTCCTCCAGCACAAGACCTATCTGAACAGCGGTTCGTACTGCGCGCTGGCGAACGATGTGAAGGCTGCGTTCGAGTCCTACATGAACGATCGCCTCGCGGTCGGTGCGAATTGGGATGTGTGGGTGACGAAGAACGAGGCGGTGCGCAATCTGATGGCTCAGGTGCTATGCGCAGCGCCCGATGAAATCGCGGTGACTGCCTCGGCATCCGCCGGCATCAACGCGCTGGCGAGCGCACTGGATTTCTCCGGCCCACGCAACAAAGTGGTCGTCACCGATTTCGAGTTTCCGACCAACGCACAGATCTGGCACGCGCAGGAGCGGCGCGGCGCGGAAGTCGTGCACGTTCATCGCGACGCGGACGGCTACATTCCTGCGGAAATGTTCGCTGATGTAATCGACGAGCGCACGCAATTGGTGGCCATCACGCACGTTTGTTTCCGCAACGGTGCGAAGCTCGATATTCCGGGCATCGTACGCCTGGCTCGAGCCAAGGGAGCCAAAGTTCTGCTCGATACGTACCAGTCCGTCGGCTCATGCCATATCGACGTGAAGGCCCTGGACGTCGATTTCGTCGTCGGCGGAATGTTGAAGTACCTGCTGGGCACCGCGGGCATCGGCTTCATGTACGTGCGCGGCGAGCTGATCGAATCGCTGGTGCCGACCAACAGCGGCTGGTGGGCGCAGGAGCAGGTGACGGCGATGGACATCACCGCCAATCGCCCCTCGCGCAGCGCACGCCGTTTCGAAGCAGGCACTCCGGCAGTGGTGAACTGCTATGCCGCCGAAGCGGGCTTGAAGACGTTGCTCCGTGTCGGCACGCCAGCCATTGAAGAGCGCATTCGCGGACTGACGCGAATGTGCCTGGACAATTTGCGGGAAATCGGCTGGCCGTCCATTACGCCGGACCAGGGCGATCGGCGCGGCGCGATGGTGTGCGTGCCCTCCCGCGACAGCGCCGGGCTGTTCGCAGAACTCGAGAAGCGCGACATCGTGACCTCGTTCCGCGATGCCAACCTGCGCGCCAGTCACCACTTCTACAACGACGCCGACGACGTCGCGCGCTTCATCGGAGCGATGAAGGACTTGCGCGATCGATTCCGCCCCGCCTGAGCCCGTTCCCTCCTGGTAGTTCCGGAGTAGGGGACGGAGCCCCGGCCAGCGTAGAATGCCCGACCTCTTGTCGGGCTACCGGGGTGGACAGTGGCATGACTCAGTATGGCGGCTACGGTCATTGCGTGACCGAACTAGTCAACGTCGGCGCGCAGCAGGCATTCGACTTTCTGTCCAACCCATTGAACGTGGGCACCTGGTCGCTCGGTTGCATGCATACCGAGGCCACGTCCGAAGCCGGGAAATACGTCGGCACCTCGCTGTTCGACGGACAGCGCTTGCAGCTCCAACTCGAGGCGTCGCGCGAACTGCTGTTGATCGACTATCTGGTGGGCGCAGTCCAGCCCCTGCGCCCGAGAATCAGCATCCGGATCGTCGCCGCGGAGACCTGCGACCTCACGCCAGACCAGTGCTATGTGAGCCTCATGGCCTGGCGTTCGACCCAGATGACCGACCACAGATGGAGCCAGCTGTGCGCCTCGCACGAGGCGGAAATCTGGCTGATCAAAGCTCGCCTCGAAGCAGCTGGCGGCGGCTAGCGATATCCGTAGCTCCACTGACCGCGCAGGACCTACGGCGCGGACCTGACGTACGCCGCTGCGAGGCGCGTAGATCACGAGAGCAGCGACGGCTTCAAGACGTCGCCACGCGCGTTCCGCCGCCATGAGCGAATCGCCGTTGTGACGATTCGCAAGTAAGACTGCATCTCACTTTAGTTTTTCATTCGCGAGGCGATCTGGTCGCCGTCCGCTGCGGTTTTCTATTTTGGGGCGCAAGCAGCGACCCTTGCACCAAAACTGCTCCGTTGTTCAACCGATTTCTCTCGGCCGCGCGCGCCAGGGAACATCGCCGATGATTGTGCAACCAACGGCAGCACTGATGCACCACGAGACGCCGCGATCGCGACACGAGCGTGCAAGCACTCTCGATACGTTGCCCAATAACAGCACAGTCCGAAGTGACAAATCCTCGCGCTCATTCCAAACCGCGCGCGCCACCGCAAAACTGCCAACCTCTTTTGACTAGACTTTCAAATTTCATTTGTCTATATAATTGATTCGAAGTCGTTCACCGGAATACGGTTCCGGTGCTGAAGGGGGACGACCACCAAGGGGATGATCGGGGAACACCGGCCTCCATTGGACCAGCGTGCGTGATGGTTACCAATTCATTCTGGGGAGGTCGATTCCAATGGTTCTTTTCACTTCGGGGCAGGCGCATACGCATCGTCGATCGTTCGTGCTCGAGCGCACAGTTGCTCGCACCCTGGCGATGACCCGACGCGCTGGAAGAATCGGCGGATACGCCGCGCTCGGAATGATGTCGCTCTGCGCTTCGCACTCGGCGTGGTCTCAGGCCGCGAGCGATACAGCGCTCGTCGAAGTCGTCGTCACCGGCACGCGCATCGTACGCGACGGTTACGAAGCGCCGACGCCGGTCAGCGTGCTCGGCGTCGAACAAATTCAATCGTTCGGCTCGCCGAACATTGCCGACGCGGTGAACACCTTGCCGGCACTGTCGGGCAGCGTATCGCCCGCGTCGTCCGTCACCACGGCGAGCACTGGCAATTCCAACATCAACGCGTTGAACCTGCGCGCGCTGGGAGAAAACAGAACGCTGGTGCTGATCGACGGTCAGCGCTCGGTTGCCTCTTCGCTATCCGGACTGGTCGATGTGAATTTGATTCCGCAGGACCTGATCTCACAAGTCGAAGTCGTGACAGGCGGCGCCTCCGCGGTGTACGGCTCCGATGCGCTCGGCGGCGTCGTGAACTTCGTCCTCGACAAGAAGTTCACCGGCATGAAGACCACGTCGCAATACGGCTCGACCACCCACGGCGACGGCGACAACTGGATGGCCAGTGCCACCTTCGGCACGCCGTTCGCCGACGGTCGCGGTCATTTCATTTTCAGCGCCAGCGCGCGTCAGCAAAGCGTGATTCCGATCAATCGCCGCGATTGGAACCTGAAAGGCTGGCAATTCATGAACAACCCGAGCTATGCGCCGGGCAACGGTCAGCCGCAGCGCCTGCTGCTGGACCAGGTATCGGTGAGTACTGGTATCGCTGGCGGCATCATTACGAACGGTCCCCTGCGGGGCACTGCGTTCGGACCTGGTGGTCAGCCTTATACATTCAACTTCGGCGATCTGGTGACAGATCCCGACATGCGTGGCGGCGATTGGGAACTGTCTCAGGTGCGCGGCACGCGCGCTGGCGCAAGTTTGCTCGGCGGCTCGCGCACGCATAGCGGCTTCATGCGCGTGTCGTGGGATCTCACCGATGACGTGAATATCTACTTTCAAGCAGCCAGCGCTCGCGACAAGAACCGCAACTACGCGTTCTCGCTGGAAGACACCGGCAGTATTCAACTCAGCGTGGACAACGCGTTCATTCCCGAGTCGGTGCGCCAGGCGATGCTCGACCAAGGCGTGACGACGTTCCGGCTCGGCACGATGCACCCGGATCTGGACATCGCGACGCCAGTGAACGATCGCCGCGTCACGCGCTTCGTCCTGGGCGCCACCGGCAGCCTCGGCGACAAGTGGGAATGGGACGCCTACTACCAGCGCGGTGTGTCCGATCTGCATGTAATGACGGAAGGCATCTGGGTGAATTCGTATCTCGCGCTCGCCTACGACGCCGTGGTCAATCCTGCAAACGGCACGATCGTCTGCCGCTCGACGCTGACGAATCCTGGCAACGGCTGCGTTCCCTACAATCCCATGGGCATTGGCGTGAACTCGCAGGCCGCGCGCGACTACGTGCAGGGCAATGGCGAAAAGATGTGGCGCTACCAGCAGCTCACGCAAGATGTCGCGGCTGTGTCGTTGAGTGGCTCGCCGTTCGCGACCTGGGCCGGCGATGTCTCCGTGGCAACTGGTGTCGAATGGCGCAAGGAGTGGATCGGCAAAGGCGAGAACGACGCGATCTCCGAGCGCTTCGGCTGGTGGGTCGGCGGTTATCCGTCCACCCAGGGCAGCTATGACGTAACCGAGGGCTATATCGAAACCGTCATTCCGCTTGCGAAAGATCTGCCGGCGCTGAAAGCGCTCGACGTGAGCGGCGCGATTCGCGTGACCGAGTACAGCACGTCTGGCAGCGTGGAAACGTGGAAGGCAGGTCTGAACTGGGCGCCACTGGACGATATTCGTTTCCGTGCCACGTTGTCGCACGACATCCGCGCGCCGAATCTGGAAGAGCTGTTCAGCCGAGGCAGTGGCGGCGCGCCGGCGGTCACGAATCCGTGGCTCGGCAATGCGACGGAATACATCACTTCACCGCGCCTGGGTAATACCCTGCTGACACCGGAAAAANAAGCAGAACGGCTTTCGGCGCCGGCTTTCGTGCTGACGCCGCGAGTGCTGCCTGGGTTTCGCGCTGTCGGTCGACTACTGGAGCGTCGACATCGAAGACGCGATCGGCCTGCCGACGACTCAGGACATCATCGACAACTGCTATCAAGGCCAGACGGTGTGCTGCTCGGCGATCGACTTCTATCCGGGCACGGACAACCTGTTCGTGGTTCGTCGCACGCCGTTCAACTATACGTCGCAGGTCGCACGCGGCATCGATTTCGAGACCAGCTATCGGTTCGAAATGAGCGATCTGATCGACGGAGCGCCGGGCTCGGTTCGGCTGCGTGCGCTCGCGACCAATTACAAGCGCAACGCGACCACGACCGAAGGAGTCGTCGACGACACGGCCGGCATGAACACGTCGTTCGGTCCGCCGAGCTGGAAGTGGAACGCCTCGATCGGCTACGCCCTGGAGTCGTTCACCGCCTCTGTGACGGCACGCGGCATCAGCTCCGGCGTGTATGACAATGACTGGATCGAGTGCAGCAGCGGCTGTCCCACGTCCACGACGAAGTACGTGACGGTCAGTGACAACCACATCGATGGCGCGGTGTACTTCGACCTCGCGCTGTCGTACGGGATCGATGTTGGCGCCACGCAGATCGAGGGCTTCCTCAACGTGAGAAACATCACCGACAAGGACCCGGCAATCGTGGCGGCCAATCCCGGTGGCTTCAACTATACGATCGCCCCAGCGAATGCGCGGCTGTACGACGTGCTCGGCCGAACGTTTACTGTGGGATTCCGCATGAATCTCTGAGCACCTCGACCAGCGCGGGCGGCGATCAAGCCGCCCGCATCGTCGTGCATTGTTTCTTTGCCGATTGCGGAGACCGTCGAGCATGCAAGGTTCATTGATCAGGGTAGCGCTCATGGTGCTGGCGTTCGCGCCGTTAGTGGGGCAGGCGTCGGAGCCGGCGGCGGACAAGGTTCCCGAATACGAACTCGACTCCAGCTGGCCGAGGCTGCCACTGCCGAATCAGTGGGCGCTCGGGCTCATCAACGGCATCCATGTCGATGCCAACAATCATCTGTGGATGTTCCATAGCCCGGAACTGGTGCCCAATTACGCGCGCGGCGCGGCGCAGGTACCGCCGACTGGAAAGTGCTGCGTGCCAGCGCCGGCGATCATCGAGTTCGACGAGCAGGGCAATGTGCTGCGCGCCTGGGGCGGGCCCGAGCAGGCCAAAGGTTACGACTGGCCAAGCGCGGGGCATGGCCTGTATGTCGACTACAAAGGAAACATCTGGATCGGCGGCAGCCAGACGCGCGTCGGTAGCGACGGCAGTCCGCCGGATGGCATGTATCTGAAGTTCGATCCGAACGGAAAGCTTCTGCTGCAGATCGGCGGACGCGGCCCGTCCAAGGGCAGTTTGGATCCGACGCAACTGAGTGGTGCCGCGGCAGTCGATGTGGATCCCGAGACCAACGAAGCTTTCATCGCCGACGGCTATGGCAATCACCGCGTCATCGTGTTCGATGCGGATACCGGCAAGTTCAAGCGTCAGTGGGGCGCCTACGGCAAGCCGCCGACCGACGAAAAACTGCCGCGTTATGACGGCGGCCCGACGCTGCCGAAGCAGTTCAATCTGGTTCATTGCATTCGCATCGCGAAGGACGGACTGGTCTACGTCTGTGATCGGCTCAACAACCGCATGCAGGTGTTCCGCAAGGACGGCACGTTCGTGACCGAATATGTCTACGAGCCGCACACCCAGGGGTCGGGTTCGGTCGGCAATGTCAGCCTGTGGCCGGACGCGCAGCAGACCTTCATGGTGATGAACGATCCAGGCAACTTTCAGACCGTGCTGCTGCGTCGCGCCGACGGCAAGGTGCTGAGCCGCTTCGGTCACTTCGGCACCTGGGCGGGCGAATACCATCGCAATCACCAGATGGAATTCGATCTCAAAGGCAACATTTATACGTCGGAAGACCATCGCGTGCAGCGGCTCAAGATCGTCAACGGCGTCACTCCCTGATGGTCAGAGTAACGATTGTGAGCAAGCAGACCCTGTCGCCGGCCGAACCCTATTTCAATCCTCATGTCGAAGCACTGCCGAAGTACAACGCCGGCCTGAGTTTGGCCGCAGCCCGCGCTGTGAGCGGTCTGGAGCGAATCGCGCGGTTGGCGAGCAATGAGAATCCGTACGGCTGTTCGCCGGCTGTTCTGGAGGCACTGGCCAATGGTGCCGTCGAGCTGTGGCGCTATTCCGATCCTGGCTGCGAGTCGCTGCGTGCGGCGCTCGGAAAGCGTCTCGGCACCGAGCCGGAGAACATCGTGGTCGGGAATGGCTCGGAAGAGATGATTGCCGCTGCGTCGCGCGCGTTTCTGAGTGCAGGCTGTACTGCGCTCACGGTCGCGCCGTGTTTTGGCCTGCATGAGATCGAACCGCTGGCGGTCGGAGCCCGCGTTACGAAGGTTCCAATGACAGCGGACCTCGACTTCGACGTCGCCGCTCTGGAGGCCGCGCTGGCGCAGGCACCCAATATTCTGTTTCTACCGACGCCCTGGAATCCAGTTGGCGCTGCGTTGGATCATGATGGCCTGGCGCGCGTGATCGAGGCTACGCCTGCCACGACAATGTTCGTGCTCGACGAGGCCTATCGCGAGTTCGTGTCCGACGCAGTTCCCGACGGCCTGGAAATGTTGCGACAGGCCCGCCGTCCTTATGTGGTCCTGCGTACGTTCTCAAAGGCATTTGGCTTGGCTGGACTGCGTGTCGGCTACGCAGTGTGCTCCAGTTCCAGGATCGCGAGGATGCTTGCCGCTGCCAAGACACCGTTCAATGTAAACGCTGCGGCACAGGCGGCGGCGGTCGCGGCACTCGACGACGAAGCATGGATGAGAAATTCCGTGGCTGGCATTACCGCCGAGCGCGAGCGCATGTCCAAGGCACTGCGCGATCTCGGTCTGCGCGTCGCCCGATCGGAAGGAAATTTCTTGTTCTTCGACGCCGCTCGCGACAGCGTGCAGGTGGCGGCAGCGCTGCTCAAGGCCGGCGTAGTCGTCAAGCCTTGGCTGGAGCCGAACTATCAGACCTTCATCCGCGTCTCGACCGGCACGACGGCTGAGAACGATCAGTTCCTCGACGCCCTGGCCGCGATCGTGCGATAGAGTCGAATCAAATATACGGACGCCGGAGAACGCGCCGCCGAGAGTGTCAACACGCCCGGCGGCACATCCATCAGAAGACAGTCGCGTGCGCCGAGCTCGATCTCGGCTTGGCTTTCAATGGCGCAGCTCACATCGCCCGTTTCACAGAACAGCAGCGACTGCTCCGGGCCAACGCTCAGCGTCAGCTGACGGTCAATGGTCAGACGATCGACCCTGTGACGATAGCGGCCACGACGCGTCATTACATTGAGGTCGGTGATCGCTTCCGCAAGGAGCCGCGCGTGAACGCCAAGATCGGCGGGGAAGCGGAACGGCGCGCTGTCTCGCGTGACGGTGCGAATGCCCCCGTCTGCGCCAAAGTCCAGTTCCATGCCGCGTCCATCGATAACACACAACGTGCGGTCGATGTTCGGGAAGATCGAGAACGGACCATCCTGCGCGACCACCGCCATGCTGACGCGCCATTCCAGCGTATCGAGCGTCGAGCCCGGCGGCGAGATTGCGATCTCGAATGTTTCTCCGCCGCCGTTCTTCCATGGCATTCGCTGATACGCGGACGCTCGTAAAACCTTCAACTCGACACTCCTATCAGCGGTCAGTGATGCCGGGCAAGTCCAGCTCGCGCTCGCGCGCGCAGTCGATCGCGATATCGTAACCCGCATCGGCGTGACGCATGACGCCGGTGCCCGGATCGTTCCACAGCACGCGAGCGAGGCGAGCGTCCGCTTCTTTCGAGCCGTCGCAGACGATGACCATGCCAGCGTGCTGTGAGAACCCCATGCCCACGCCGCCGCCGTGATGCAACGACACCCAGGTCGCGCCCGAGGCCGTATTCAGCAGCGCATTGAGCAACGGCCAATCGGAAACCGCATCCGAGCCGTCCTGCATTGCCTCGGTCTCGCGATTGGGCGAGGCGACCGAGCCGGAATCGAGGTGATCGCGGCCGATCACGATCGGTGCCTTCAGTTCGCCGCTAGCGACCATTTGATTGAACGCGCGACCGAGCCGATCGCGCTGGCCGAGACCGACCCAGCAGATGCGCGCCGGCAGACCTTGAAAATGAATGCGCTCGCGCGCCATGTCCAGCCAGTTGTGCAGGTGCGGATCGTCCGGAATCAGCTCCTTCACCTTTTGATCGGTGCGGTAGATGTCTTCCGGATCACCCGACAACGCCGCCCAGCGGAACGGCCCGACACCGCGGCAGAACAGCGGCCGAATGTAAGCGGGCACGAAGCCGGGGAACGCAAATGCGTCGGTGACACCGCGGTCGAAAGCGACCTGGCGAATGTTGTTGCCATAGTCGAAAGTTGGGATGCCGAGGCGATGGAATTCGAGCATCGCTCGGACATGCACCGCCATCGAAGTCTTCGCGGCCTCCGCGACACCAGACGGATCTTTGGCACGCGCCTCATCCCAATCCTCGACGGTCCATCCCAGGGGGAGATACCCATTCACGGGATCGTGCGCCGATGTTTGATCGGTGACCGCGTCGGGTCGCACGCCTCGGCGCAACAGTTTGGGGAGCACGTCGGCGGCGTTACCGCGGAGCGCGACGGAGATCGCCTTGCCGGTGCGCCGAGAGTCTTCGAGAATATTGAGCGCCTCATCGAGATCCTTCGCGCACACATCCACGTAGCCGGTGCGCAGACGGAAGTCGATGCTGGACTGGCGACATTCGATCGCGAGACAGCTGGCACCTGCCATGGTTGCGGCGAGCGGCTGCGCGCCGCCCATTCCGCCCAGACCGGCGGTCAGAATCCAGCGGCCGCGCAGATTGCCGCCGTAATGGCGACGCCCCATCTCGACGAATGTTTCATATGTGCCTTGCACGATGCCTTGCGAACCGATGTAGATCCACGAGCCGGCCGTCATCTGGCCGTACATCATGAGTCCTTTGCGATCCAGCTCACTGAAGTGCTCCCAGTTCGCCCAGTGCGGCACCAGATTCGAGTTGGCGAGCAGCACGCGCGGCGCATCGCGATGCGTGCGGAACACACCGACCGGCTTGCCCGACTGGATCAGCAAGGTTTGATCGTCCTCGAGCCGGCGCAGCGTCGCAACGATGCGATCGAAGCTATCCCAGTCCCGGGCCGCGCGACCGATGCCGCCGTAAACGACCAACTCCTCGGGACGCTCCGCGACGTCCGGATCAAGATTGTTCATCAGCATTCGCAGCGGTGCTTCGGTGAGCCAGCTGCGGGCGCTGAGAGTCTGGCCGCGCGGCGCGCGGATGGTGCGGGACTTATCGATTCTGCGCATGGGAAATACCTGCTTGGACGTAGGCCGGCTTCAGAGCGAATTCGATGCAGCGGCCGAGCACCGTTTCCAGCACGGTGCGCAGCGGCTTTGCGAAATCCAGATCGAATGGCGCCGGCCAGTTCTCTGGCGACACGGGACCGGTCGGCTCGTCGATGTAGCCGCGGCAGGCAAGCTCCATCTGCACTGCGTGGACACCTTCGGCGGGCCGGCCATGGAAGCGAGTGATGTAGCCACCCTTGAAGCGGCCATTCAAAACGTGACTGAAATTGGAGCTCGCGCAGGCCGCGACGACGGCGTCGCTCAACGCCGGGGCGCATGACTGGCCATCGTTGGTGCCGATGTTGAACTGCGGCAGCTCGCCGTCGAACAGGCGCGGAATGTGGGAGCGAATCGAATGGCAATCGTAAAGAACGATGTTGGCATGCCGCTGGCGAAGTCGCTCGATCTCGCTGCGTAGCGCCGCGTGATAGGGATCGAAGTATTGCAGACGCCGTTCCTCGATCTCTGCAGGCGTGACTGTCGCGTTGTCGAGATACAGAGGCTCACCGTCGAATGTCGTTCCCGGGCACAACTCAGTCGTCGCGCGCCCCGGATACAAAGATCGTCCCGAGGGATCGCGATTAACGTCGATAACGCTGCGAGAAACCGTCGTACGCACGATCGTCACATCGAGCGCTGTCGCGAAGCCATACAGCTGATCGATCCACCAGTCCGCGTCGCGCCGGGCCAGCCATGGCGAAACGAAACGGGACTCGAAGCCGCGCAGATCAATGCCGGAATGCGGCATGCTGAGCAGCAGCGGCGCAGCACCCCGCCGGATCGATAGCCATTCGGAGTGCATCAATGCGTCTCGCGAAGAACCTGAGGCAAGGGCAGGCCGGCAGCGGCGATGATCGCGCCACTACGCACCAGCGAGGTCGCCTGTTCCATATCCGGATAGATGTAACGATCATCCTCGAGCATCGGCACCCGCTCGCGCAGCGTGCTGCGGGCGGATTCGAGCGGCACGCTGGTCTGTAAGGGCGCGCGGAAATCGCAGGCTTGCGCAGCCATCAGCAGCTCGATGCCGATCACGGCGGTCGCATTGTCGATCATCGGCAACAGCCGGCGCGCGCCATGAGCCGCCATGGAAACGTGATCCTCTTGATTGGCGGACGTCGGAATCGAGTCGACACTGGCTGGATAGGCGCGCTGTTTGTTCTCCGACACGAGCGCTGCGGCCGTGACCTGCGGAATCATGAAGCCGGAGTTGAGGCCGGGGCGCGGCGTGAGAAATGCCGGCAGGCCAGACAGCACCGGATCGATCAGCATGGCAATGCGGCGCTCGGCAATCGAACCAATCTCGCATACCGCGATCGCGATCATGTCGGCCGCGAAGGCAACTGCTTCCGCATGAAAGTTGCCGCCGGACAGCGCTTCATTCTCATCCGCGAAAATGAGCGGATTGTCAGATACACCGTTAGCTTCAGTCGTAAGGAACGTGGCGGCGTTGCGTAACATATCCAGACACGCACCCATGACCTGCGGCTGGCAGCGCAGGCAATAGGGATCTTGTACGCGATCGTCGTTTACCAGATGCGACGCACGCAGGGCGCTGCCTGCCATCAGCTCGCGCAATGCTCGAGCCGCTTCGATCTGGCCTCGATGTTTTCGTAGCGCATGAATGCGCGGGTCGAACGGAGTATCGGTGCCGCGGGCCGCGTCGGTCGAAAGCGCGCCGGTGACCAGCGCCGTTTGAAACAGAACTTCCGCCTCGAACAACGCGGCGAGTGCAACCGCGGTCGAGAATTGCGTGCCATTCAGTAGCGCTAGACCTTCTTTCGGCGCCAGCGTCAGCGGTTGCAGATTCGCACGCGCCAAGCCTTCGGTCGCGGGCACACGGCCCGAGGGCGTATCGACTTCGCCGACACCGATCATCGCAGCCGTCATGTGGGCGAGCGGAGCCAGATCGCCGGAGGCGCCCACTGAACCTTGCGCTGGCACGACCGGAACAATCTCCGCAGAGAGCATCGTCTCCAGGAACTCCAGCGTGCGGGGCTGCACGCCCGATGCGCCTTGACCGAGGCTTGCGAGCTTGAGCGCCATCATCAATCGGACGATGCGGGTTGGCAGCGGATCGCCGGTGCCGGCGGCGTGCGACAAAACGATATTTTTTTGCAGGCGGCTGAGGTCTGCATCCTCGATGCGCACCGTCGCGAGCTTGCCGAAGCCAGTGTTGATACCGTAAACCGGCTCGCCGCGCGCGAGAATCCTCGCGACCGCGGTTGCTCCCTTCTCGACCGCCGCTCGGCAGGAGGCATCGAGCCGCGGCGTGGCGCCACGATAGACCGCTCGCCAATCTTCGAGGGACGTGGCACCGGGCTGCAATACGATTGCAATCATCGACCTCTCCAGAAACGCGAATGCAGCGGGTTGAAGCCGATCCGATAGACCAGCTCGGCGGGCGCATCGATGTCCCATACGGCAAAGTCTGCGAGCTTGCCGGCTTCCAGCGTGCCGGTCTCGCTCTCCAGACCCAAGGCGCGCGCTGCTTCACGCGTTGTGCCGATCAAACATTCTTCTACGGTGAGTCGAAACTGCGTCGCCGCCATGTTCATGGCGAGCAACAGCGACGTGAGCGGGGAGGTGCCGGGATTGCAATCGGTCGCGACGGCAATCGGCACGCCATGCCGGCGCAGCAGGTCCAACTGGCGGCAAGGGTTTTCTCCCGCAAGAAAAAAATAGAAAGGCGCCAAGGCAGCAGCACGGCCACGGTCCCGGCGTGAGCCATCGCTGCCACGCTGAGCTCATCGGAAAATTCCAAGTGATCCGCCGACAGTGCAACGTGCTCCGCCGCCAATCGCCCGCCGCCGAGATTGGACAGCTGATCGGCATGCAGCCGCACGCGCAATCCGTGCTTGGCCGCAGCTTCGAACACGCGTGAGATTTGCGCAGGCGAGAACGCGATGTTTTCGCAAAACCCATCGACCGAATCGATCAGTCCTTCGGCCGCCAGGGCGGGCAGCATGGATTCAACCACGCTGTCGATATATGCATCGGCATTCCCCGACATCTCCGGCGGTATCGCGTGCGCGCCGAGAAAGGTCGTGTGGACATGAACATTACGAAGTCGACCCAGCTCGCGCGCGGCTTGCAGCATGCGACGCTCGGTGTCGAGATCGAGTCCGTAACCGGATTTGATCTCGATCGCGGTGAGGCCCTCGTCGATCAAGACATCCAGACGGCGTAGCGCGTCGGCGACCAACCCTTCTGTCGTCGCGGCGCGCGTGGCACGCAATGTCGAGATGATACCGCCGCCGGCAGCTGCGATCTCCTGATAAGTAGCGCCACGCTGACGCAGCTCGAACTCCTGGGCTCGATCGCCAGCATGGATGAGATGCGTGTGGCAGTCGACGAGGCCCGGCGTGATCCATCGACCTTCGCAATCTATTTCATCGCGCGACGCATCGCCCGACGGCGGCAGGTCGCGCTCGGGGCCAGCGAACACGATGCGCTCACCACGGATGAGCAGCGCGCCCTTTGTTACGACGCCAATACCCATCGCACCTCGCGCCATGGTCGCGAGCCGCGCATTGCGCCACAGACGTTCCTGCGTGGGCTGTCGGTCGAGGGCAGTGGCGATCATCGGTGTATCGGAGCATCGAGCCTGTCGAAGTGTTATTGTATAGTCATATAATCGATACCGAGAAAGCAAGGGCTGCGCGCGTATCGCGGGAGTTGGCGCAATGACTGTTTTGTATACTGAGCAACTGCTCACGACGACGGGCTGGGTGCAATCGTCCCGTTTGCACCTCGATGGCGCGCGTATCGCAAAGATCGAGAGTGATGTTGCGCCAAAGGTGGGCGATGAGCGTCATCAAGTGATCGTGCCGACGATGCCGAATCTGCACAGCCATGCATTTCAACGCGGCATGGCCGGTCTCGCCGAAACTCGCGGCCGAAGCGAGGACAATTTCTGGAGCTGGCGCGACACGATGTATCGATTTGCCTCGCGCATGTCGCCGGAGCACCTGCAGGCAATCGCCGCGCAGGCCTACGTCGAAATGCTCGAAGCGGGCTTCGGTCGCGTCGGCGAATTTCACTATCTCCATCATGATATCGGTGGTCGCCGCTTTGGCGATCCGGCAGAGATGGTGGGGCGCATCGCTGCGGCCGCCGGCGAGACCGGCATCGCGCTGACGCTACTACCGGTGTTCTATGCTCATGCCTCGTTCGGCGGCCAGACGCCGAGCGAGGGACAGGCACGCTTTATTCACGATGTCGAAAGTTATGCACGCCTGCTGGAGCGCTGCCGTGAAGTAGTCGCGACGCTACCGGCGAGCGTGGTTGGTGTCGCGCCGCACAGTCTGCGAGCAGTAACGCCTGGGGAGCTCGCCGCAGTAGTGCGCATGTTGCCGGACGCGCCCGTGCACATTCACATCGCCGAACAACAGAACGAGGTTCGCGACTGCCTCGCCTGGTCGGGTCTGCGGCCGGTACGATGGTTGCTGGACAATGCCGCAGTGGATTCGCGGTGGTGCCTGGTGCACGCGACCCATGTGGATACTGGCGAGATCGAAGCCATCGCGCGCAGTGGCGCGACGGTCGGACTCTGCCCGGTGACGGAGGCAAATCTGGGCGATGGCATCTTTCCCGCGGCCGACTTTGCTGCCGCTGGCGGTCAGTTCGGCATCGGCACCGATTCGAATGTATGCATCAGTCTGTCAGGCGAGCTATCCCTTCTGGAGTACACTCAGCGGCTGTCGCTCGGGATCCGCAACGTGATCGGCCTGGAAGGCCACTCGACCGGCATGGCGCTATATCGACGCGCGCTGTCGGGAGGAGGGCGGGCGCTCGGCGCGCCGCAGACAGGGCTGATCGAAGGCGCAGCCGCCGATCTGGTGAGCCTGTCGCGACGCGAACCGGCCATGATATGCCGTTCGGGCGATGCGCTGATCGACTCGTGGCTGTTTGCCACTGGCGGCGGCGTCGTCGATTGTGTTTGGGTGAGTGGCGTCAAGCAGATCGAACGCGGTCGACATCGGTCGCGCGACTCGGTGCGCGACGCTTATGAGAGAACGATGCAGGAGTTGTGCGCTTGAAGGAAAAGAAAAAGCGGGCTTCGATGAATACGGCCGCGGCCGCTCGAAGTGACAAACAGACCGGTCAGGCGATTTCGCTGCATCAACGCATTTTATCGGACATCCAGGGCAACATCCTGTCCGGCCGCTGGGAGCCCGGTCGGCGGATTCCGGTCGAGCTGGAGCTGATGGAGCAATACGGCTGTTCGCGGATGACCGTCAACAAGGTCCTCACGCAGCTGGCCCAGGCTGGGATCATCGAGCGGCGGCGCAAGTTCGGCAGCTTCGTCAGCCGCCCGCACTCGCAGTCCGCGGTGCTGTCCATCCCGGACATCAAGACCGAAGTCGATGCGCTCGGCATGCCCTATAGCTTTGAAATAGTGGAGCGCCACAAACGCCGCGCGACGCGCGAGGATCGCGCCTTGCTGAACAGCGACGAGGCGCTGCCCGTGCTGGAGCTGGTGTGCCGGCATTTCGCGAAGGATCAGCCGTTCTGCATCGAGTACCGCTTGATCAACCTGCAGTCGGTGGCCGGCGCTGCAACGGAACCCTTCGCCGATATATCTCCCGGCGCTTGGTTGTTGCAGCAGGTTCCCTGGAACGTCGCCGAGCATCGCATTCGCGCGTCGGGCGCCAGCGCCGAGGAAGCCGCGCAACTGAAGATCAAATCGGGTAGCCCGTGCCTCATCGTCGAGCGCACGACGCGCAGCCTGACCTCGGCGATCACTTTCGTGCGGCTGACCTATCCAGGCAATCTGCACGAACTGGTCGCCACGTTCACATCGCTGACTTCGTCGTCACGCTCGGTGTGACGGCAGCGCGCTCCTGGCAAGATCCTGCTGGCGCCGACCGGCAGCGATGAGCGAGTTGCGAAAATCGGCGCAGCGCTGCCGCTCCAGCGTGCCGCGCTCCCAGGCCAGAAAATAGGATTCCGGCAGGCTCAGACGCCGGTCGATGGGGACCACCAGGCGTCCCCGGTGAACGTGCTCGGCGATCATCGAGATCTGCCCGAGCACGAAGCCGCCACCATCTTGAGCCGCATCGATCGCCGCGCTCGCGAGCGAGAAAGTCAGACGCGCCGGCTGCCGGGGTGGGGCGAGACCGGCCGACCATGCCCAGTCGGCCCAGGTCGGCGGCGGGCGATGGCGGCTGTCCCAGAGGATCTCGATCAACGAGCACTCGAGAATGTCGGCTGCGTTTTCCACCGGATGCCGCCGCAGGAACTCCGGCGAGCAAACTGGCACAACCGCATCACCAAACAATTCCGAAAAGCGCTCGTAGCGGCGCGCGTCGGCGCCGTAGCAAATTCGAAAGTCGATGCCTTCATCCTGCAACACCGGCTCTCGTTCCGAGCCGATGAGTCGCAGATTTACCGCGCCGTGATTCGAGCTCCACTCCAACAACAAGCGCTGCAGCCACAGCGCGAGCGGCGGCGGAGCACTGAGCACGATGCCTTGCTTGGCGCGGGCGATTTGAAGCCGGTGCTGCGCGCGACGTAGTTCGTTGAACGCTGTCCGTACCTGCTCGTAGTACATGCGGCCCCACGATGTGAGAGTGAGCGAGCGTCCATCGCGCTCGAGCAGGCGCGTGCCCAACTCACGTTCGATCTTGCGCAACTGCTGACTGATCGCACCGGACGAAACGCCCAGCTCGTCCGCGGCCGCGGCGACGCTGCCACAGCGAACGATGGCTTCGAACGCCTGAATCGCGCGCATCGGCGGCAATGCCGCGCCTGTTTGCTGCGTGTCGTGCGTCTGCCTGTCGTGCGATCGAATGGACATCTAATAATGCGCAACGCAATGGTGCAAACGGAATGTGAAATGCGCCGTCACGGATCATGGCCCGCGTCCCGGTAAAAATAATGTACAGGCATTTGAATTGGTTTGTATAGACGTTATAGTCGAGACACATCGGCAACGAAGCCGTGCAGAGGAATTAGGCAGTGATGAATGGGGTAGTGCATGGTTCTGGCGAAACTTGCGGGTCGCTCTCTGCTGGCCCTCGCATTGAGCGCGCTGCTGTCCGCCGCGCCGGCGGCAGCCGACAGCAATGAGCGCACGGAGCTCGAGCACGGCGAATATCTGGTCCGCGCCGCGAACTGCGTAAGCTGCCATACGCAACCGGGCGGCGCTGTCTTTGCAGGCGGCGTGCCATTCCCCACGGATTTCGGCACGATCTATTCGACCAACATTACGCCGGATGAAACCACCGGCATCGGCGGCTGGAGCTTCCAGCAGTTCGAGTCCGCCATGCGTCGCGGACTGCGGCCCGACGGCCGGCATCTGTATCCGGCTTTTCCTTATCCCAGCTTCACCAAGATCGACGACGCGGATCTGCGTGCGCTGTACGCCTACTTCATGAGTCTCAAACCGGTGAGCGCGCCGGCCAGGACAAACGAGCTGAACTTTCCATACAGCCAGCGTGGCCTGCTCAGGGTGTGGAAGTCGATGTACTTCGAGGAGGGACGTTTCGTTCCTGATGCGGGGCGTTCGGCGCAGTGGAATCGCGGAGCCTATCTGGTCGAAGCATTGGCTCATTGCAGTGCCTGCCATTCACCGCGCAACTTCTTGGGCGCGGAGCGGGCAGATGCGCTCTACACCGGCGGCATCCTGCAGGAAATCGATGAAGAGCGCGGCCCGGTCGTGCGCGGCGCTCCCAATCTCACGCCGTCGCCGCACGGTCTCGGTGCATGGTCGGAAGAGGACATCGCGAATTACTTGAAGCTCGGCAGCAATACGCGCACCCATGTCATGGGGACCATGAACGAGGTCGTGTTGAACAGCACCCGTCATCTGTCCGAAGCGGACACACGCGCAATGGCCACTTACCTGAAGAGTCTTCCGGCGCAGGCTGGCAGCAACGCCCGCCCGAGCAAGACAGTTATGGAGCAGGGCGCGAGGCAGTACGACATTCATTGCGGCACCTGTCATTTGCCGACCGGCCAGGGCTCGGCAGACACCGGCCCGTCGCTGGCTGGCAGCCCGTTTGCACAAGCTCCGGACCCCTCGTCGCTGATCGATCTAGTGCTCAATGGTCCGCGATTGCCGGTCGAGCCGCCGTCGAGTGAATGGCGCATGCACGCGTGGCAGACGATGCCGGCCTTCGCTCAGAAACTCAGCGACGAGCAGGCCGCGGCGTTGCTCACCTTCGTGCGCAATTCCTGGGGCAATGCCGCTGGCGAGGTCGCACCGAAGGACATTGATCGGCTGCGATGACGTCGCAAGTGGTGCGCCACGCGTCGCACACGCACCGCTGTTGGGCGATCAAGGGCGGCGTTTAGCCCCGCTAAATGATGCCGACTCGGCGCTCATTGATAGGCGCCGGCCGGTTGAACAGACTCTAAATCCGAGGCATGGGTGACGATGGATCTACTGGTAATCGCTTTGTACATGGCCGGGATGATCGGCATCGGCTGGTACGCGAAAACTCGCGCGCGTACCCAGGCCGACTTTCTCGTCGCCGGCCGACGGCTCGGACCCGTGCTCTATGCCGGAACGCTTGCCGCGCTGGTGATGGGCGGCGGTGCCACGCTCGGCGGCATCGGGCTTGGCTATCAACATGGCTTGTCGGGAGTGTGGCTGGTGTTCTCGATGTCCACCGGCGTGGCGCTCATCAGCCTGGTGCTCGCGCCGTTGATCAATCGACTGCGGGTCTACACCGTCAGCCAGATGCTGGAGCTTCGCTACGGTGAGATGGGCACCGTCGTGTCGGGTATCGTGATGATGGCCTACACGTTGATGATCGCGGTGACCTCGACCATCGCCTACGGCGCCATCTTCTCCGTGTTGTTCGATATCGAAAAGGTGCCGGCAATCCTGATCGGCAGCAGCGTCGTGATCGTGTACTCGGTGCTCGGCGGCATGTGGTCGATCACGTTCACCGACATCGTGCAGTTCGTGCTCAAGACGATCGGTATGTTTCTCATTCTGTTGCCCATGGCTTTGTATAGCGCCGGCGGCTTCGCCGGTCTGCACGAGCGCCTGCCTCCCGAAGCGTTCGACTGGACCGCCATCGGCGCCGGCAAGATCTTCACGTACGTCGTGCTGTATGTGCCGACCATGGTCATCGGTCAGGATCTGTGGCAGCGAGTCTTCACGGCACGCAGCGATTCCGTTGCTCGCTGGGCGGGTCTTGCGGCTGCAGGCTATGGCTTTGCCTATGGCATCGCCGGCGCCTTGATCGGCATGGCCGCGAAAGTGTTGCTGCCCGGACTCGAAGGCCGCGATCAGGTCTACACCGAAATCGTTCGGCACGTGCTGCCCGTGGGGCTGGCCGGGCTCGTGGTCGCAGGCGCCTTGTCGGCCATCATGTCGACTTCGAGCGGCGCGCTGATCGCGACAGCGACAGTGGCGAAAGAAGACGTGCACGGCCGGCGTCGCGACGGTGCCAGCGATCAGCACGATGAAGTCCGTCACAGCCGCGTCTATATCGTCATCTTCGGCCTCGCCATGGCGGTGATCGCCTGCCTGCTGCAGGACGTGATCGCCGGTTTGACGATCGCCTCGGACATCCTGGTCGGTGGGCTGATGGTCGCCGTGCTTGGCGGCATGGTGTGGCGACGCGCGACGGCACGGGGCGCGATCGCCAGCATCTTCGCCGGAATGGCGGGAACGCTGGGCACGATGGCCGTGCTGGGCGATATCTACGCAAACCTTCCCATTTATGTAGGGCTGGCGGCCAGCCTGGCCTTTTTCATCGCCGGCAGCTTGTTCGACAAGCCCACGCCCGCAGCGGTACTCGCCGGCTGGGACGAGCGCGTGCGCGTGAAGCCGCGTCCATCCAGCGATGAAACATTGAGTGGCGGCGTGGTGGATTCACTGGAACGTGCCCGGCCATGACTGCCTTGCTGACCCGACACAACCAGCTTCAGAGGTTTTAAATGCGGCAACGAGTGCGTGTTTTTGCGGTCGGTGTGGTGGCGGTCGCGGCCATCGGCGCCGCCGCTGCCGTGGGTCTAATAAACAGCAACCGAGAGCCGCAGTCGAAGGGGACGCCTGCGTCGCTGCGGCTGCTCACCGAACAGCAATACTTGAACACGGTGATGTATGTGTTCGGGCCGAACGTGAAACCGACGGCAAACTTTGCCGCCGTGCCTCGCGTCGACGGCCTGCTCAACAGCGGCACCGCCGTCGCCGGCATCACCGATACTCAACTGGAGATCTACCAGAAGACGGCGGGGAAGGTCGCGGCCGAGATCGTGCGCGAGGAAAGTCGCGGATATCTAGTGTCTTGCTCACCAGCCGCGACGGATGCGGCCGATCCGGAATGTGCACGCACATTCCTCTCGCAGGTAGGACCGCTGCTGTACCGGCGGCCGGTGCCGCCCGAGCGCCTCGAAGCGATCATCGATGAAGCAAATGCAGCCGCGGCGTCATTGAAAGATTTCTACCAGGGCCTGAGCGTCGCGATCGAAGGACTGCTGCTCAGTCCGAGCGTGCTGCTGGTCGCGGAGCATTCCGAGCCCGATCCCGATCGACCGGGCGAACAGCGCTTGGATGCCTACTCGCTGGCGACCCGGCTCAGTTTGTTCCTGTGGAATGCCGCGCCGGATGCGCAGTTGCTGAAGGCTGCCGAGAGCGGTGAGCTGCATACGCGCAAGGGTCTCAAGCGCGAAGTGGATCGCATGCTCGCCAGCCCACGACTCGAAACAGGTGTGCGTGCGTTGTTCGACGACATGTTCGCCTTCGAACAGTTCGCGACCCTGGCGAAGGACAATCTGATCTATCCAATCTTCTCCGGTGAAACCGCGGTCGACGCGCGCGAGCAAACATTGCGGACCGCCGTCGATCATCTGGTCACGCAACGCAAGGACTATCGCGATCTGTTCACAACACGCCAGACGTTCATGTCGCCGTCGCTGGCTCCAATCTATCAAGTGCCTGCACCCGGCCCGGGTTGGGCACCGTTCGAATTCCCGGCCGACAGCCCGCGCGCGGGTCTGCTGACGCAGATCAGTTTCCTCGCTCTGCATTCGCATCCGGGACGCAGCTCGGCGACGATGCGCGGCAAGGCCTTGCGTGAAGTGTTCCTGTGTCAGGAGGTGCCGAAGCCGCCGCCGAATGTCGATTTCTCCGCGATTCAGAATCCGGATCCAAACATCAAGACCGCGCGCGAGCGTGTGAACTTCCATCTGCAGGATCCAGGCTGCGCCGGCTGTCATCGCATCACCGATCCGATGGGATTGACGATGGAGGCGTTCGATGGCTCGGGTGGTTTCCGCGACACGGAGAACGACGCACCGATCGATACCAGCGGCAACCTCGATGGCGTCGAATTCACCGATGCCGCGGGACTAGGCGAGGCGCTGCGCGACAATCCGCAACTGCCCTGGTGCATGGTGCGCCGTGCCTTTGCCTATGGCACCGGGACGCCGAGCGACGAGAACGACCGGCGCGTACTGGAGTATCTATCCGAGCGGTTCGAAGCCGACGGTTATGTGCTGCCCGATCTGCTGCGTGAGATCGCACTCAGCCGTGCGTTCAGTAAGGTGTATACGCGTCGCGAGCGCGTGATCCATCCGCTACCCGACCTGAAGTCAGCGCAGCGCCCGTCACAACTGACGGTAGCCACCGAGCCCGCGTCACCCGCCCCGCAATCTCCGACATCGAGGTAGCTCATACCATGAAAGCAAATAAGCTCAGCCGACGGCGCATGCTGCGAGGAATGTTGGGCGGCACCGCGGTTGCGGTCGGCCTGCCGCTGCTCGATTGTTTCCTGAACGACAATGCCACGGCGATGGCCGACGGTCGTCCCATGCCGGTACGTTTCGGCACCTGGTTCTGGGGCCTCGGCGCCACCAACAACATCTTCGTCCCGCAGAAAACGGGTACCAGCTATGACCTTCCGGAGCAGCTCGCACCGGTCGCGCGGGTTCGTGAGCATGTCAATCTGATCACCAATCTCACCGCGTTCCGCGATGGCGAACCAAATCTATGTCACTACTCCGGATGGGTGATCGGCCGCACCGGCGCCGCGCCCAAGTCCGGCGGCCAGCGGCCGGGCGAGACCATCGATATCACGATCGCGAATCAGATCGGTCGCACGACACGGTTCCGCACGCTGACTGCCGCTGCGACAGGCGACTTCCGCAACACTGTCAGCTATGAGACGCCGAATGCGCCAAACCCGCCGGAGATTTCACCGATGGATTTCTACGCGCGCCTGTTCGGTGCCGACTTCCAGGATCCGAATTCGCCGGAGTTCAAGCCGAATCCGCGGCTGATGGCTCGTCGCAGCGTGCTGTCCGGCGTGATGGGAGAGATCAAATCGCTGGAAAGGTCAGTGGGCGCCTCGGATCGCCAACGCCTGGATCAGTACTTCAGCGGGCTGCGACATCTGGAGCATCAGTTCGATCAGCAGCTGACCCGGCCCGAGCCGATCGCCGCCTGTCATGCGCCGCCGAAGCTCTCGAGCGAGTCGCCGATGGGAGGCGAGGCCGATATGGTAAAGATCAGACATCGCATGATGACCCAGCTGATGGTGATGGCTGTCGCCTGCGACCAGACGCGTGTATTCAACATGAGCTACTCGAACGCGCAGGCGAATACCACACGCGCCGGTTTCGACAAGCCGCATCACACGACCACTCACGAGGAGCCGATCGACGGCACGCTCGGTTATCAACCCCACTGCGCCTGGTTCGCGCATCGTGCCATCGAGGAGTGGGCCTACTTCGTCGAGGCATTCACGAAGGTTCGCGAAGGCGAGGGCACGCTGCTCGACAACGTCCTGATCTATGCCAACACCGATCACGGCGACGCGCGCATTCATTCCCTCGACAAATTGGTCGCGTTTACGGCGGGTCGCGGCGGCGGCCGTGTGAAGACCGGGCTGCACGTGAATGCGGAGGCGACCGGCGTCTCACGAGTCGGCTACACGATGTTGCGGACCATGGGCGTCGAGGTTCCGACTTGGGGCAGCAAGAGCAACATGACTTCCAGTCCTCTCAGCGAGATTCTGGTGTGAGCGGTTCAAACATTCGCAACGTATTGGCGGGTCTGTCCTCGCTGTGGCTGTCGGCCGCGGCGCTGGCGGCGACGCAGAAGACCGAATCGTACGAGCCCGTGCCGATGCCACCGGGATTCCAGGTGGTGGTCAGCGAACTGGAAGGGCCCGTCTTCGCGGACGCTAAAGGTCACACGCTATATCAATGGCCCGTGAAGCCATTGCGTAACGGCGCAGTCGGCGAGCGCAAGGGACAGCCAACCTGCGACAGCACCAAGTACAAAGTGAACTCCGGACTGATGAGTCCGTATCCACCCGGCCTGGAATTGCCAGAAGTCGAGACGCGGCCCAGCTGTCTCGACGTGTGGCCGGCAGTGACCGCGGACAAGGAAGCGAAGCCGATCGGGAAGTGGACCATCATTGAGCGCAAAGATGGCTTTCGTCAGTGGGCCTACGACGGTTACGCGCTCTATACCTCGGTGCTCGACGAACAGCCAGGCGACGTAAACGGCGGCACGCTGCGCAGAACCGGCGGCGACGGGCCGGGCACTCGCAAACCGGTCGGGCCGCCGCCGATGGTGCCGCCGCAATTCGAGATCTTGCCATTGCTGTCGGGCCGCATGCTGGTCACGAGTGAAGGCAATTCGGTGTACGCATCCTCGAAGGACAGCCCGGGAAAATCGAACTGTCAGGGTACGTGCGCGCGCGCGTGGAAACCGATTGCCGCACCGGCGTATGCGAAGGATCGTGGCGACTTCACGATCATTGAACGCGAGCCTGGCATTCGTCAGTGGGCATTCCGCCAGCAGCCGTTATATACGCGCGTGGCAGACGAGTTCTTCCATAGCCAGCGCGGCAGTGACGAGCCGGGTTGGAACAATGTGTATACGCAGCGCGCTCCCGAGCCACCGTCCGACTTTACGGTGCAGGACACTTACTCGGGCATTGTATTGGCGGACAGTCGGGGCAAGACCGTATATGTCTACAACTGCGGCGATGACGCGCTCGATCAGCTTGCTTGCGATCATCCGAACTCGCCCCAGGCGTATCGGCTGACGGTATGCGGCGGCGGCGATCCCAAGCGCTGTCTCAATACCTTTCCATATGTGCCCGCTCCCGAGAACGCGAAGAGCACCAGCCGTTTGTGGAGCGTAATGTATATCGATCCCATGACCGGCAAGATCGCCCAACCTCAGCAAGCAGGCGCGCTGCGCGTCTGGGCGTTCCGTAAGCGGCCGGTATATACGATGTGGCGTGATCGCGGACCCGGCGAGCTGCATGGTGACAGCTGGGGCGAGTTCTATGGCTACCGCAACGGCTACAAAGCGTTCTGGTTGCGCGATGACTACGACAACAACGCGGAGTGACAATATGATCGACTTTCGTTTGCTGCCGAAAGTAGCGCTCGCGGCGCTGGCACTGCCGTTGTTGACGACCGCGGCGTCGCCGCGGGCGGAGGAAACAAAGAAAGCGGCGGTCGCAGTTCCCGAGGATTGGGCACCGCCGGGCGGGCGCATCGGCTATGTGCTGTGGGACGAGTACTGGGGCATTCGAGAAACGGAAGGCGGCAAGGAAGAATGTCCCAATGGCTGGAATATCGGACCGCGCGAGCAGTTCGCGATCCTGTATCCGGAGAAGGGCAAGCCGCGCAAGCTGATCGACACGCAGCTCGCTTACGAATCGCAGGTCTGGTTTCCGGACACCCAGCCAGATGGATTCGAATATCACGAAGCCACTGGTAAATACGCGTTGGGCATCGATCTCGATGGCAAGAACTCGCCCGAGGACTTCATCAGCGACGACGGCCGTACCGGCATCGACAATCAGCTGTTCCGCGTCGTCGGCTGCGTGCGCAACTATCGGAAGGAAGGCGAGCTCGGCATCATCACTACCAAGTGGCGCCAGCAGAATCGATTCAATCGCGTGGTCTTCGAGCTGAGCAACGTCGACAGTCTCAAGAACGATCCGGACGTCACCGTTTCCTATTACCGCACGCTGGATCATCTGCTCGCCGACTCGACCGGACACTTTCTGCCCGGCGGCTCGCAACGGATCGACACGCGTTTCGGCACGCGGTTTCATGTCAGCACCAAGGGCCGCATCGTCAATGGCGTGCTCGAGACCGATCCGGTCGACCTGGAGCTGCCGGAGCTGGCGCTGTCGGACCCGTCCATCATCAAGTTCAAGGGCATGAAGCTGCGCCTGACATTGACGCCTGAGAAAGCCGAGGGTGTGCTCGGCGGCTACGCGGACGTGGAGCAGTGGTACTACGCGATGAACACGTCGTGGGCCACCCATCACGCGAGTTACGGCCAGGCGTCGGCGCCGTCCATTTATCGTGCGCTACGCAAGCTCGCCGACGGTTATCCTGATCCGAAGACCGGTGAGAACACCGCGATCTCCGCGGCGATGGATATCAAGCTCGTGCAGGTTTACGTGATCCATCCGGAAACCGAGAGCCTGATGTCGTCGCGCTGAGCGTCCGCACCTGTCCCGCATGCACACAGATGCGCGCGCCGCCTCTCGGGCGCGCCTACCCTCCGTGCGCCGATGACCTACGTGGACCGGCCTCTTTCCTTGTGTAACTGCCAAGCTCAAATTGTGAGACCTCCGAGAGTCCTGCGGCTTACGCACGCCCGGCAGGCGTAATTGCTCCGGTCTCGGAGAACGCACGAGTCGTCAGACGATACGCCGGGCATGAAAGGTGCTTTGCCATGGCAATGAACGTGGGCGGCGGGGGCGAAGGCGAACCCATGCTGGACATCAACACCACGCCATTGATCGACGTGATGCTGGTGCTATTGATCATGTTCATCATCACGTTGCCGGTGCTGACGCACGCCGTGAAGTTGGATATGCCCTCGGCCAGGACGCCGCCGCCAGATCAGATCCAAACTCAACCCATCCGCGTCGACATCGACTGGGACGGTACGGTGCTGTGGGACGGCAACGTAGTTACTCTTGATGAGTTGGAAGGTTACTTCCGGGCCGAAGCGGCGCGGCGCCCACAGCCCGAGTTGCACGTGCGTCCGGACCGTCGTGCGGCGTACGACACAGTGGCGAAGGTGCTGGCAATCGCGCAACGCAATGGCATGCAGCGCATCGGGTTCGTCGGCAACGAGCAATTCATGAATGAATGAATTAGTGTCGGCGTCGAACAACTCGAAAGCCGCTCCAGCTGGAACACCACACAGCCAAGTGAGCCCAAAGACACGCCCCTCCGTGGAGGGGCGTGATGCTAAGGGCCTGCGCCATGCGGAGCCCGCATTACAAAAAGTCAGCGGCCCAAGTAGTTCATCAGCCAGGTCATGGCGGGGCGCTGCGTGCCGTTGCTGTTGATCAACCCGCTGCCGTTCACCCATGTGCTGCCAACCACGTATCCCCAGAGGGTGATGCCCGCCACGGACGGATGATTGCGGAACAGCGGGAATTGCGTCTGCATGATCTGCAACTGCTCCTGATCGTTGGTTCTGGCGACGTCGTACTCCGTGATGTAGATCGGGAGGCCCAGCGCGGCCACCTGATTCAGCTTGCTCTGGATGCTGCTTAGAGACTGGCCCTCCAGACCGTGACCCTGCGCGCCCAGAGCGTCGACGACGCCGGCGTTGACGGCCGGAGTGGCCATCTGGATGAACCTGTCGGTGTCCCAGCTCAGCACATTGTAGTCATTGAGGATCAGGACGGCGTTGGGGCAGTACTGCCGCGCCAGTTGGAAGGAGCGGATGATCCAATTGCTGCCGAACGCGTTCTGCGCAAACCCGGCCGGTGCGTGGCCTGGCGTGGCCTCATTGACCACGTCGATCAGCGCCGTTTTCGGATAACGCGCGCAGTAGTCGCGAATCCATTCCTCGATCTCCGCGGCCTGTTCGGACGCGCTCAGCGAGTTGATCCAGCTCGGCGCCTGATTGCCCCAAATGAAGGTGTGGTGCTTGAACGGGATGTTGTTCGCTATCGCGTAGTTGTACGCCCGGTCCAGGCCGCTCCAGTTATAGACATCCCGCGTCGCTTCGACCGTGCCCCACTTGCCCTCGTTCTCCGGCGTGATCTGATCCCAGTACCGGATGAAATCGGACCTGACGGCGCCGTTGGTCGTGATGTTGCCGACGAAAAACGCCGGCAGAGGTCCGGTGCCGCCGCCATTGACGTTCCCGAATCCAATGACGCCGTTACAGTGCATCCATTCGCTGAAGCTGCCGCCACCACAACTGCCATTCGCGTAGACCGCGGTGTTCTGGCTCTGAGCCTCCGCCTGACGCGTTTGTCCGTTGACGACGATGTAGTCCACCTGCACGTCGCGGCCACTGGCATCGTTGGTGAACGCCACCGTGATCGCACCGGTGAGGGTGGTCGACGCGGTGTAGTCCTGGAAGCTCGTCGTCAGTGTCCAGGTCGCAAGATTGGTATTGTCGACGCCTAAGGTGATGGACTCGCCGCCCGCAGTACCACGCGCACGAACGACGATGCTGTTGGCTGAATTGGCGACCGGGCCATAGCCAATCGCACCGTTGCAATGCATCCATTCGCTGTTCGAGCCGCCGCCGCAACTGCCATTCGCGTACACCCCGGTGTTGTAACTCTGGTTCTCCGACTGGCGGGTCTCCCCGTTGACGACGATGTAGTCCACTTGCACGTCGCGGCCACTGGCATCGTTGGTAAACGCGACCGTAATGCCGCCGGTAAGGCTCGTCGATGCGGTGTAGTTCTGGTAGCTCGTCGTCAGCGTCCAGCTCGCCACGTTGGCATTATCGACCCGCAGCGAGATCGTTTCGCCGCCGGCTGTGCCGCGGGCGCGCACCACGATTGTGGAATTACTTTGAGCGTCAGCCTCCGTGACGAGCCCCGTTGCAAACAGGGCAGCGATCGCAATCACTCCTGCCGCCAGGATCCTCGTGGGGGCTAACACCCACTTCGAATGCCCGGCTTTGATTCTTGATCGTTCCATCTGATGATCCCCCTTCGGTTTTCCAAAGTTATCGCTAACAAAATTGGCTTCGTGATTCCCTCCGACAGATACGGCTCGACAAACAGTTAGCAGGAAGAGTTGGTCTGGGTCAGCAATCCCATCCGCCAGGGCAGGCGGATGTAGTCACCGCCGGCGTTCGGATCCTGTCCTTGATACAGGAACTGCAACCGGCACGGACTCAACGGCATCGTCTGGTCGTTACCCATCCGGATCAGCTCCCCATGGCTGAAGTCCCGAGTCCAGGCGGTGCCATTGAACGTGACAGTGTTGGATCGAGCGAAGGGGTTCGACTCGGTTGCCAGGTGCGGGGTCCACGACCCTGAGAGGCTGCTCGACGTGAACGAGCGATACCAACGCCGCCCATCCGACCCGATCGCTTCCTGTAACAGCAGATATTGGTTGGTACCGGTTACCTTGTAGACCGCTGTGCCCTCGAACAACGCGAAGCGCGAATCTTCCTGTAAACGCAAATCGCCGTGTTGCCGAAAGCCGTTGGGGGAAAAATTCGCCAGCGTCGTCTGCGACCGATAGATGTGTCCGTTGTCGTCGCTGGAAAACAAGTAACAATTGGCGGTATCGCAAATCATCCAGAAGTCCAGCCACGAACCATTGCCCTTGTTCTGCGTCACGATCGCCGGCTCACTACTCATGAAGTTTCGTGGCGTCGTCCACGAGCGAGGATTACTCGGATCCGTGCTGGTCGAATAGGTTGGCAGGCCGGTTTGGTAGAGCAGATACCACAGGTTCTGTGGCGCGAAGTAGAAGACATGAGGGGCGGCACGATATCCGCGACCGATGGGCGTTGCCGTATCCAGATACGTATGCGTCGCCGCGTTCGCCTGCGGCCAATCCGCAAACGAGAAATGCACCAGGTTCCACCCCTGCGACGGACTCGCTGTCGTCGCGTAGACCTGCCACGCGTTGTTGTGCCGTACTACCGTGAAATCCTTGATGGCTACTACATCGCCATGCGTGGAGTCCGGCTTCGGACCCGCCAACACACCGCTGGAGCTCCATCGAATCGACGATGGCAACGTTCCACCGGGCGTCGTTCCGTCCACGCGGACGAGCTGCCATTGCTGGTTGGCGCCGTTCCAGTCGAAGTACTGCACGACGCTCGCGCCATCGGCGGTCGAGGCGCCTTGCACCTCGACGACCTTGTTGCTGTTGCGGTTGATGAGCCGTACATAGCCGCCGTCCGAGTCCGAGAGACGGAACTGCTGATTGGCACCGTTTGTATCTGTCCACTGTACGATCGCGGCGCCATCCGCGCTGGACCAGTTGAAAACATCGAGCACTTTGCCCGAATGTCGTGACTTGAGCCGGTAGTAGCCGCCGCCCGAGTCCACGAACTGCCACTGCTGCCACGCTCCGTCGTTGCGCGTCCATTGCGCGATGATCGCACCGTCGTTGGTTGCGAGGTTATATAAATCCAACGCCTTGCCACTATGCCGATTCACGAGCACGTACCACGCGGCGGTATCCACCGTGGCCGCCGAGGCGGGTGGCGCTGCTACCGTTCCCAACGTGATAACAATGACAAGCGTCGCTGCCAGTGCGCTCAGGCCTGAGCGCCAGCCACCGCGATGACGTCCGAAAAGCGCAACATCCATGTTTGCTTCCCCCTGCGCACCACGCGCGAATAATCGTTGGTCGCGAACGGCACTTCTCGCATCGAGAGCTGTGCGGAGGTACAAGCGCTCGCCGATTTAGAGTACCCCACGTCGCGCGCGAATTTCAATAAAGAAAACCTTTTCATCGGCAATTTTTTGAGACTGCCGTCAGCGCGCAGTCCGCAACGATTCGCCTCGCCGGTCCGACAGCGCAAGAGGGAGGGAAGGGCGCAGTGAGCGGGGTGACGCCGAGCGTCACTCCGCGTGTCTCGTGGTCCTTTCTTGCTGGCTGTGCTGTTGCTGCTCTGGACGAAATTCGAACCCATGGTGTTGTATTGTCCGGAAAAGCTGATGCACGATGTGCGCTGAACGACAATGGTCACCGACAGCGCGCTCAGCGTTCCCGTGTTTGCGATGCGCAGCTGCTCCTCGACAACATATCCGCCCAGTCGATGCCGGTGCGCTCAAAACGTTCCGGCCGCTAACAGCAGCAGATATTCCGGCGCTACGGGTCGGACCTGTGGTGAGCGCTGACTGGCGAATTCCTCGGCGATGAGTCTCGATCAACACTGCGTTGCATCGTTCGTGCGAGTTCTTGCTGCTGTTAGTTAAGAGATAATACAGCTACTCGAACAGCAGATGGCCGCGTATATAAACGCGAACGACGACGGACCGTTCTCCTCGCATTGCCTCACGCGTTGTCGGGAGCGCTCCATGCACACAGCACGCATCCGTACGTTGATCCGCCGCGCTGCTATTGCCACTCTCGGCGCAAGCGCATCCCTAACAAACATTGCTGCTCATGCAGACGAAGACTGTGCGGTGGTTGCCAGCGGTTTGCGAGCTCCGATCGGGAGTGTATTGACAGAGGAGGGTAACTTGCTGGTCTCGGAGACGGGCACCGTCAACGTCCCCAACTCCGGGCGCATTTCCATAGTGAGTCCGGACGGCACTCGCCGCACGCTGCTCGACGGTCTGCCGCAAGGAACCAATGCGGCGGGCGGAGATGCTTCCGGACCTAACTCTCTGACAATGAGCGGTCGCACCGTGTATGTGGCCATCGGTCAAGGCGATACTGTCATCCTTGGCCCGGTGATGGGCTCGTGGCTGCCGAATCCCGATGTTTCTTCGCCGATCTTCACTTCGATCCTCGCGATTCACTTGAGCAGCGCGGCCGAGCGACAGACCCAGGGATTCAGGCTCACTGAGCAGCAGCAAATGAGTCTTGCGGGTGGTAAGACGGTGACTTTATCGAATGGCGGCGGCGATCGCATCACCGTTGAAGTGGTCGTGGACTTCCCGGACTATGAGAGCAATCCCTTGCCGGACCTGCCGAACAATGTGAGGAACTCGAACCCCTTTGGCGTCCTGGTCGGGCAGCAAAACTTGTTCGTCACCAATGGCGGCTTGAATCGTCTGGTGAAGGTTGATCGCGCCTCGGGGGCGTACGCGACGCTCGCGAGCTTCGACAGTATTCAGAATCGGCCTGGTGCCGCCGGACCGCCGTCCGTGGAGCCGGTGCCAACGGGAATCTCTCAGGTACACGGTGAATTGCTGGTGGCGTTGTTCTCGGGCGCGCCGTTTCTTCCAGGCGTCTCGCGCATCAAGGCTGTGGACCGTACGAGCGGCGATCAGAGCGATTTCATTACCGGTCTGCGGACGGCCATCGAGGTCCTGCCTGTCCGAAATCGCAACGGCGTCGACTACCTGGTGCTGGAGAATAATTTCGCCCCGGTTCCCGACTTTCCTCCGACTGGCGCATCAATCAAGCGTTTCGACACGCCGGACAGCAGCGCGGCCAAGGTCAACCAGTGCACGCTGTATCGCCCGACGTCAATGTCGCTCGATCAGAGGTCCGGCACGCTCTATGTGACCGAGCTGCTGCGAGGAACGCTGGTGAAGGTGCCGATCGACTGAGAAGAAGTGACGTGACGGTTACCTGGACCTTTGGCTGTCATGCAGGCCTGCCTCTGTCTCTGCACAACGAATCCCAAACCGCGCCGAAACGCGCACGCTCGAATCGCATGAGCAGGACGCTTAGAAAATTGCGTCCAGGATGTCAGTAGCAGGTACTGCAAAGCACCCCCTTACTTGGCGTGTCCTTTAATTAACATAATATGCATTATGCGTCCTTTGGTGCGCCGAACCAACCAAGCTAAGGCACTGACTTATGGATGAAATCGACGACCTGTTGATGCAAGGCTTCCTGGGCAATGTGACCACGCTGCGGACTGCCTGGTCTCACCGGAAACTTTTCGGCGTGATGCCGTGGCCCGATTGGCGCGACTGGCGCATGTCGGCGGGCGTACTGATGCCGCGGGGTTGGAATGGCCGAGGCGTGAGCGCGGGCGAAGTTGCGGCGCTACCGTACCTGCATCAGCTGCTTTCGGAGCTGCAGCGGACAAAAGCCGAAACGGCCGCGGACGGGCGTGTTGCAACCGCTAATCCGACGCCTATGCCGCTGCGGCGCAAGCGACAGCGGACATCGTGAGCGGGAAATCGGCGAGCGGTGGGCTGGGGCGTTCGAATCGGAGCGCCCTCACCCCCTGCCGTGTCATTTTCTCAATGGATAGCGCGCAATCCGCAAGCCGCTAAACGTACCCACCCAAAGCTCTTCGCCGACCTGAATCGCGGCCGAGGCACCGCCGAACGTGGTGCTGCCGGGTTCATCGAGCAACGGCTGGATCGACAGAGAAACAGGGTCGACGGCGATCACTTTGAAGCCAACTTCGCAGCTCGGGCGATCCACGCACGCGAGAATCTCTGCCGGCTTCGCTGCCTGGCCGGCAATCAGCAACCTGCCGTCGTCCATGGTACGAATGTTATCTGGGTGGAACGCGCCCAGATCCAGCGCCTGGTGAGTGTATGGAATGTCACCGAGCGTGATTATGTGGAGCTTGCTGTCGCCCCAGCCCGTTACAAACATTCTCTTGCCATCCTCAGAGACCGCGATGCCATTGTCCGCGGAGAATTGCGTGCCGGGCACTTCCGACCAGCCAGCGCCGGGTGCCCACTTGGCAACGAAGCCGCTGATGCCGCCCACCATGGCCTTTTGATAGGTCTGAGGATCCGTACGGATGCCGAAACTGGTAACCACAAATCCGCCGCCAGGCAGCGGTGCTACTGAATTTGGCATGACGGCGGCCGGCACCACGACACAGCCTTTCCAGGTCAGCTCCGGCTGAGTCGCGCTCACATCCAGATCGAAGATTTCAATGGCGTGGCGACCGTTGTGATTGACCGCGTACAGCTCATGTTTTGATCCCGCTCCATAGCGGATGGCAATGCCGTGCGCTGCAAACTCATCTTTTCCGGGAGCGCTGGGACATTCGGAATATATCGGCGCCTGTGGCTGCTTGAAATTGGGTACGGCGGGACGCGCAGCGCCGGTGCGTACGTCGATGAGATAGAAAAAAACCGCCCTTGGTCGGCGGAATCTGTGAAGCCGGCCCGCGAGCAACCCAACGAGGTGTTGCGGATGGCCACGAGATCTTCCACGTTCAGCACATTGCAAATATATGCCGCGCGTTCGTCCGCTTGACAGTCAGAGGTGCGGGCAGCCTTGCTCAAGAACGCAGCGCCGGTTAGGGAACACATCAATACCAGGGCTGCTACGGTACTCGACGACAGCTTCATGCTTCATTATCTCCGGGCCGCTGATCGCTCAGATCCTTTGTACACCGTTGATTTTAGCTGACTGCCAGCCGGGATTGACTGCCAATGATGGCGCCGATCGCGCCATTCAAAGGCGCTACGAGATCGTCCCTGAGGGTATCGCCGCCGCCAACTCTACGATGATCTCGCGAACGCGCTTCACATGGCGCTTCGCTGCGCCCTCAGCCTCGGACGGCTTGCCGCCCGTAACGGCGCGGCAAATGGCCACGTAGTCTTCGGCTCGAATTGCCTGCAATCGCGCCAACGGATATTGCGCGTACACGATCTGCATATTTATCGAAGCAAAGTGCCGGCGCAGTTCGCGATTCCCCGCGGTGTCGAGCAGCAGGCGGTAGAACTTGCGTCGCGTGGCGGCGAAAAGCTCCGGATCCTGCAGTAGTTCCTTCGCGCTCAGATCCTGAGTCAATTGACGAAACGACTGCGCATGCGTCGCGCGGTCGAAATTGCGGGCGGCCAGACGCGCCAGCAAGGCATTTAGTGGCTCGGCCACCTCGAGCACCTCCATCACCTCTTCCAGGGACAACTCGCGGATGGCCGGCGATCGGTTGCGGCTCACATCGACAATGCCCTTGGCCGCGAGCCAATGAATGGCCTCGCGGACCGCGTTGCGCCCGACGCCGAAACGCAACGCCAATTCCGTTTCGATCAAGCGCTGCCCGGGGACCAGCCGTCTCATTTCCAGATCGCGCAGGATGCGCCGACAAACCTCTTCGCTGACGCTGCCCGTCGGCTGCGCATCGACGCCGAGCTCACCATCCGCTTCCTGATTTGCCGTGGACCGATTCGCCATGCGGTTGCCCTGCCGAGTAATTGCCCCTTATGATTGTTCCACAATCTTGCCCGACTTTCACCCGACATCAAGGGACCGTGACCAATCTCAGTGGGAAAACCGCCCTCATCACGGGGGCATCGAGCGGCCTCGGCGCGCATTTCGCAAAAGTACTAGCCAGTGCCGGCGCCGAAGTCGTCCTCGCGGCACGTCGTGAATCGGCGCTGGCAGAAGTCAGTCGCGCCATTGCCGCCGCAGGCGGTAAGGCGCGAACCCTGCAACTGGACGTCACCGACAGCGCCAGCATTCACGCGCTGGAGGGTTCGCTGAGCGGCGTGGACATCCTCATCAACAATGCCGGCGTGGTTCGCAGCGCCCCAGCGTTGCAGCAGACCGAAGCGGACTGGGACGCCGTGCTAGATACAAACCTGAAAGGAATGTTTCTGCTCGCACAAGCCGTGAGCCGCAGCATGCGCGAGCGCGGGTGCGGCGGCAGCATCGTCAATATCGCCTCGATTCTCGGCTTGCGACAGGCGGGCGGTGTCCTGCCCTACGCCGTTTCCAAAGCTGGCGTCGTGCAGCTGACCAAAGTGCTGGCATTGGAGTTGGCGCGCTTCAACATTCGCGTCAACGCCCTCGCCCCTGGCTACATCGATACCGAACTGAATCGCGACTTCTGGCACACCGATGCCGGCAAGGCGTTGATTCAGCGAATTCCACAACGCCGCCTCGGCACCGTGGGCGAACTCACCGCACCGTTGTTGCTGCTGGCCTCCGATGCCGCGAGCTATATCACTGGCTCCGTGCTGAATGTCGACGGCGGCCATCTCGTAAGCGGGCTTTGATCGACCATTGCGAAGGTCATGACATGAACATCGAAATCAACCAACTCGCCGACCGTGTCGAACGATTCGTGCGCGATATCGTCATCCCATACGAGCAAGATCCGCGCAATACTGCACACGGGCCATTGCAGGAACTCATCGATGAGCTTCGAACCAAGGCGCGGCAGGCAGGTGTGTTGACCCCTCACATCCGCCCTGATGGCACTCACCTCACCCAGCGCCAAACGGCGACGGTCTTGATTCGCACCGGCCTGTCCCCTCTCGGTCCCCTCGCCTGCAATACCAACGCGCCCGACGAAGGCAACATGTTCCTCTTGGGCAAAGTAGCCTCGCCTGCGCAGAAGGAGCGGTTTCTGGAGCCGGTCGTGCGCGGTGAAGTGCGCTCCGCGTTCCTGATGACGGAACCCGCCGACGATCAGGGCGCTGGCTCCGATCCGTCCATGCTGCAAACCACCGCGGTACAGGAGGGCGATGATTGGATCATCAATGGACGCAAGACGTTCATCACTGGCTTCCAGGGCGCGGGTGTGGGCATTGTCATGGCCAACACCGGCAGCGCTGGCAAAGTGGCAGCGTCGATGTTTCTGGTGAAGCTGCCCAACCCCGCCATTCGCGTCGAGCGCGTGCTGGAAACCATCGACAGCTCGTTCGCCGGCGGCCACTCGCTGCTGAAGATCGAGAACTTGCGAGTTCCGCGCGAGCAAATGCTGGGCGAGCCCGGACAGGGCTTCGCACTCGCTCAGATCCGACTGTCGCCCGCTCGCCTGTCTCATTGCATGCGCTGGCTCGGCGCTTGCCAACGCGCGCACGAAATCGCGACTGCATACGCCTGCCAGCGTCGTGCATTCGGCAAGTTGCTCATCGAACACGAAGGCGTAGGCTTTCAGTTGGCCGACAATCTCATCGATCTGAAGCAGGTGGAGCTGATGATCGACTGGTGCGCCGGCGTGCTCGATAGCGGCTCGCCGGGCATCAGCGAAAGCTCCATGACCAAAGTCGCCGCCGCCGATGCGTTGTTCCGGATCGCCGATCGTTGCGTCCAGGTGATGGGTGGTACCGGCGTGTCGGGTGACACCGTCGTGGCACAGGTGTTTCGCGAAGTCCGCGCGTTCCGTATCTACGACGGCCCGACCGAAGTGCACAAGTGGTCGCTAGCCAAGAAACTCAAGCGCGATCACTTGCAGGCCGTGTCATGAGCACCAGCCAGCAAGCCAACGTCGGCACGACACCGGTGCGTGCCGGCTATGAGCTCGACGCCGCACGACTGACCGAATGGATGCGAGAACACGTGCAGAGCTTTGCCGGCCCGCTGCAAGTCGAGCAGTTCAAGGGCGGCCAATCCAACCCCACCTACAAGCTCACGACGGCTAACGCCTGCTACGTGCTGCGTCGTAAGCCACCCGGTCCGATACTGCCGGGCGCCCACGCTGTCGAGCGCGAAGCGCGCGTCCAATCGGCACTTGGCACCGCCGGTTTTCCGGTGCCTCGTCTCCATGCGCTGTGCACGGATGAGTCCATTCTCGGCACGCCGTTCTACGTGATGGACCTGGTGGAAGGCCGGATCTTCTGGGACGCGACGTTTCCCGAAGTGCCGCACGAGCAGCGCCCGGAGTATTTCCACGCGCTGAGTCAGACGCTCGCGCAACTGCATGCGCTTGATCCGCAGAAAATCGGCCTGGGAGATTACGGTCGCACCGGCGGTTACGTGCAACGCCAGCTACGGCGGCTCTCCGATCAATATCGCAACGACACGCTCGCCGGCCGAGACGACAACATGGAGCGGCTCATCGACTGGCTCGGCGAGCACGTGCCCAGCGACGATCGGACCACCATCGTGCACGGCGACTTCCGCTGCGACAACGTGATCTTTCATCCGCACCGGCCGCAGGTCATTGCGGTGCTGGATTGGGAACTGTCGACGCTCGGGCACCCGTTCGCCGATTTCGCCTACCACGCGCTCATGTATCACGTTCCGCCACGTATCGTCGCGAGTTTGGGCGATGCGAATCTCGCCACCCTGAACATTCCTACCGAGCGCGAGTATGTAGCGACGTATGCGAGCTCGCTGGGGCTCGATGCGATCGCCGATTACAACTACTACCTGTGCTTCAGCCTGTTCCGTCTGGCCGCAATTTTCCACGGCATTCGCGGACGCGTCGCCCGCGGTACTGCGGCGTCAGCTCACGCACAGTCGCGAGCGAACGCGTTTCCGTTCCTCGCCGAGCTGGGCTGGCGACAGACTTCGTTACGGGGCCGCGGGTAGCAGCGGCCCTAGCGCCCTGAGCGCATTTCCCGCCAGCCACTTCGATGCGATCTGCGGCGGGATGGGCAGGGCCTGCGTTTCCGCCGCGAGCTGCTCCACACTCTGCTGTGACGTCCACGCCGACGTACCGAACAACACTCGATCGCGCAGCGCCCCGGCCGCGTGAAACAACATCGGCTCCCAACCCGAACCAGCGCGCGACATGTACGCCGGACGATGAGATGAGAACTCCAGATAGACGTTCGAGTGCCGCAGACAAAGCGACACTGCCTCCGCGACCCAAGGCCAAGCACCGTGGCCGAGCACCAGCGTCAGTTGCGGATAGGCACTCGCCACCGCATCGATATGACGCCAGTGCGCCAACTCGAGCGGCACGCGCGCACTGAAGTGATGACCGGTGTGGATCCACAACGGCAACTGCAACTCCAGGGCAGCATCGTAGACCGACTTGCACGACGGATCGGACGCCGCCACGCCGTCCCAAAATGGAATTAGCGTGACGCCGCGCATCCCCAGCTCTTTGACACACCGATGCAACTCGCGCACAGCAGCTTCGGGATCGCGCAGACTCACGCCGGCCCAAGCGGTGAAGCGATCCGGCATCTTGCGCGCACACGCGGCGATGTAATCGTTGGCGCTTCGACCATCGCGGCTACGCCAGGCACAGCCCTGCAAAACCGTGTGAACGATATGAGTCGGTAACGCGGCCGCGTACTCATCAAACGGCTGGTCGAAACTTCCGCCCTGCTCCAGCAGATACAGCACCGCTCGCTCAGGCGACGCTTGCAGATACTCACGATACTTCGACAGGTCAGCACCCGCCAGTGAACACAAGCGAGGCGCGAACTTCGTCAAGTATTCCGGTGCGTCGCGAGCGAACCCCAGCAAGTACGCTTCCCAGCCCGCGAGGTCGTAATGGACCCCGCAGACATCGATCACTTGTGCCGGCGCTGGCAGTTCGTTGACGGCGGCGTTCAAGCTCTGGCCTTGGCAGAAATGCCGTGCTGCTCTCGATCCCACGTCTGCGGTGTGACGCCCTGTTCGCGTAACACCGCCTTCTGCACCTTCTCCGTCGGCGTTCGCGGCAGCTGGTTCAGGATGCGGATGTATCGAGGCAACATGAAGTGCGCCATGCGTGGGCGCAGGAATTCGAAGAACTCGATGGGATCGATGTTCTGACCCTTCACCGGAGCCAGCACCACCATCACATCGTCCTCGCTGAACTCGCTCGGCACGCCGATGGCGGCTGCCTCCAGCACCTGGGGATGAACCAGGCACTCGCGCTCCACCTCCAGCGAGGAAATATTCTCGCCGCGCCGGCGGATCGAGTCCTTGATTCGGTCCGTGAAGTACAAACTGCCATCGCTGCCGCGACGGAAGGCATCGCCGGTATGGAACCAGCCGTTGCGCCATGCCGCCGCGGTGGCTTCCGGCGCGGCGTTGTAGCCGTGATTCATGGACCAGCCGCGCTCAGAACGCAGAATGAGCTCGCCAACCTCGCCTTCCGGTACATCGACGTCGTGCTCATCCACCAGACGCGCCTGCATACCGGCACGCAACATGCCGCAAGCCCCAACCGCCTCCGGATTCGCGTGGGAAACGATGGGAATAGAGACCTCGCTCATGTTGAACATGCAGTACATGTCCACCCCGAAGCGCTGCTGAAACTTCTTCGCATCGCCGGTGTAGGGAATGATGACGGCCCAGCGCAGCGTATGATCGCGGTCGTTGCTCGCCGGCGGTTGTTTGATCAGGAAGGTCGCCATCGCGCCCAGCAACGTGCAGCACGTGGCGCCGGTGGTGCGAATGGTGCTCCAGAATCGATCGGTCTCGAAGCGCTCGGGCAGCGCGATCGAGCGCCCGAGCAATACCATGCCCATGATGCCAATGGTGCCGCCGGCATGGAACATAGGCAGCGTGACCAGATAGCGCATGCCTTCGGCATCCCGCTCCTCGAACGCGACCAGCGCCGAAGTCGCGAGGTGACAGTAGGAGCTGAGCACCCCCTTGGAAGGCCCCGTGGTTCCCGAGGTATAGATGATTGACTGCTCGTCCCACGATTCGATCGGACGCGGCAGCTCCAATAGCGACTCATCGATCGGCGCCGCCATGACATCCGCGCCATGACAAATCTCCACCGGCACCGACGGCGGCACTTCCGCGGCATCGGCAATGATGAGCGCCTTCAACTTCGAGAATTTCATACCCTGCAGCCGCGACACGTAGGCCGCCGAGCAGATCATCACTTCCGCGCCCGAGTTCTCGATGACGTGCGCCAGCAGACCGCCGCGATAGGCCGTATTGATCGGTACGTACGTCGCGCCGAGCCAGTTGATACCGAACCACGCTCGCAATGCGTCCGTGCCGTTCGGCAACCAGCTCAGTACACGATGCCCCTGACGCACGCCCAAACGAGCCAGCGCGCACGCTGCCTGCCGAGCGGCAGCGGCAGTCTGTCGATACGTCCATTGACTGCCATCGGGGAACAACGCGTATGTGTTTTCTGGCTGCTGCGCCTCGTGGCGCTCCAGCACGTAGCGAAGCACAATCGACTCACGCGGCGGCACGTGAGGATCGTGCCAGGACAGTGAAACTTCAGACCTTTGCATCATTGCCTCGTCGTCGCGCTAACCACACTGACCTCGATCCACGACAAGCGCTCTGGATCGTGATGGATGCGATTGGTCGCGGCCACGCCGCTCGCATCGGCACCCAGGGCGCCGCCGGTATTCATGTTCGGATCCAGGTGCGGATAATTGGCGCTTTGGATCTGCAGGCACAGTCGATGACCCGGCGGCACTCGCCAGGCCACGTCGCCCAGCGAGATCGTGATGCGCTCCACTGTGCCTGGCACATACGCCTGCGGCGCGCGGAAAGACCCCTTGAAACGCCCAAAACGCATTGCGCAGTGCGCCTTTCGCAAAAACGGGGCAAACGCGATCTGATCCGCGGATACATCGACGAGCTTCACGATGAAATCGGTGTCCGGCGCGGTGCTCGACACATGCAACTGCGCCGTCACGCTGCCCACGACATCCATTGCTTCCGTCAGTGGCTGACCGAGATAGCTCAGCACATCGGTGCGTCGTTGCAGCGGTGCCTGATCGATTGGGCCCATCGCCAGCCGGCCGAGATAGAGCGTGCGCCCTCCGCAAGACGGCGTGGGATGGGCGGGATCGTAGACATAGCTTGCAGCGGATTGCGGTGAGCCAGGTGCATCCACGCTCAGCTCACGATGCGATTGCCCTTCGTGCAAATAGAAACGCCGCGCGCTAGTTCCGGCCGGCGGCCACGCCTCCGCTTCATGCCAGGTATTGGCACCCATCAAGAAATATTTCACGCGCGGCGCCCTGACCTCTTCCTGCAGCAAGTGCTGGCGGAAGAAATTCAGGTGCTGTTCGTGGACACGAGCAGCCGCACCCGAGGCCATCACGCCGAAGTTCACCTGGCCGTGGTACTGAGGCAATGTGCCGGCGTGCGTCCAGCAGCCCATCAACAGATGACTGTGACGATGCCCCGCTTCGGTCTGACGCCGGAACATGCCGACGGTCGAGCGCGCGAACACGTCGTACCAGCCGCCGGTGTGAAGCACCGGGATCTCGATGTCACGCGCATCGATATTTTCGGTCGATTCCAGCGCGCTCATCAGCTCATCGAACCCGATCGGGAAGCCCGGCAACTTGAACAGCGCAATGTCCCGCAATGGACGCTGATCGAACAGCGACCTCGGATCCTGCACGGCTGCAAACACCAGCGCGGCTTCCTGCGGCGTCGGCGGCTTCCCTTCGGCCACGCGCTTCTGCAACCAGTCGAGCGCCATGAAGGCAACCCAGCCAATGATGTGATCCAGGCGCATCGCGCCGCCGGTTTCGATGCGATCGAACTCCGCGGTCGACGTAAGCGCCGGTGCAATCGCCTTCAAGTGCGGCGGGCGCAGGGCGGCGCAGACCAGCTGGGAGATACCAAGATACGACGGCCCGCTCATCCCGACGTTGCCGTTGCACCAGCTTTGCCCCGCGAGCCATTCGACGCTGTCGTAACCGTCGAGGCCTTCCTGATCCCACATCACTGGACGCCACTTACCTTCGGATGCGAAGCGCCCGCGAGTGTCCTGAACCGCCGCGGCAAAGCCCGCCTCGACGCATTGCTGAGGACGCAGAAAATCCGGACTGGTGTTGCTCTTGCCGTAAGGCGTCCGGTACAGGATCACCGGTACCGTACGCTCGACGTCGGGCAACCACAAATCAGTCTTCAACCGCGCGCCATCGCGCATGGGCACATCGACATCGCGCAACACGCGGTAACTAATCGAGCTCAACTCATCCCCCTCTCACACCTCGCGCGCGTCGCCGCCTATCGTCCAGTGAACTGCGGCTTGCGCTTCTCCAGGAATGCCAGCGCGCCTTCCCGAGCATCCTCCATCTCGGCGAAACAGCGTCGATGCGCTTCCTCTTGCAAGAGCGCCCGCTCCACTAGCGAACGACCTTCACAAGCATTACGCAATTCCTTCTGCAATCCGATGACTCGGGTCGGCATCTGCGCCAGACGCTGCGCCAGCTGAGTCACGCTGTCCTGAAAATCGCCATCGTCGTACACGTGATGTGTCAGACCGATGGTCAGCGCTTCGTCGGCGGCGACCGCGCGACCGGAGGCATAAATCTCGAAAGCTCGGGTGGCACCCACCACGGCCCCCAGAAACGCAGCATGCCCGACCTCACCGATCTTCACGAGCCCGCTGCCAATCTTCGCGCTGCGGGCCATGCATCTGATATCAGCCGCACAGGCCAGCTCGGCGCCGGCCCCGAAGCAGACGCCATTGATTGCCGCGATGATCGGCTTGGGACACTGGACCATCGCGATCGCCGCGCGCAAGTACAACGCGTTGTGATCATGAGGATCCACGGCAGCGCGCTCGCTGTCGAGATCTCCCGCAAGATAGGCTCTCAAACCTTCGATATCGTCACCGGAGCAGAACGCACGGCCCTCGCCGGTCAGCACGATCACGCGCACCTTTGGGTCGATGCGCGCCTGTTCGATCGCCGCGGTCAACTCCAGCCCCAAGGGCCGGTCGATCGCGTTGAGCACATCGGGGCGATTCAGCCGCAGCCAAACCACCCCATCGCCATGTTGTTTGATCAAACTTGTGGACATCTCGAACTCGAGTCAACTCAATGGGAAAGATTCACGCTGATCGACAATCCGATGGTCCGCGGCTGCGCGATGCTGACGCGGACCGGCGCGGCTGGATTGACCGTGCGTGCGGTGGATAGCGCCGACACTTCGCCGAACTCATCGAAGACGTTGTCCACGAACAAGCGCACGTCGAACGACGGCAGGCGCATGCCGATACGCAGGTCGACCAGATTGAATGCATCCAGGTCGTACTGCGGCCTGGCCAAGCTGCCATCGAAGCCGGACGTGCGCTCGCCGAGATAGCGATAGCTCACACCCAGCAGTCCTTCAGCGCTCTGCCCTACCGGGAACAGATAGTCGGCGGTCAACGCTGAGCTGAAGCGCGGTGAGAGCGGCAAACGCTGGCCGTCGCGCGCGCCCAACGCCGGCGAATCCTGCGTCAGCTGTGCATCGGTGTAGGTTGCGGAGCCGCCCAACGTGAGCCCGGCGATCGGCATGTAGCGACCCGATAGCTCCACACCCTTGACCTGCGCCTCGCCGCCGTTCTCCAGCTGATTCACGCCGCCGCGATTGACGGTGAGCTGGATGTCACTCCAGTCGATGAGAAAGACGCTGGCATCGAGCGTGGCGCGACCGTTGAGGAACGTGGTCTTGGTGCCGACTTCATAGTTCCATAGCGAATCGGGCTTGAACGTGGGATTGCCGATGGGCTGGCCGGTCGAGGTCACGGTGACGAAATTGGGACCGCCCGGACGGTAACCGCTCGCCACACGTCCGTACAGCAGCACGCCCTCGCGCACTCGGAAGCGCGGGCTGAACAGATAAGTCGTGACATTTTCCTTGGAGGTCGAGCCGTTGTCGGAAATGGCGAGCGGGTTGAGCGGATTGTTGATGACGCCCTGGAACAGCTGGCGATAGTGCTGCCGGTCCTCGCTGTGACGCACGCCGAGCGCCACGTCGAAACGTTCGCTGAAGTGCACGGTGCCGGTGCCGAACACCGCGATTTCTTCGTACGTCGTGGGCAGCTCGCCCTTGAACAGCGGCACGCCGCCAAGGTTGCCGTTGGGATCGAGCCAGTTGCGCAGCTGCGTGCGATTGCGGCTGTCCTCGTCGGCGTAGAACGCACCGACCAGCCACTCGAACGTCCCGCCGCTCGGCGACGCCAGTCGCAATTCCTGCGTAAACTTTTCGGTGCGATTCGCGACCGGTGTATTGAATGGAATCGCCGAGCCAGTGCCGAACAGCGCGCCATACAACGCCGTGTTGTCCGCATCGGTGTTCAACTCCAATTCCTGCCAACCGGTCGCACTGGTCAGCGTGCCCCAGGGCAGCTCCCAGTTGAGCACCGCGGAGTACAAGCGGATGCTCTGTTCCAACGGCTCATCGAGCAACACCGACTGCTGGTACTTACCACGCACCGGTCGGCCGGTGAGTGAGTTCCGATCCACCATCGTGCTGCCGTCACGCTCGATATTCTGATACGTCGCGCTCAGGCGCAGGTCGGCGTGTTCGCCGAGCTTGCTGAGCACCGATACCCTGCCACCCGCGGATTTGGACGAATCGACGTCGTAACGACCGCGACCGGGATCGTCGATCACGCCGCCCGACTCTTCGAGAAACGCTACCGCGCGCACGCCAAGTTGGTCGCGAATCAGCGGCGCGTTGACCGCCATGCGACCCGCGTAATTGGTCCGGCCATGCCGGCTCGAAGACACCTCCGCCTGCAATCGCTCTTCGAAGGAGCCGAGGTCCGGCGCCTGCGTCACATACTTGAGCAGACCACCCATGGCGCTCGCGCCATACAGCGTGCCCTGCGGACCGCTGAGCAACTCGATGCGCTGCAAGTCGAAGGCGTTGTAATCGAGCGCATACGCACCCTGCGCGAACGCGCTGCTGGAGCCGATAGGAATCTCGTCCACTAGCAGCGCCACGGTCGAGCTGGACTGCGCGCCGGTGGTCACACCACGCACCACAACCTGGTTCTGTCCGACGCCCAACCCAAAGGAGCTGACGCCCGGCACATAGGTGGCAAAGTCCTGAAAGTTCGATGCATTGATCGCTTCGAGCTGTTCGCGCCCCATCGCCGTGACAGCGACCGCCACATCGCGCGACGATTCGGCGCGCTTGCTGGCGGTGACGATGACCTCTTCTAGTTGATATTGGTCCTGCGCATTGGCCATTGTGGAAGTCGCCATCGCGATTCCCGCCAACAGCTGCAATCCGGCCCCAGGCGCCACTGCGGCGACACGTTTCGTTCTCATCGATTCCCCCCGAAATTCGTAGGCCCCGCGTAGTACAGGGCCAGTTGATGCTATTAGATGACCAACCGGTTGTCTATCTATCGTGCGTGACGCAGATTGCGTCAGTCCGCCGTTCCCACCACGAAGCTGACGACGCTGGTCGCGCTGCCCCCCAGATTCATGGTGGCCACCGTTTTGGCCTGTTCCACCTGATACTCCCCGGCTCGACCCGCAACCTGTTTCCACGCGTCGAGCATCATGCGCACGCCCGTGGCGCCGACGGGATGACCGAGCCCGATCAAACCGCCACTGGGATTGATGGGAATGCGTCCGCGCGCTTCGATCGAGCCGTCTTCGACCGCGCGCCAGCTCTGCCCCGGCGCGGTGATGCCGAAGTGATCGATAGCGGCATACTCGGTGACTGCGAAGCAATCGTGTGTCTCGATGACGTCGATCTGCCCGACATCGCTCACCCCGGCACGCCCGAACGCGTCAGTGATCGCGCTCCGCAGGTGCGGCAGCACGTACTGCTGGTCCTTGCTCTGCTCGAACTTGTCGGCCAGCCGCATCGTCGCGGTCCGATGTCCCCAGCCGCGAATCACCGCGAGATCTTGCTTGCTGCCAGATACACGCTGCATGTAGCGCTCCGCGAAGCGCGCTGATGCAAGGAACACGACCGCCGCGCCATCGGTGATCTGACCGCAATCATTACGCCGCACGCGTCCTTCGACGACAGGATTCGCTTCGTCATCGAGCGTGAAGCTGCGTTCGTTGAACTTCCAGCTGCGAGTCTGCGAGTGCGGGTTGCGGCGACCGTTGTCGTAGTTGATCTGCGCAATCCGTCCCAGGTGACGATAGTCCAGGCCATAGCGCCGCTCGTATTCATCGCCCAGGTCGCTGAAGGCGCGCGGCCACACGAATTGCGCATCGGTGAACTCGTGCCCGGACCAGCACGCCGTACCGAGATAGTCGGCGCACTCGCGACCAGAAACATTGCGCATCATTTCGATGCCCACGACGCAAACCAGATCGTAGCGTCCCGCTTCGATCTCGGCGGCAGCGGACAGCAGCGCCATGCTGCCCGAAGCACAAGCGGCCTCGTGTCGCATCGTCGCCAGACCGTTGAACTCGGGACGGATTCTCGCAAACAGTCCGCCGAGCTGGCCCTGACGGCAAAACAACTCAGAGGCGAAGTTGCCGATGTGCGCGCTCTGGATCTCGCCCGGATCGAGCTTCGCATCGCTCAGCCCCGCGAGCACGACCTGCTCCAGCATGTCGTAGATCTCGCCTTTGTCGCGAGCCCAGTTGCGCGCGAAATCGGTCTGCGCTCCCCCCAACACGAACACCTTCGAAGCAGTCATGCGTAGTTCTCACTCCAGTGGACGATGCAGCGCCTTCGCGCAGTCGTAGACGACGGCGCGCAGCGCATTGGCTCGGGGGTCTTCGATCATGTGCAGGCCGAGACGGTTGGGCACATAGGCAAAGCCCATCGCGAGCGATGGATCGGCGAAACCCACCGAACCACCGGCGCCCGGTGTGCCGTAGATGCGGCAATCGGCGCCCGATTGAAAAGCGGTACACGGCTTCCAGAAGCCGAGCGAATAAGCGGAATCGATATACAGCACCGCGTCGAGCGCAGCGGCTGACGACAGCGGCGAGGCTGCGGCCTCCAGCAACGCCAATGTTTCTCGCTTCAGGCCGAGTCTTTGGCCGCCACTCGCGAACTCACCGTAGATGCGCGCGATACCGCGGGCATTCACGACGGCGTTCGCGGATGGCATCTGTATTTTCAGCCACGGCCGGGTGTTGAACTCTTCGAGCGTGCGAATGCGCGGATTGGTAAAAGCCAGACGCGTCACATGCCCGGGGCGCATCATGGCGAGCACGAACTTACCCGGATAGATATTGAAGCTGCGCAGTTGTTCGGTGAGGCTCGCCCGCCGCTCCAGCCGCGCCACACGATCGTCAGGGATGTCATCGGGCAAACCGATATAGGCGTCGGCGCCCAACGGGCCGGCAATTTCCTGCTGTAACACTTCACCGATCGTGCGGTGCTGCGGATCCACTCGACGCAGCAACTCGTTCTGATAGAACCCCAAGGTGACCGGGTGATAGCCCCGTCGCTCGCCGGGCGTCCACAAAGGCCGCTGCCTGGCCAGTACCGCCGCCAGGGCATCCAGATCGCCGATCAGTTGCGGCGTCAACGATTCGTCCAACGAACTCAGACCGGCCTGGTGCGCAAGCAACTGTCGCACCGTGATCGACTCTTTGCCGTTGCCAGCAAACTCGGGCCAGTAGCGGGCCACCGGTTGTTCATAATCGAGCCAGCCGCGCGAATGCGCCAACGCCAGCGCGAGCGCAGCCAATCCTTTACTGGTCGAGAACACCAGCGCCAGCGTGTCCTGCTGCCAGGGCTGATGCGTGAGCCGATCGCGCTCTCCGCCCCACAGGTCCACGACCATCTCGTTGCCGATGCAGACCGCAAGCGAAGCGCCGATCTCCTCGCCCCGTTGCAGGCTGCCGGCAAATGCCGCACGCACCGCCTCGAAGCCCGGCGCGACATGACCGCTCACGGTGTTCTGCAATTCACGATTGGCTGCGGTGGGCACTTTCATCGTTGACTTTGTCCGGGGGTGCGCCGGAAGATATTAACTAACCGAGTGGTTGGTTGTCCATATTGCAGGAGAGGCCGGATGTCGAGAGGATTCATTGATCGTGATTGCCAGCGGAGCGCGCCATGAGACCGGGGTTGCTGGAGGGCCGAGTCGCTCTCATCACTGGCGCAGCACGCGGCATCGGTCGCGCGATCGCTTTGGAGGCCGCCGCGGAAGGTGCCGATGTGCTTGTCACCGATCGCGATGCGGACGGCGTCAACGCAACGGCAGCGGACATCGCCGCATTGGGGCGAAAATCCCGTGCCGTAGTCGGCAGCCTCTCGGGCGCCGAATTTCCTGCCGCGCTCGCGGCAGCCGCGCAAGAAACATTCGGCAAGCTCGATGTCCTCGTGAATAACGCCGGCATCGCCTATCGGGGCAGCGTCGCCGAGCACGAGCGCGCCGCCTGGGACAAAGTGATGTTGATCAATCTGACCGCACCGTTCCTGCTGGTACAGGCGACGTTGCCGCTGCTCGAAGCCAGCGGCCGCGGCAGCATCGTCAACATTTCCTCGACTGCTGTGACGGGTTTCGCCGGCCAGGTCGCCTACGATTCATCCAAGGGTGGCCTGCTGAGCATGACCCGCTCCATGGCCGTGGATTTGGGCAGCAAGAAAATCCGCGTGAACGCGGTGTGCCCGGGCTTCATCGCCACCGACATGGTCGCGGCGAGTCCGGACTTCACGAAACTCGGCGAACGCGTCGCGCGCGGCCTGCCCGTGTCTCGCATGGGCACGCCTGAAGACGTGGCCTCGGCTGTCGTCTGGCTGGCCAGCGACAAGGCGAGTTACGTCAGCGGCCAGGGAATGTTTGTCGACGGCGGGTGGATTCGAGCATGAGCGCTACATTCAACGGCAAGACCGTACTACTCACCGGCGCCGCTGGAGGCATTGGCCGTGCAACCGCGCAGGTGTTGTATGAACGAGGCGCCACGCTGCTGCTCACGGATGTTTCCGCAGAGCCGCTACAAACATTGCTGGCCGAGCTGGGCGCTTCGCCCGAACGTGGCGGCGCTCGAGCGGCGGATCTGACGAGTCCCGAGCAAATCGAGGCTTTGTTCGCTTGGGCAAAGGACACCTACGGTGGCGTGGATTACCTGGTGAACAACGCCGGCATCGTGACGGCCGCCCCACTCGCCACGTTTCCCGACGCAGACTGGGATCGCGTCATCGCGATCAATCTGACCGCGGCTTACCGCTGCACGCAGGCCTATGCGCGCGATCGCATCGCCAAGCAAGCGGGCGGCGCCGTCGTCAACATCGCGTCCATGTCGTACAAGGGCATGACCCGCCAGGTCGCCTATGTCGCCTCCAAGGGCGGCATCGTTTCCATGACCAAGGCAACGGCGATGGAGCTGGCTCGCTACGGCGTGCGCGCCAACGCTGTCGCGCCCGGCATGACGGAAACGGTGATGACCGCGGTGAAGGACAACGAAAAGGACAAGCTGCGCGAGAGCATGCTGCCGTCGATTCCGATGCGCCGTTATGGCGAGCCGCGGGAAATGGCGACCAGCATTGCCTTCCTGCTTTCCGACGATGCCTCGTACATCACCGGCGAGGTCCTGCACGTCGCAGGTGGCGCCCGCCTCTGAGGCAGGCGATCGTTACTCCGACTCGGGCTTCGCGCCTACCAGCCGCAGCCCGAGCTCGGCGTACAGCTCGGCCATCTTCTCCGCGCTGATCGCCCCATCGGGATTGAACCATTCGGCGACACGAATACACATGTCGCCGAGCGCAATCGAGGCCAGCCGCACGGCGGGCACCCCGCGCGATTGCACCAGCTTGAAATCTCCGCTGCGCTGACCGGCCAGGATGACTCTTTCGAAGATCGCGCGAATTCTTATGCGCCAGGCCTTCACCTGAGACAGGCGCGGCTCGGGCAAGGAGGAATATTCGGAGCTGGCCAGCAAGCTCACCAACCGATGCGCCGCGTGGAAGTGTACGAACGCCTTCACTGCCGCCACGAACTGACTGCGCGGGTCTGGCGCAGCCTGCGCCATCGCCTCCACCATCATCTGCTCGGTCTCGGCGATGGCACGCTCGATGGTGCCGAATAAAACGTCTTCCTTGGTCGCGAAATGGCTATAGAGCGCACCATGCGTGATCCCGCAGGCGTCGGCGATCATGCGAATCGAGGTGGCCTCGAAGCCGTGCCGAAAAAACAGCTCGGTGGCAGCCGCCTCGATCTGCGCCCGCATGTTGGTCCGGCGGCGATCGACCTTGAGTTCCTCAGCCGGGCTGGAGGCCGCTGCGGAGGTCCTGGCAGATTGCGATCGCTTGGCCGGTTTCGCCGTCATGAATTCGTTCGGGTCACCTGGGTGGGATTGCGATATTAAACCCACTCGTCGTGTCGTGGTACAGCGCGCCGCGACGTGCCCGCTCCACCAGATCCGAAGGCGGCGCGAAACGCTCTCCGTAGCGTCGCGCCAGCTCCCTGCAATCGTCGATGAATCGTGCCGGTCCGATCGTGTCGATGAAGGACAGCACACCCCCGGTCCAGGACGGATAGCCGATGCCCAGGATGGCCCCCAGGTCGGCATCGGCCGGTCGATCGATGACACCTTCGGCCACGCAACGCGCGCCCTCCAGTGCCTGGATCACGAGAAAGCGCTGCCGCAACTCTTCGGCCGCCGGCTGCGTCTCGCGCACAGCAAACAAATCCCGCAGGCCCGACCACAGTCGTTTGCGCTCGTTGGCCGGATAGTCATAGAAGCCCGCACCACCGCGGCGACCGACACGACCCTCCTCCCGCACCATCTTGCGGACCACATCGATCGCCGTGAGACGCTGAAACTTCGCGTCGAGACCGTCGGCCACGGCTTGCTCATGGACCTTCAGCTGCAACTCGATGGTCACTTCGTCGCACACCGCCAGCGGACCGACCGGCATGCCCGCCATGCGCGCCGCGTTCTCGATCAGCGCCGGTTCGATGCCTTCCGCCAGCATGGCCATGCCCTCGTCGACATAGCTGCCGAACACGCGGCTGGTGAAGAATCCCGGACTGTCGTTGACCACGATGGGCGTCTTGCGCAGTTGAGCGACCAGATCCAGCGCCTGGGCCAACGTCGCCTCCGAGGTGCGCCGTCCGCGAATGACTTCCACCAACGGCATCTGCTCGACCGGTGAAAAGAAATGCAGACCGATGAATTGCTCCGGACGGGGATGAACCTCCGCGAGACCCGAGATCGGCAAGGTCGAAGTGTTGCTCGCGAAAATCGCGCTCTCGCTCAGCACGGCCACTGCTTTGCGAATCACATCGTGTTTGATGTCTCGATTCTCAAACACTGCCTCGACGACCAGTTCGCAGCCTCGCAGCTGCGCGTACTCGGTCGTAGCAACGATGCGAGCAAGCGTTGCATCCATGCGCTGCTGATTGGTTGCGCCCTTATCCAGTTGCCGCTGCAGCACCTTGACCGAATACGCCTTGCCTCGATCGGCCTGCTCCTGGGTCGCATCGAGCAGCACCACATCGATGCCCGCCGACGCCGCGGCATAGGCGATGCCCGCCCCCATCATGCCGGCGCCGATCACACCGATTTTGACGAACGTCGACTTAGGCACGGCCGAGGGACGATTTGCAAGTTTGTCGGCCGCATCCTTGTTGATGAACATCGTCCGCATCAAGTTGCGGGCGACCGGGTTACACAACAGGGTCGCGATGTACTTGGATTCCAGGCGCAACGCCGTATCGAGCGGCAACTGCGTGCCCTCGAACACGCACGCGAGAATGGCCGGCGGTGCCGGATAATTGCGCTGAGTCGTGCGAGCGATGCGCGACGTGCCCGCCTGAAAAGACTCGATCGCGTGCGGGGCCAGGCATCCCACGCCTCCCGGCACTTTGAAACCTTTCACATCCCAAGGCTGCCTGGCACTGGGATTCGCGAGCACCCATTCGCGCGCTCGCGCAGCCAATTCCTCTGCGGGCGCGATGGCGTGCACGATGCCCAACTCCAATGCCCGCGCTGGTGGTACTGGCGCGCCGGTCAACAGCAGCGGCAAGGCCTGCTGAATTCCGATCAATCTCGGCAGGCGCTGTGTGCCGCCCGCACCCGGCAACAGGCCGACCTTTACTTCAGGTACTCCAACGACTGCCTTGGGATGATCCGACAGCACGCGGTAATGACAGGCGAGCGCCAACTCCAAGCCACCGCCTAACGCAAGCCCGTTGATCGCGGCGGCGAACGGCTTCCCGCACGTTTCGAGTCGACGGAATATGCCGCTCAAACGGGTGCTGCGACCGTACGCCTGCTGCAATGTTTCCTGACCATACACCGACACCAAGGCTTTCAAATCGGCGCCGGCCAAGAAGGCATTCGACTTTGCGGACGTGATCACCGCGCCTTTGATCGACTCGTCCGTGGCGATTTTCTCGATGGCTTCGGCCAGCGCAGCTTCCAACGCTGGCGTCAACACGTTCATGGAACGATCGGCCACATCGATCGACACCACGGCGACACCCGCCGCATCCAACTGCAAACGAATCGTGCTCATGGCTTTCCTCAGAGGCGTTCGATGATGGTGGCGGTGGCCATGCCGGCAGCCGCGCACAATGTGATCAGCGCGGTGTTCGCATCGCGCCGCTCCAGTTCATCCAGCGCCATTCCAAGGATCATCGCGCCCGTCGCTCCCAGGGGATGGCCCAGCGCGATTGATCCGCCGTTCACATTGACGCGCGCCGGGTCGAGGTCGAAATGACGCATGTAGCGCAGCACTACCGACGCAAATGCCTCATTCACTTCGAACAGATCGATATCGCCTATCGACATACCCGCGCGCTTCAGCAGCTTCTCCGTACAAGCCGCTGGGCCTGTGAGCATGATGGCGGGCTCGCTGCCTATCGATGTGAAAGCCCGAACGCGCGCCCGCGGCCGTAGCGACGCTCGCACACCGAATGCCTCGTTGCCGATCAACACTGCGGCTGCGCCGTCGACGATGCCGCTCGAATTGCCGCCGGTGTGAACGTGCCTGATCGCTTCGACCTGCGGATAGCGATACAGCGCGACGGCGTCGTAGCCGTTGCGCTCGCCGATATCGGCGAATGCGGGCTTGAGCTTCGCGAGATCCTCCATGCGAGCCCCTGGCCGCAGATGCTCATCGCGAGCCAGCACGACCTCGCCGAGAATGTCCTTCACTGGCAGAACCGAGCGGCCAAACCAACCCTGTTGCCACGCATGTGCCGCGCGGCGCTGGGATTCGAGTGCGAAGGCATCGACGTCCTCTCGCGAGTAGCCATCCTGAGTCGCGATCAGATCCGCACCGATGCCCTGCGGTGTGTAGTACGTCTTCCAGTTGACTGACGGGTCCGTGTAGCAAGCGCCACCATCCGACGCGATGGGCACGCGCGACATCGACTCCACGCCGCCGGCGACGACAGCCTCGGCTTGACCGGCACCGACCAACGCCGCAGCGAGATTCACCGCCTCGAGCCCGGAGGCACAGAATCGGTTCAGTTGCTGTCCCGGCACGCTCTGCGCATAGTCGGCATTCAGCGCCGCGATCCGAGCGATGTTGCAACCTTGCTCGCCGATCGGCATGACGCAGCCAAGAATCACGTCATCGAGCAGCGCCGTATCGAGCGAATTGCGCTCACGCACGGCATTCAACGTCTGCGTCGCCAGTTGAACCGGAGTGATCTCATGCAACGCGCCGTCGGCGCGGCCCTTGCCGCGCACGGTTCGCACATGATCGTAGATCAGAGCCTGCATGGTCGATGGAGTCCTGCTTGATCGATGACTGGAAGGGGCGGTCACGCGTAAACGAGTTCCTGTCGAATCGCTTGACGCGAGTAAAGAAGAATGCCGGCGGCGACGGCACCAAGTGGCGTCGTGCACAACAGCGAGAATCTCAGCGCTTCGCCCGAGCTGACGCTGGCGGACATCGCATCGCTGATCAGGCCGACCAGCACCGGACCGCAACCCAATCCGATGAGCGTCAGCACCAGCGTTACCGCGGCCACGGCGATGGCCCGGCGATGCGGGCGCACGATCATCTGTACCGCAGCGAATGCAGGACCGAGCCAAAGTGAATTGAGCGCGGTTGCGACCGCAAGCAATCCAAGCGAGAGCCAGACCTGCGCAACGACAAACGCGCCGACTGCAAACGGCCACGCCACCAGCGTGCCGATCGCGGGTAACAAGACGAAATGCCGGCGGGATCGCCGCGAACCGCTGCGAATCTGCGAATCAAGCCGCCCGCCACACGCCGGCAACGCCACCAAATCCCAACACCAGGCCGAAGCGCAAAAACCCCGAAGCCGGTCGAGCGGCAAGCTCGTGGACTCGCAAGAATAAAAAAAACGAAGCCGAAGAAAACGCCGCCTGTCCATAGCCCAGCAACGACAACAGCGACATGCTGATGGCGATACACCACAACGCCCTGCTGCGCGACAGCTCTGCAAGCACAGACAGCATGGACGCCTGCTGATCGGCCGGCAGCGGCTGCTCGCGACGCGGCGGCTCTTTCAACACCCACCACGCAATCACGGCGAGCACCATCCCTGGCACACCAGCGATGAAGAACGCCGCTCGCCAACCGAGACCGTGACCGATCCATCCACCGAGCGCCATTCCGCACAACGTGCCCAATGGCACGCCGAGCGAGTACATCGCCAGAGCGGATGCTCGCCGCTGTGGAGGAAACCAGTCGGAGATCAGCGAATGCGCTGCCGGCGTGCAACCCGATTCCCCCACGGCGACGCCGACCCGGGCCAGCAGCATCTGCGCGAACGACTGCGCAAGGCCGCACAGGCAGGTCATGAAGCTCCAGGCGAACACCGCGATCGAGATGATGCCGGTACGACTGGATCGGTCTGCCAGGCGCGCAATCGGCAGCCCGAGTACGGTGTAGAACAACGCGAAGGAGAACCCCGTCAGCAACCCGAGCTGGGCGTCGCTCAATGCCAGCTCGACTTTGATGGACTCGGCCAGGATGTTGATGATCTGCCGATCGACGAAATTGAGCGTGTAGATGAGGGTCAGCAGCAGCATCGCGCCGCGCGTCTGCCCCGATGCTTTAATAATCATTTGCTTATTTTTAGAGGGCAACCGCGGTGTGTCAAGCGATGGCCGCTGATTCAACGCACCTAGCTACAATCGGCCGGCGCAACGATCTCTGCGCCATCCCTTAATAATCATTCGCTTACTTAACGAAGCAGATGCGGATCGAAACGCAGCACGCGCCCCGATGGCGTGCCCCGTTGGCGTTGCTGCTGCCGATCCGTCGATCATTTTTCGCGGGATCGCGATAATCTACGCACCCTGAACTTCTTCCAGCGCCCTCGCAGGAATCAACGTGCCGCGCACCGTCAAGAAATCATCGGCAACGCCCCAGTCGGCCCGTCGCGCCAAGTCGGCTACGACGTCAGCAAAGCGCCGCCGCGGCCGGCCGGCTCGCGGCAGCGCGGATGAAGTGAACATGCGCGATCAGATCCAGCGCGCCGCGGTCGAGCTGTTCTATGCCCGGGGCTACAACGCCACCTCGACGCGCGATATCGCGCACGCCTGCGGCATTACGTCGGGCGCCGTGTACAACCACTTCGAGTCGAAGGACGAACTGCTGCTCTCCATCATCGAGCAGTCCTATGAGGTGCTGGAACGCGAGCTGTTGAAGGCGGTGCTGGAAGCGGGCGAATCACCCGTTGCCCAGCTGCGTTCCCTCGTGTCCGCACTCGCGAACTACTGTGTCCGCTACAGGCGCCCTGCCCTGGTCGCCTCTCAGGAGTACAAATTTCTCGCGCCGCCTGAGTACCGCACCGTTCGCGCCGCTCGCATACGCCTGCGCAAGATGTTCGAAGAGGTTCTACAGCGCGGTCACCAGCAAGGCTCGTTCAAGTTACCCATGGTCGCGGGTGAGCCCTCGCCGCGACTGGCCGCCGTGGCAATCGGCGACATGTGCATTCGGATCGCAGAATGGTTCCGCGAAGGCGGCACGCTGTCCGCCGAAGAGGCCTGCACGCGTTATGCGGACATGGCCGCAAGCATCGTGCTGGCAACGCCGGAACAGCATCGATGAATCATCGGGCGCTCACCAGCATCACGATGACAATCGTCAACAGTAGCGTGAGCGTCTTCCAGAACACCGAGGGGTTGCGCTCCAGCAGCGGCGGTCGAGTCTTTCGCAAGTATGCTTCGTTCGGATGGCTCAGGTCATATACGAATTCCGAGAGCTCCTGATAGCGTCTGTTCGGATCCGGATGCGTGGCTTTTCTGAGCGTCTCATCGACCCAGACCGGAATGTCACGCTCGTCGTCGAGCAGCGAGCGATAACTCAGTTTGCGTTGTGCGGCCCTGGTGCGCGCGCTGGCGACTTCGGTGCCGAACGGCAGGCGGCCTGAAAGCATCTGATAGGCAATCACGCCGAGTGAAAACAGATCCGAGCGCGAGGTGCCGGCCTCGCCGACAAAATACTCCGGTGCCGTGTACTGCACCGTGCCTTGCGGGAGATTCGACACGGACGATGCGCTCTCGACGATGCCAGCAACGCGCGTCGAGCCGAAATCCATGATCTTCACGGTGCCCGTGGCGTCGATCATGACGTTCTCGGGTCGCAGGTCCTGATGCAGCATCTCCAGGCGATGAAACGCCAGCAATCCTTTGGCGATCTGCTCGACGATACCGCGCACGGCCGGCAGTTTCGGCTTGGGATTGTCGATCATCCACTGTGTCAGCGTCTGGCCATCGATGAACTCGGTGACGGTGTACAGATAGTTTCGCTTGCGAGTTGGCGCGCAGGCGCGCACCACGTGCGGGCTGTCGATGCGGCGCGCGATCCAGTCCTCGAGCAGAAATCTTTCCAGATAGGCCGGATCGCCCCGCAGATCCACCGACGGCGTCTTGATGACCACAGCAGGCGCATCCGAATCGGCCAGATCCGCCGCCAGATACACGTGACTGCGACTGCTGATCCGGAGATCGCGGACGATGCGATAGCCGTCGAACGCCATCCGCGGCGCAAGCTCTGGCGGCAAGGGCAGTTCGCTGAGTCGATGATGAAGCTCGCTGACCTCCGCCTGCGGGATCTCATCGATACGAACCAGCTGCACAGTGAGATTGTCGTCGCTGCCCTGCTGCAATGCCTCGGTGGCAATCATCTTGGCGACGGCGTCGAGATCCTCGGAATGCTCGGACAGGGCGTCGACAATGAACTTCGCAGCAACGTGCTCATGGATGCCGTCGGTGGCCAGAATGAAAACGTCGCCCTGCCCCGCAGCCGTCGCTGAATAGTCGATCTCGAGCTGCGGGTTCACTCCGAGCGCGCGGCCGAGATAGCTTTTCTCACGCGACAGCCAGAGCCGATGATCCTCGGTGAGCTGCTCGAGCAATCGATCGCGCAGTCGATAGATTCGCGCGTCTCCAACGTGAAAGAGGTGCGCCGTCGTGGACTTGATGACCAGCGCGCTCAACGTACACACGTAGCCGCGGTCCTGATCGTATCGATACTGGCTCTGACGCGTTTGCGCGTAGAGCCAGGAGTTGATCGCCATCAGCACCCGCTGCGCCGACTGCCGCACCGACCATGCCGGTGAGGTGCAGTAATAGTCTTCAAGGAAGCCTTTCACTGTCGCCTCGCTGGCGATCTGACTGACATTGCTGCTGCTGACGCCATCGGCCAACGCGACGGCGACGCCTTTAGCGGTCAGTTGCGGCTCGTCCGGAATGCACGCCCCGTGAAAGTCCTGGTTGATCTCCTTGCGGCCCTTATCGGAATACTGCCCCAAGGAGATCTTCAGTCCAGAGGGCAGCATCACAGCCGATTACGCGGCACGCGCGAACGCCTGCTTTTTCGGCGCCGTGCGCAGGTGCGTCGAATACAGCGTCAATCCGGTGAACGACAACCCACCCACCAGATTGCCGATGACCGTCGGGATCTCATTCCAGAGGATGTAATCCATGATCGAGAAATTGCCGCCCATGATCAGCGCCGACGGGAACAGAAACATGTTCACCACCGAGTGCTCGAAGGTCATGGCGAAGAACACCATGATGGGCATCCACATGGCGATCACCTTGCCACTGACGGACGTGGAAATCATGGCGCCGACGACGCCGGTGGAGACCATCCAGTTGCACAGCACGCCTCGAATGAATAGCGTCAACATCCCTGCGGCGCCATATTCCTTATAGCCAAGCGTGCGCGCTTCGCCGATTCCAGAGATGACTTTGCCAACTGCGCTCGGCTCCTGCGAGAAGCCAAACGTGAACACGATCGCCATCATGAACGCGACCGTCACCGCACCGGCCAGGTTGCCCGTGAACACCAGCCCCCAGTTCTTGAGCACTCCGCCAAGCGTCACGCCAGGGCGTTTATCGATCAGCGCGAGCGGCGACAGCACGAACACGCCGGTCAGCAGATCGAAGCCCAGCAGGTAGAGCATGCAGAAGCCGACGGGAAACAGAATCGCGCCGATGATCGGGTAGCCGGTCTGTTGAGTGACCGCAACGGCGAATACGGCGGCCAACGCGAGAATGGCTCCGGCCATGTACGCGCGGATCAACGTATCCCGCGTGGCCATGAACACCTTGGATTCACCCGCATCGACCATCTTGGTCACGAATTCCGACGGTGCCAGATAAGACATGGTTGTTCTATTGCCTCGTGAATGTGAGCAATACCCGATCGGGATCCGGCCCGGGTCGAGTATCAAGCTGCATGGGAGATATGGCTCGCGCAGTGATCGCGCGAATTCAGCGGGAGAGAAGAATGACCCGCTGCGGCAGCAGTGCCTTGCCGACCCGTCGTTGGATCGAACAAGCCTGTGGAGCAAGAGCTATGCCAGCGGCTGGCGTGCGGTCTAGCCGTTACCGAGCCCGCATGAATAGTGATATTGAGCCGCGACGGATGGTTTTTCTAACGACTCATGCACGGCGCTCGTGCGCCGTTCCGGTGCGGCAACCGGGCTCCCTGCCCTTTTCGAGAGCTTCACTCTCGATCAGAGCGAGGTCGAAACCATCGTCGCCAGATTCATCACCGCTCCCGCGACGATGGCCGTCGCCGCGAGGGCACGGAAACCGGAACGCAGTGGGTGCTTGGCGAACATAGTCAATCCAACGAGTGCAATGGAGGTTGGACCAAGACTACCCACACAGCGCGGCGGGCTCTAATCGATTTTCTCCCCCGCAGCCATCGATACCTTCTATGCGGGAGCACAGTGACGCGCTGAACCTTGCGATACAGCTCGCCGATTCGCGCCAGACTCGCTCAGCATCGTAAGATCGAATTTCTCGCCGGCTCGAAGGATGCGCCGATGCCCACGCTCAGCAATCACGTTCAGTTCGCCCTCGTAGCACTGGCCATGGTGCTCACCCCGGGACCGAACATGATCTATCTGGTGTCACGTGCCATCTGTCAGGGCCGGATGGCAGGACTCATTTCGCTGGGCGGCATCGCGCTGGGCTTCACGGTGTATCTGCTGTGCGCGGCGGCAGGCATCACGGCAATCTTCATGTCGGTGCCACTTGCGTACGATGCGCTTCGTATCGCCGGTGCGATCTATCTGCTCTATCTGGCCTGGCAGGCGCTCAAGCCAGGTGGCCGTTCGCCGTTTCAGGTGCGTGATCTGCCAGAAGACAGTCCACGGCGTCTGTTCGGGATGGGACTGTTCACCAGCCTGCTGAACCCCAAGATCGCGATGCTGTATGTCTCGCTGCTGCCCCAATTCATCCAGCCCGAGCACGGCAGCGTATGGGTTCAGTCGCTGGTGCTGGGACTGACCCAGATCACGATCAGCGTGAGCGTGAACGCACTGATCGTGTTCATGGCAGGCAGCGTCGCCCTCTTCTTCGCCGCACGACCCTCCTGGCAGGTCGTGCAACGATGGGTCATGGGCACGGTGCTGGCTGGCCTTGCCGTGCGGATGGCAGTGGAATCACGCCGCTAGTGCGTGCACACCTTGGGACGATTGAAGTCCACGTGCTTGAAGATGAGCAGCTTGCGCTCCCAGAAGCTCGCGTGAGTGAACGCGCCCAATGACTGGGCCGTCGCCTGCTCGTAGCGAACGCCGTTGAGCTCGTAAGTCACCCAGGCCTCGGGCTTCTTTCTGAGGCGCTCCTTGAGCGAGAACATCACCAGCCCCAGGTTGCGGTCGGCGTAGCGTTGCAGATCCGGGTCCGACGACGCTTTGATCATCGCAACCTCGTTCTGGTACGGAAACAGCGCCAGCGGCTGCGTGATCAGCAAATGATTCGAAACGCCCGCCTCCGTATGCAGATTGCTGAACATGGCGATCGACGCCTCGGTGCGCAACCCGATGTAAGGCGCCGTGCAGAGGATGAAGAGCGCTCCGGGTACCGCGTACAGCCACAGCGGCCGACGCGGCCCGACTGTGCCACGCCATGGCAGATGATTGATCGCCGCCTCCGACAGCAGCAGCATCGCGACGCCTCCATACACGACCCACATCAGCACCCAGACCGACTGATAGGCGTGCGAGGGCGCAACGCTCGTCTGACGGCCGAACACCCAGAGAACGCAAACGAGCGACACCACCGCGCCGATCACGACACCAAAGGGCAACACCTGGCCGAGCGCGCCAAAGCGCTCACGCAGCAGACGGAACAGTCGCGCGCAGCGGTTATAGAACCGCTCGCTGACCTCACGCGGTACCGACAGAATATAGAGCGCGAACACCAGGCTCGAAAAATCCATGTACCAGGAGTACACGGAGATCGGGATGACGAAATGAAACATCAGTGCCAGCAGCAGGCCGACCGCAAACCACCGTTTCCAATACAACGACACGATGGCGATGGCCTCGACGATGAACGTACTCCAGATCGCCAGGTACTTGCCGGTGAGACTGTTCTGCAATCCGAAGCCATCGGCCAGCGGCACATACAACGCGACCGCGCAGCTGACGCGCGGATCGAGAAAGTCCGTGTTGATCTTATGGAAGATGCCGTAGAAGTACATGATGGCCAGCAGCGCCCGCGCCACCACCCGCATGTTCTCGTAAACGTTCTCTCGCATTTGCGCCGTGTTGCCAAAGCGGAGCACGGCATGCGCGCAGATCAGGAGAATCCCCGCGTTCATGAACGCGGTAATCATCTTGTTGTTGCCGGCGACGGGCATGGCGATCGCGTACCGCGTCAGCATCACGCCCGCGAGGAGCACCAGCAGAGGCGTCCAGCGAGGACGCCAAATCAATAGGAGTGCAATCGAGATCGCCGCCCAACTGATGAGCCCTAGCAGTGGGCCATCACGGAACAGCAGCATGGTGCGATCGCCGGCGAGGCTGAAAATGGCCGCGGCCGCCCAGACGGGCGAGAACGCGATCAGACCATGGGCAGCGACCCGGTCGGTCGCATGACTCATCGATGGCCGCAGCTGTCGCCAGAAACTGCCCCAGAAACCCTCAACGGAACGATCGGCGTGAGCGCTCATGCTCCTAAGTCCCCTTCCTCTATTCTCAGTTTGTATCAAGCTCGAGCGCAGCTTGGAGTCCGGCCGAGTGTGCCAGCCGACCTACTGGAGCGCCACTGTCACCGACCGGCGCCAACGCTGCCAGCAAAGATCGCAAGGCTGAAGCGAAAATCGTGCCGACTTGGATTGGCGTCGTTGCTGAGTGTTAATGAATGTCACGAGCCGTTGCAGTACTATTGCCCGCGAGCCTGGGAGGTAACAAAGCATGCTCACACGCAGGAGATTGACGCTTTATTTTCTGTCCGCGCTGGCGCTCGCCGGTGCATACGATGCCTTGCGTAACCTGCCCGTGCTGAGCGGTTGTAATTTCTACTCCGAGTGCCCGGACAATTCTTCCATGCCGGCCGGCTTCGGCGACTGATGGAACCCTCGCCGAACTGGCTGCTCTACGACGGCGAGTGCCCTTTTTGCTCGCGCTACGTCGTTCACGTCCGCCTACGTGAGGCGGTCGGGCACGTCATGCTGGCGAACGCGCGCGAGCATCCGGCACTGGTCGAAGAGGTGCGCCGGCTCGGTTATGACGTCGATGAAGGCATGGTGCTGAAACTGGATGGCCGCTATTACCATGGCGCCGACTGCGTCCATGCTCTGGCGCTACTGACCACGTCCGCCGGCTGGTTCAATCGAATCAACTCGCTTGCGTTTCGTTCACGAGCTTTTTCGCGCTTCGCTTATCCCATCCTGCGCGCGGGTAGAAACGTCACATTGAAGCTGCTGGGCCGCTCGCGACTGCAACCCAGCCCCGCTCCCACCGACAGCTGACCTCAGCGGATTGCCGCCGACAGCTCCAAGCCCGGCACGTTGTGGAGCTTGCCGATCTCCTGATTGGTGATGGCCACGAATTCTCGTGCGGCCGGCGACAGATGATGCCAATGCCGGAATGCCCAGCCGATCGATACGGACGGCAAGTCCGTGATGGGCACCGCCTTCACCGAGCCGCTGCGCTCGAAGTTGTATGCGTGCACGGCCGGCACGATGGCCTGCCCCAACCCCAACTCGACAAACAGCTTGGCGGTGTCGAAATCGTCAAAGACCACCTCGGCCTTCAACTCGACGCCTCGCTGTGCCGCCGCGTGCTCGATGGCGCTGTGATGCGTCGTGCCGCCCGCCAGCCCCAGGTAACGGATGCCCTTGAGATCCTGCAGACGCAACTTGCGACGGCGCGACAACTCGTCGTCCTTGATGGTCAATAGAAACATCCGCTGTTTGGCGATGGTCTTCTCGTTGATGCCGCGCGCCGGCTCACCGGTCGTGACGAAACCGAGATCCGCCTGATTCAGGCGCAGGATCTCGAAACAGCGCCGGGTCGAGCTGGCTGGCAGAAATCGCAGGTTGACGCCTGGGTGTTCTTTTCTGAATCTCACTACCGCATGACGCATGAAGTGACGCACGGTCGTGCCGCCGGTGGTGATGGTCAGCATATCGGACTCGCCGTGCTGTAACGCTCGCACCCGTTGCAGCCCGACTTCGATCGCATCCAAGCCTTCGAGCGCGAAGTCCTTGAGGATCTTGCCCGCGGCCGTGGGCTGCACGCCACGCGCATGCCGTTCGAACAATCGAATGCCGAGCTCGGCTTCGAGCCGCGCGATGTGCTGGCTGATGGAGGATTGAGTTCGCTGCAGCTCACGCGCCAGCGAGCTCATGCTGCCGGCCTCGCAGGCCGCGACCAGGATGCGGAGATCTTCGAGCGTCATGGGCACATATAAGCATTTCCTTGGGTCGATGCAAAGAACCTTAGCGTTGACTAATGTCCGGCCAGATGGAATGGTGACCGCGCTGAAACTGGGGAGTACGCTGTGAAGGGCCAAAGACTTTCGACCACCGACATCGTCGCGATGAAGCGCCGTGGCGAGCGCATCGCCATGCTGACCGCCTACGACTACACGTCGGCGCAGATGATCGATGCCGCCGGCGTGCCGACCATCCTGGTCGGAGACACCGTGGGCATGGTCGTGCAGGGCCAGGACACGACGCTGCCGGTGACCCTGGATCAGATCATCTACCACTCGCAGATGGTCGCTCGCGGCGCGCAGCGGGCGCTGCTGGTGGGCGATATGCCCTTCATGACCTATCAGGTAACCATCGAGGACGCCCTACGCAATTCGGCGCGTCTGCTGACCGAGGGCAAGGTCGGTGCCGTGAAGATCGAAGGGGGCGTGTCGATCGCGCCGACCATCGAGCGACTGGTCAGCGCCGGTATTCCCGTGTGCGGGCATCTCGGCTTTACGCCGCAATCCACTCACGCGATGGGTGGCCCGCGCATTCAGGGCAAAGAACCCTCCGCCGCCGCTTCCCTCGTCGCCGATGCCAAGGCGCTCGAGGCTGCCGGTGCGTTCGCGATCGTGCTGGAACTGGTACCCGCGTCGGTGGCTCAGGAGATTTCCCAGCGCGTATCGATTCCCACCATCGGTATCGGCGCCGGGCCGCACTGTGACGGCGAGGTCCAGGTGTTCCACGACCTGTTCGGCCTGTACACGGACTTCAAGCCGCGCCACACCCGTCGCTATCTGAATGTGGCGCACGACGTGACCGCCGCCGCCCGGCAGTTCGTCCGGGATGTGTCCGAAGGGACGTTCCCGGGCGCGGAGCAAACCTCGGATCTGGGCCCGGAAGCCAAAGAGCGCTTCCGAGCCCTGCTGACCGCCTGATCGCCTAGCGCACGAGCTCCTTGCCTTCCCACACCGTGCGCTCCGGCGCGCGCGGATCGTTCACGACCTTCGACTGCGCATCGAAAATCATCGTGGCGCGATTCCGCGCGTCGTAGGTGGGCCAGTTCGGCAAGCCCGCGTGATTCGGGTTGCCGGTGCGAGCGAAGGCAATCCACGCCTCGCTCATTGCGTCCTCGACGGCTTTCGCGCCCGGCCGTGCCTTGGGACTCGCCGTTGCATTGCTGAACACGAAGGCGATCTCGGAGCCATGCGCCGCCTTCAACGGCGATGACTCGAAATCAAAGCTATACACGTACACGGGCGATACCTTGGACGCCGATTCGGCGAGTCGCACCGTGCCAATGTGAAAGCGGTTGCTGCGCACCGCGACCATCAAATCCCATGGCGATGCCTGGGGACGCGACTGCTTGTAAGCAGCGATCAAGGCATCGGTGTTCGCACCGTAGTCGCGCAGCAGATCCTCACGAAGCTGCGCATCGGTCATCTTGCCGATCAATGGATGCTCGCGTGCGTACAGCGCATGCTCGTCCTTGTTCGAGCCGACCATGACGGGTATGCCTCGCGCGCTCGCAGCGGCTTCGGGTTCGAACATGTTCGTGGGCAAGTAGCTGCCATCAACCACAGGTCCGAAATCCGGCGTCGTGCGGCCTGAAGTTGTCACCGCGGCGAGCAGCTCGTCCATTGGCACGGCCTGAAGCTCGGCCACCGTTTTGACGCCCAGCTTTTGCATCACTGTCTGCGCGTTCTTGTTCGCCATGTCGGCAGGCATGCCGCGCGTGCGAGCGCCGCTTTGAATGATGCCTCGCTGGAACAGCCCCTTGGCCGACGGGACACCGAGCAGTGTCGACACCTTCACGCCACCGCCGGACTCACCGAAGATCGTCACGTTGCCAGGATCGCCACCGAACGCTGCGACGTTGTCTCGGACCCATTCGAGCGCAAGCTGCATGTCCTGCACGCCCACATTGCCCGAAGTAGCGAATTCTTTGCCGCCGACATCGGCAAGGTGCAGGTAGCCGAACACATTCAAGCGATGATTGATGGTCACGACGACCACATCACCCCGCTTGGCGAGCCTGGCGCCGTCGTAGAGCGGCTCGGAGCCCGCGCCAGCATAGAAGCCGCGGCCGTGCAGCCACACCATCACCGGCCGTTTACCGTTGCCGTCGATGGCAGGCGTCCAGACGTTCAGCACGAGGCAGTCTTCGCTGGGTGACAACAACTCGCCCGGTGTGGTCGTGAGACGCCCCGGATCACCGGCTTGCGGACAAATCGATCCGAACTTCACCGCGTTCTTCACGCCCTGCCACTTCGCAACGCGTTTCGGCGCTTTGAATCGCGCGGTTCCCGCCGTTGACTGGCCGTAATGCACGCCTTTGAACACATACACGACAGGATCTTGCAGTTGCGTGCCACGCAGGCGTCCTTCCTTGGTAGCAACGATCGGCTCATCAGCGTGAGCCGCGCTGAAGCACAACCACGCGCTCGCGAGCATCCCGAGCCAATGCCAGTTTCTCATGTGCAACTCCCCTTTGTGGGATCGATCAGAGCTTCATTGCTGCTTGCATGGCCGTACGTCGCGACCCGAACGGGTCGTTCACCATGGCACTGGAGTCATTGAGCACCAGGGTTGCGCGCTGTGCCGCTGTGTAGGGCGTCCACGTCGGCAGCTTCGACGTGTTCGGATCGCCGGTGCGGGCGAATGCGATCCAGGCGTCGGCCATCTTGTCGGCCAACGCCGCAGCACGCGGACCGCCACCAGTAAATCGCGCTGACCGCTCGGTGTTGTCGAACACGAAAGCGATTTCCAGCGCATGGGGCGACTTCAATCGGCCGCCCAGCACCGGCGTTTCCCACGTGAAGTAGTAACAATGCACCGGCGCCTTGCCGAGCGCTGCGCGACGCTCGGCGATCGTCATCTGTGGCGCGCAGTAACGCTGATCGCTAATCATCAGAAAGAACAACTCGGCGGGAGTAGCCGTCGGCTCGGCCTTGCGGTAAGCCTCGAGCACCGATTCGGCCTGATCTCCGAGCAGCCCGCGCGCCCGCGTCTGCAATCCAGCCTCATCGAGATTGAACGCCGCCATATCGCCGGCGAGCTGCAACGTCATCTCCGTGCGGTTCGTGCCAATGATCATGGGCACGTCTGCCATCAACGCCGACGCCTGCGGATGAAACGGATGCTGAGGCAAGACCGCGCCATCGACGACGGGCGCGAAGCCAGTCGTCGTATGACTCAGTTGCTGCTTGCGGCTGATCGAATAGAACGCACCGATCGTCTTGTCGATCGGCACCTCCTGCAGCTTGCGAGGATTGGTGCGTGAGATCTGCAGTTCAGCTAGCAAAGCCTCGGTCGCCTTGGCCGCGTCCTCCTGCGAGACGACTTTGATCGTCGGCCCACTCTGATTGACCGCGGCATGAAACAAGCCCTTGGCCTCGGGCATCGCCAGCAACGTGCCGACTTTGCGGCCGCCGCCCGACTCGCCAAAGATCATCACGCGATTCGGATCGCCACCGAAGTTCTCGATGTTGTCGCGGACCCAGCGCAGCGCCTGAACGATATCCAGCATGCCGACGTTGCCGGTGTTCGCGAACTCGCTCCCGCCCATCCCGGCCAGATAGGTAAAGCCGAACACGTTCAGGCGGTGATTGATCGTGACGACTACCACGTCGCCTCGCTTGACGAGATTGGTGCCGTCATAGCCCGGCGCGGAGCCCGAGCCTGCGGAGAAGCCGCCGCCGTGGATCCAGAACATCACAGGACGCTTGCCCCCATCGCGCAAGCCTCGCGTCCACACATTGAGCACCAGGCAGTCTTCGCTCTCCGGTCGATCGCTCAGCTCACCGATCAGCGCAGCGGGTCCGCCAGTGGCGGCTTGTTTACCAGGCTCTCGTTGCGGAGTACTCGGACCGTAATCGAGCGCGTCGCGCACGCCTTTCCACGGTACGGCCGGCCGAGGTGGGAGGAAACGATTGCGTCCGCCGGTCGGCGCGCCATAGGGCACGCCCTTGAACACGTGCACGCCTTCGTGACTGAGGCCTTTGATCCTGCCGGCCGTGGTTTCGGCGACGGGCTCAGTGGCGGCGAAGACCCGCGCAGTCTGCAACACTCCGGCGGTCACCACCGCCCCCAAACCGCTCGCAATGACTTCACGGCGCGAGTACTTGCCGACCATAGTCCCCCTCGATCAGGCATTCATTAGTGTGCGACCATACTAACCCTGCGCACCGGCGTGGCCAGTGCCAACAATGCAAAGAAAAGTGTCTTGACCCGATATGCCGCTGCCCAAACGCGCGATCGCCGCCAGCTTCCTGCCTGATCGATATCGTTACTGGTACTCGCTGAGCAAACTGGCGATGGATCCGCTGTACGAAGCCGTACCCGGTGCATTCGCTGACGAGCGCGAGCCGCTGCTCGATCTGGGATGCGGAATTGGTTTGTTATTGCATTGTCTGCGCGCCCGCGGTCGCGAATTTCCATATGTCGGCGTCGACACCGACGCCGTGAAAATCGATGCCGCCCGCGCGGCTTCGGCGCGCGGCGGGCATGCCAGTGCCGACTTTCAGGTATGTGACTTGAGCGTGCAGTTCCCGAAGCACGAGGGCAGCGTCGCTTTGCTGGATGTTCTTCAGTATTTGCCCCAGCAAGCGCAGGGAACGCTGCTGTCGCAAGCAGCCCAGTGCGTCAGCAGGCACGGCCAGCTGGTGATTCGCACGGGGCTTGCCGATGGCACGTGGCGCGGGACGCTGACGCGCGCCACCGATCGCTTCGGTCATTTGGTCGGCTGGATGAAAACATCCTTCAAGTCGCAGCCCTCGGCACAAGAGCTGCGGGCCGTGCTCCAGCGACATGGCCTGCAGGCGGAGTTCAAGCCGCTGTGGGGGCGCACGCCCTTCAACAATTGGCTGGTAATCGCGCGGCGCCCGACGAGCGCCGCGGCTTGAGAGATCCTCTCAAGGAAAGATCTCGATTTCCTTGATGCCGTAGTTGCTCGCAGTCGTGCCACGCTTGGTCATGAACACGCGGATGAAGCGTCCCACACCCGCCAGGCCGCGGATGTCGTCGACACCACCGTTGCCCGCGGTTGTCTTGTAAATCGTCTCCCACACGTTGGTACTCACTTGCGTCTGGATGGCGTACTCGGCCGCATAGGCTGAATCCCAGGTGATACGCACGCGCGAAATCGAATAGCGCTGACCGAGATCCACATAGATCCCTTGTTTATCGCCGCCGCCGATACGGCTGCGCCACGCGGTCGATGTGCTGCCGTCGGTGACCATGGCACCGTTGAATGCGCTGCTCTCGACCGACCCCGGATAAGCCTTCCGACCCAAGGCGAGATTGCGCGGCGAATCTACCGCTGCGAGCATCGCGCCAAACTCCTTCCAACCCGTGGCTTCGAGCGGACGCGCGTCGCTTAGAAAGGTCTGTTTATCCGGACCCGAGGCTTCCGGCCAGATCTCGATAACCTCCAACTCCAGGCCCCGAGCCACCGCTGCGGCCAGACGCTCGCCGAGATAAATCGGATAGTCGCCTTCGTCGGCAGGTCCGCCACCATTGCGAGTCACACCGGCGTTGCCGGTGCCCGTCTCGGACAACCCGAAACGTTTGCCATGCGCCAGCGAGAAGTCGATGGCCGCAGGCAAGCCCCAACCACGCGTCGGATTCCAGTAGTCAGCTGCCGGATAATCCCAGATCACGCGCCGGTTCTCGGGATTCTCGAGCCAGTCGGCGAGTGAAACATTCTGACCGCTGCTCCAGTCGTGATACGCAGTCTTGTCGCGCGAGCGGGTTGGATTCCAGATCGGGCTGTAGTGCGTCGGCGCGATGATGTCGACGTAACTATCGCCCGGATAACTGCTCTCCTCGCTCACCCCGTAGTTCGCATAGACCGCCGACGGACTCCACATGGTCTCGATGACCATGCCGTTGGCACTCGCATAGGCGTGCGCCAGATCGGCGACGTGACGCCAGGCCTCGATGTAAGCAGCGCGCGTCGCTTCGCTGCGCACCTGCCAGCCATACCAGTTGCCGTTCTGTTCCCAGCCGATGCGCAAATAGATCTTGCGAAAGCCGGTGTTCTTGAATGCATCGAAAATCGCCGGCCAGACGCGATAGCGGCCCACGCCGTCCTCGTCGTACTTTCCTGCAGCGACATCTCTCATCATCGCGACTGCCGCACTTTCGCTGTACACGCCGCGATGGGGATGACCCTCGGGCAGATTCAGCTGATACGCCGTGGGATCGTCTGTAAGACCCACGCTGACGATCGGAATCAAATCGGGCCGACCAGCGGCGTCGAGCCGGTTGAGATATTCCACCGAGCACAGCTGCGCCAGATTGCCCGCCGCCCATGCAGCGTTGTTACGCCATTTGGGCTCGTATGTGCCATCGCTCCAGATCGGCTCGCGATAATCGACGAATACATTGGTGGAATTTGGCGTCTGTTGCACCTTGCTGACGAAGGCGCGATAGGCCGGCGCCGCGGTCGCGGGCGTCGCCTCACCAACAAAAAATCCGAGTTTGTCGTACTGCTGCGCATGGGCCGCCACTGCACCCATCGTCATCCACAATCCCAGCAACCGTGCCGCTACTCTCAAGGTCATCTCCTTCGGTGCCGGCCCGTGGACTGATCCACGGGTCCGTTTCCTGTGACGACCCAGTATTGGCGCTAAGAAAGATGATATCGATGAGCGCGACTGCCAACGTCGCAGCAGCGTTTTCCTTGCATCCCCTAATTTAGCGAGTGCACCACGATCGTGCGTCAGGCCTCGGGAGCCGCAGCTGCGTTGGGCTCGGCAGCGTCAGCGGTATTTTTTGCATGCTGCTCCATCCACACGCGCAACGATTTGGGACGCATGTCGGTCCAGACCTTGCCGACGTAGTCGAGACAGGTCTTTTTGTCGCCCGCAACGCCCGTATCGCTCCAGCCGCGAGGAATCTCCATGCCATCCAGCCACAGGGAATATTGCTCTTCCTCGTTGACCACCACGCGAAACTTGCCGTTCTCGTCGTCAAACCCACCAGCCATGGCGCGCTCCTTCATAGTCGATGCGATAGGCCGCGCGATGCTAACGAGAGATGCCGCCGATGACCGCTGCGAATACGTAGTCGCGACTGGACGGCAGCCACCCGCTCGGCGAGAACCCTGCGATTCGCTGGCTGGCAAGGCCCTACGGCGTTTCGACGTCCGATCGAAGCGTTACACGTCTGGCATGGATTGTTGGACTGGGACGCCGATTATTTGATGCCGGCGAGACCCAGATTGATCCAGCCGTGATCGTGGCCACGCACCTGCGAGCGTTGCAGTCGTTCGACACTCCGGCAGCCTGCGCGCCTGAGCGCCTGTTCCAGATAACGATAAGAGAACATTGCCAGATGCCAGTTGGGGTGTCCCAAGGTGCCGACACCATCGCCATACGAGAAGATGCGACCCGACGCCCAGCGACACGCGTCCTTCTGATCGTTGAAGCGATACCAGCCATCCTGCTCATAGTCGGGGCGGTGGCGCTCCTCGGCGTCGACAAAAGCTTTGCAGATCTTCAATCCATCCGGCACCCAGATTTCCAGCCGTCCCTGCGGCGCGACGATGCGCACCCATTCGGACAGCACCTCGTCCGTGTGATACCAGGGAATGTGTTCGAGAATGTGACTGGCGTAGACCACGTCGAATGTACCGTCGCGAAATGGCAACCGTTTGGACGCGTTCCACAGAAAGTCGACGTTGGCGGCGGGAATGACGTTGAGTGTCTCGAAACCGGCGATGCGCTTTGCGCCCGGACCGATCTCGAGCTTGCGATGTTGCTTTGAGCGCCGCGCCAGCAGATGTGCGGGCGTCACCACCAGCTTGTGCAGCACCGTGAGCGGCAGATTGACGATGCGTTGACCGACGAAAAAAGCGCGCTTTGCGACGGGACGAAAACGGGACGGGACCAGCGATTGCAGACCATTCAACGGGCTTCCTCCGCAATTGCGGTGGTCATCAAACTTTCATGACGACATTCACCGGGGGCGTTCGTAGTGTACAGCAGCAGGTCCGCGTGGAAACAAGGCGTGTTGGATGATTGCATGCATCAATGTACATACTTCGCAGTCAATTCTTGACTGTCGCCAAGCGGCGCTGAGTTACGATAGCCGCCTCTCTCGTTCGGTCCGGTGCCCGAGCTCATGCGAACAACAACCAGGGCAGCGCTGCTCGCCAGCTGCGTGCTGCAAGCTGCTTGTAACAATCACTCTGCCGCTGTCGCACCGTCGCCAGATCCAGTCACCGGGACGCCCGCGTTCGATACTTCCATCGATACGCGACAGCTGATGAGCTGGATGATCGACCCGAGTTCCAAAGTGGTCTTCGGCGCCGTCGCCAGCATCGTCACCGAGCAGGGCGAGGAGAACGTGCAGCCGCGCACCGACGACGAATGGAACAACGTCCGTAACAATGCAGTCACGATGCTCGAAGCGGGCAATCTGCTGATGCTGGAAGGCCGCTCTCGTTCCTCGCAAGTCCAGGATGTGACGGATTGGAATGCCAAAGCCCGCGCCATGAGTGCGGCCGCGCGCAGTGCCATCGAAGCGACCGAGGTAAAAGATCCCGAGGCCTTGTTCGCGGCGTCGGGAGATATTTATCAGACCTGCACCGACTGTCATGCAAAGTACATATTCACTGCGACGCCGGATGCCAAACAGTAAAGCAACGACCGGGCGCTCGACGTTTGCTCTACTTCTGTGTGCCCTCGGCTGCATGCTCGGCAGTCAGGCATTGGCCCATGGCGTCGCACCCGAGGATCAATCGTTCCTGCAAAATGCCAGCGGCCTGCATCTGCTGCCGTTCATGTATCTGGGCGCCAAGCACATGGTCACGGGGTATGACCATTTGTTGTTTCTGTTCGGCGTGATTTTCTTTCTGTATCGGCTCAAGGAAGTCGCCGCCTATGTCACGCTGTTCGCGATCGGCCACAGCGTCACGCTGCTGGTCGGCGTGCTCGGCGGACTCAAGGTCGATCCCTATTTGATCGATGCCATCATCGGCTTCTCGGTGGTCTACAAAGCGCTCGACAACCTCGGCGCCTTGCAAACCTGGTTCGGCGTGCAGCCGAACACCAAAGCCGCGGTGCTGATTTTCGGTTTCTTCCATGGCCTCGGTCTCGCCACGAAGCTGCAGGACTTCTCGTTATCGCCCGAGGGGCTGGTGCCCAACATGCTGGCGTTCAACGTCGGCGTCGAGATCGGCCAGGTGCTGGCATTGAGCGCCATTCTCATCGTGATGACGTACTGGCGCGCGGCGCCTTCATTCACTCGATACGCGGCAGCCGCGAATGTGTTGCTGATGGCCGCTGGTTTCGTGCTGGTGGGCTATCAGCTCACCGGGTATTTCGTCGGCGAGGCTCCCATTTCATGAATACCCCGCCCCGCACGAGTCGCCAGTTACTGCTCGCCACGTTGAGCGCGATAGCAATCGCAGCTGTGGTGCTGGTGTGTGTGGTATTGCCCGCGGAGTACGGCATCGATCCGCTGCGTTCGGGCGAGCTGTTGGGACTGGGCCCCTTGGCCCAAGCCAAGCGGGTTCAGGAAGCAAATGCCCGCACCGAAGGCAGCATCATGCACGCCCACCCTCGCAAGCCACGCACGGTGCGCATCGAGATCAATGTGAAGCCCCGCGAAGAGCTCGAGTACAAGGCGAAGCTCGCGGCGGGCGAGCCCCTGCTGTACTCATGGACCACGCAAGGGCCTGGCTCGGTGTACTACGAATTTCACGGTGAGCCTACCGAGGGCGAGTGGCCGAAGGACTATTTCCGCAGCTACGAAACCGTCGAGAGCAGCCAGACGGCGCACGGCTCATTCGTAGCGCCCTTTACCGGCATGCATGGCTGGTATTGGCGCAACCTCAGCGACGAGCCGCTGACTCTCGTGCTGGAAGTCAGCGGCTACTTCACCAAGCTCGGCCGCATCGAAGGGCCCGCTACGCTTTAGCCGGCGTCATCCACGGCAGCGTATCCAGGTCCAGGTTGCCGCCGGTGAGAATGATGCCGACGCGACGACCGGGCATGTCGAGCTGCCCGTCGACGAGCGCGCCATAGCCGACTGCACCGGACGGCTCGACGATGATCTTCAGCACTTCCCAGATGGTCCGCATGGCATGCACGATCTCGGTCTCGGAGACGGTGACGATGCCATCGACATGACGCTGAATCTGGTCGAACGTCAGCTCACCCAATGAAGTGCGCAAGCCATCGGCAATGGTGTTGGGCGCCGTGCATGGAATGATCTTGCCCGCCGCCAATGATCGTGCGGCGTCGTCGGCGCCTTGCGGCTCAACACCGAACACATGGATTTCCGGGTTGATGCTCTTGATGGCCGTGGACACGCCGCTGAGCAGGCCGCCGCCACCCACCGGACACAGAATGTCGGTGAGGTCCGGAACATCCTCCAGCAACTCCAGCGCGGTCGTGCCCTGCCCGGCCATGACACGCAGGTCGTTGTACGGATGAATGAAAGTAGCGCCGGTACGCTCGACCACGCTGTTCGCTGCGCTTTCGCGTGCAGCCAGCGTCGGCTCGCAAGAGATCACTTCGGCGCCGAACCGGCGCACTGACGCGACCTTGGCCTGCGGCGAGTTCGACGGCATGACGATGTACGCCGGGATGCCTCGCAATTTCGCCGCCCGCGCCAGGGCAGCGGCGTGATTGCCTGACGAATGCGTCACCACGCCCCGCTTCGCTTCCTCTTCGGACAGCAGCGAGACGGCGTTGGTCGCACCGCGCGCCTTGAAGGCGCCGATCTTCTGCAAGTTCTCACACTTGAAGAACAGCTGCGCCCCCGCCTTCTCGTTGAGCGTCGCGCTGGTCATGACCGGCGTGCGGTGAATGCGATCCTTGATGCGGGTGTGAGCGGCGCGGATATCGGCCAAGGTCAAAGTCATTCGCATCCCCATGAATGGTGCTGGTGCGGGCGCGGGCAGTATAAGCCCACGGATATGCCCGCGCACGAGCTAGCGAAGCAGGTTCACTGACAGGGTGATAATCAACAGCAAGCTGGCCAGCGCCGTGGTTTCGATCAGGCCGAACTTCATGGTCGCTTGGCGACGCAGTGGCTCATGCGGCGAGCAGGGTCGATGGCAAGCGCACTCCACAACCGGCCGCAGTCTCTAACAATCGCCCCGACTGCAGCAGCGTGAGCGCAGCTCGCATATCGGCATGCAAATAACGATCGTCTTCCAGTGCCGGCGCCAGCGCCCGAACCTGCTGTCTTACCTGCTCCAACACCTTGCTGCTCGACAGCGGTGCGTGAAAGTCACAACCTTGCACGGCTGCGAGCAACTCGATCGCAATTACCGCATCCGCGTTCGCGGCCATTGGTAACAAGCGGCGTGCGCCATGCGCCGCCATGGACACGTGATCTTCCTGGTTCGCAGACGTCGGAATGGAATCGACGCTCGCGGGATGAGCGCGTTGTTTGTTCTCCGATACCAGCGCCGCAGCGGTGACTTGCGGCAACATGAATCCTGAGTTCAATCCGGGCCGCGGCGTGAGAAAGGCCGGCAGCCCCGACAGCGCGGGATCCACCAGCATGGCGATACGCCGCTCGGCCAACGAGCCGATCTCACACAACGCCAGGGCAATGATGTCGGCAGCGAATGCCACGGGCTCGGCGTGAAAGTTACCGCCCGAGAGCACCGCGTCGTCTTCGGCGAACACCAGGGGATTGTCGGAAACGCTGTTCGCTTCGATTTCGAGGGTGCGCGCCGCGTGACGCAGCAGGTCGAGCGACGCGCCCATTACCTGAGGCTGACACCGCAGGCAGTACGGATCCTGGACACGAGCATCGTTGTCCCGATGCGATGCGCGAATCGCCGAGCCGGACATGAGCTGTGCCAGCGCCGTCGCAGATTCAATTTGCCCACGATGACCGCGCAGTCGATGTATACGCTCATCGAACGGCGTATCGGAGCCCTTCGCCGCTTCAGTCGACAGCGCACCGGAGATCAGTGCGTGACCGAACAGTTGCTCGGCTTCAAACAATCCAGCTAGCGCGTAAGCGGTTGAGAATTGTGTACCGTTCAACAACGCCAGCCCTTCCTTCGGGCCGAGCGTGACGGGCTTGAGCCCGGCCGAAGCCAGCGCTTCAGCGGCGGGCAGCGCTACACCGTCGACCAGGATGTCGCCAACGCCAATCATCGCCGCCGACATGTGCGCCAGCGGCGCGAGATCGCCGGACGCGCCGACCGAACCTTGTGCGGGCACCACCGGCAACAGCTTGCGCGTGAGCATGGCTTCGAGCAGCTGCAAGGTCGGCAATCTCACCCCGGACGCGCCGATGCCGAGACTCGCAAGTTTCAGCGCCATCATCAGCCGCACGATGGCAGGCGGCATCGGATCACCGACGCCCGCTGAATGTGACAATACGATGTTACGTTGCAAACGCTCCAGGTCCGCCAGCTCGATGCGCACCGACGCCAGTTTGCCGAAGCCTGTATTCACTCCATACACCGGCGCGCCCTTGTTCACGACGCGCTCGATCGTGGCGGCGCTGCGTTCGACGGCGGGAAAGCAGGCAGGATCGAGCCTTGCGGAAGCCCCTCGGTATACACGCTGCCATTGCTCCAGCGTCACCGAACCCGGCCGTAGTGTCTCGCTCATCGCTGCGTCCTCCGCGGTGTGCATCAACGATTCTCAGTATATCGCTGCGCCGTTTCGCCGGTGAGCGATACGCCGACCGTGTCCCGGGGTGATGCCTCATTCCTATCGTACTTACCCCTCCTTATCGTCGCCGACTGCGAACTGAACCGTCGCTTGCTCAGCAATCAGTCGCGCCGAGTCGGCCCACGCTCGGTGCTGGCGAAAAAAAAGTCGCTTCGCTACCCTCAAAGGGAACCCTCCGGTTCCATCCGCTGTTGTGTAACTTTGCAACGGCGATAACTAGGATACTGATGCCGCCATCCGCCGCGCCTTCCGACCTCCCCACCTTCAACAACGGCAGTGAATTGGGCCGCCTGGTCAGCGCCTTCGATTGGTCGAACACGCCCCTGGGCCCGCTCGAGCGCTGGCCGCAAAGCCTGCGCACCGCCGTCAATCTGGTGCTCGACTCCCGTCATCCGATGTGGATGAGTTGGGGCCCCAGAGCCACCTTCATCTACAACGACGCTTACGTGCAGGTGCTCGGTCCGGCCAAGCATCCCTGGGCCCTGGGCCGTCCGGCCGAGGAAGTCTGGGCCGAGATCTGGGATGTCTGCGGCCCGCTCGCCGACAAAGTCTTTCAGCACGGCGAAGCCAGCTTCGTAGACGACGTGCAGCTGTTCATGAGCCGCGGCGACTTCCTGGAAGAAACCTACTACTCGTTCTCATACAGCCCGATCCGGGACGAGACTGGCCAGGTCGCAGGGTTGTTCTGCCCGAGCGCAGAGACCACGCACAAGGTCCTCAATGCACGTCGCCTGCGTACGCTGTCGGAGCTGGCGGCCAAGGCGCTGGTGGAACGCTCGGTGGAAACTGCATGCACCTCAGCCATCGACACGCTCGCCAAGAACCCTGAAGACGTGCCGTTTGCCCTGCTCTACCGCATCGATCCCGTGCATCGCCGGGCCGTGCTCAATCGCAGCACTGGAATGACGGACGCCGACGACAAATGTGCCCCACGCATTCTGGATCTCGACGCCGAGAGCCCCCTGTGGCCCGTGTGCGACGTGGTTGAATCTTGCCAGCCTCGGACCCTGCACATCGAGCCGAGTCCATCGTTGCCGCTCGGGCCCGCCGCTCGCCCCATCGTCGAAGCAATGCTGGTGCCGGTAATGTCGGGCGGACAGGAGCAACCGACGGCGGTTTTGATCAGCGGCATCAATCCCACCCGGCGGCTGGACGAGGAATACCGCACGTTCTTCAATTTGATCGCGAGCCACGTCGCCACCGCGATTCACAATGCCCGCGCCGTCGAAGAGGAACGCGAGCGTGCTGAGCGACTGGCCGAGCTGGATCGCGCCAAGACGACATTCTTTTCCAACGTCAGCCATGAGTTCCGCACGCCGCTGACACTGATGATGGGCCCGCTCGAGGACGCGCTGGCCGATGCCGACGCGCCACTGGCGATGGCGCAAAAGGAACGTTTGCAGGCCGCGCATCGCAACTCGCTGCGGCTGTTGCGGCTCGTAAATACACTGCTGGATTTTTCACGCATCGAGGCGGGCCGCACCAAAGCGAAGTTCCGTCCGACCGATCTTGCGATGCTCACCGCCGAGCTGACCTCGACCTTCCGTTCCGCACTCACGCGCGCGTCGCTCAAGCTCACCGTCGATTGCCCGACCTTGCCCGAGCCGGTGTTCGTCGATCGGGAGATGTGGGAAAAGATCGTCCTGAACCTGCTCTCCAATGCGTTCAAGTTCACCTTCGAAGGGGGCGTCGAGGTGCGCCTGCGAGCGATGCCGCAAGGTGCCGAGCTCACCGTGAAAGATAGCGGCGTCGGCGTGCCACCCGAAGAATTGCCCAGGCTGTTCGAGCGCTTTCATCGCATCGAGGGCCAGAAGAGCCGCACCCACGAAGGCAGTGGCATCGGGCTGGCGCTGATCATGGAGCTGGTGCGGCTGCATCACGGCAAGATCCACGCGGACAGCCGGTTGCGTGAAGGCACGACCTTCACCGTCACGATTCCCTTCGGCTCGCATCACTTGCCTGCCGATCAGATCTACGATGCGTCGATCAACAGCGCCCCCGATGGCGAGCGTCCGCATGCGTTCGTCCAGGAGGCTTTGACGTGGCTATCGGACGCGGGGCTCGGCATCCAGGAATACCAGGATATCTCCGCCGGCGACGATCTTGCGCAAGTCGAAGGCTCCCGGCTGCTATTGGCCGACGATAACGCCGACATGCGTCAGTACGTCTCGCGACTCTTGAGCAAACATCTGCACGTCGAAGCCGTTGCCGATGGCGCCGCCGCCCTCGCAGCGATTCGCGGCAATCGGCCCGATCTGGTGCTCACCGACGTGATGATGCCCGAGCTCGACGGCTTCGGCTTACTGAAGGCGATTCGCGAAGACCCTGAGCTGCGCGATCTACCGGTCATCATGCTCTCCGCTCGCGCCGGTGAAGAGGCGCGCATCGAAGGCCTGCATGCAGGTGCCGACGATTATCTGATCAAGCCTTTTTCGGCGCGCGAGTTGACCGCGCGCGTGCATGCCAATCTCAAGCTCGCGAATGTGCGCCGGGAAAGCACGGCGGCGCTCGCCGAAAGCGAGCAACGCTTCCGGAACATGGCGGAAAACTCGCCGCTGATGATGTGGATCACCGATGCTGAGGGCCAGGCCACTTATCTGAACAAGGTCTGGCATGACTTCACCGGACAGACCGAGGCCGAAGCGCTGGGATTGGGCTGGACCAATGCGGTTCACCCGGACGACCGTGCCACCGCGACCCGCCAGTTTCTGGACGCGAGCGCCGAGCACAAAGACTTCCGAATGGAATACCGGCTGCGCCGCCACGACGGCGAATATCGTTGGGCCATCGACGCCGCCTCGCCGCGCTTCAATGGCGAAGGCGAATTCCTCGGCTACATCGGCTCGGTGATCGATATCACCGAGCGCAAGCAGGCCGAAGAGGCACTGTTGAATCTCAACGAGACGCTCAAGCAACGCGTCGAGTCCGAGATCGAAGCCCGCGGCGATGCCGAAAAGGCGTTGCGTCAGGCGCAGAAAATGGAATCGCTCGGTCAGCTGACCGGCGGCATTGCGCACGACTTCAACAACATGCTGAACGTCGTGATCGGCAACATCGACATGCTGTCGCGACGGCTGGCGCGCGGCGATACAAACGTTCAGCGCTTCGCATCGTTCGCGCTCGACGGCGCCACGCGCGCGGCTCAATTGACCGAGCGCCTGCTGGCATTCGCACGTCAGCAGCCCCTGCGCCCCGAGCCGATCAATGCCAACAAGCTGGTGGCGGGCATGTCCGATCTGCTGCATCGGACGCTCGGCGAAACCATCCGCACCGAGACCGTGCTCGCCGGCGGGCTATGGAAGATTCACACCGACGCCAATCAGCTGGAAAGCGCCATCTTGAATCTTGCAGTGAATGCGCGCGACGCGATGCCGGGAGGCGGCAAGCTCACGGTCGAAACCGCCAACGCACATCTGGATGACACGTATGCCGCTCAGCACGCCGGCGTGCCGCAAGGTCAGTATGTGATGATCGCAGTAACCGACACCGGCTGCGGCATGTCCGCCGACGTGATCCAGAAGGCTTTCGATCCCTTCTTCACGACCAAGTCGGTCGGCAAAGGCACGGGCCTCGGCTTGAGCCAGGTGCACGGCTTCGTGCATCAGTCTGGCGGGTACGTAAAGATTTACAGCGAGATCAGTCAGGGCACGACCGTGAAGATCTATCTGCCGCGCTTCTATGGCGCGTCGGAAGACGTTCAGCCCAATGCCCGCTTCACGCCGGGGATGTCAGGTGCCGGCATGACCATCCTGGTGGTCGAGGATGAGGAAAGCGTGCGACACGTCAGCGTCGAAGCGCTCACCGAGCTCGGCTACAACGTTCTGGAAGCGAACGGCGCAGCGATGGCGCTGCGGCTGCTCGATCAGCACCCCGAAATCGACATCATGTTCACGGATGTGGTCATGCCCGAGGTCAACGGGCGCATGTTGGCAGACGAAGCGCGTCAGCGCCGACCCGATCTGAAAGTGCTGTTTACGACCGGCTACACGCGCAATGCCATCGTCCACAACGGCGTGCTCGACCCCGGCGTGCACCTGATCGGCAAGCCGTTCAACCTGGAGCAGCTGGCGCGGAAACTGGCCGAGATCAAAGACGCTTGATGTCGAGCGGCGCTTCGACCAGCGGGCCCGGCGAAGTCACCGTGCCGAGATAAACGATCGCGACGATGTGATCTTCCGGCGCGAGACCGCACAGCGCTTTCACGCCGGCGTCATAGGCCGCCGCGCCCGTCTTCCACTGTGCGCCGAAGCCCAGCTCGTGCGCAGCCAACAACATGTTCTGCACCGCTGCGGCCGTCGCGCACACCTGTTCGATCTCGGGGATCTTGCCCTTGCTGATCTTGGCGCCGACCAGGATCACCACCGGCGCGCGCATGGCCTTGCCCTTCTCGGCATCCAGATGCTCCTGCGTGGAGTTCGGCACGCGCGTTCGGAGCGAATTCGCCATCGCTTCGCCGAGCTGTTCGCGGGCGGCGCCTTCGAGCACCGTGAATCGCCACGGACGCAAACGACCATGGTCCGGAGCCCGTGTGCCAGCGCGAATGATCTGCTCGATCTGCGCGGCGCTCGGCGCCGGCGCCGCGAGCTTCAGCGGTGACGTACGCGACTGAATACCTTCGAGCAAATCCATCATCTGTCCTCTTTAGAGCGTCCGGACCTGCATGGCCAGATGCAACCNCNNCCGGTCGCCCTTCATCGTGCACATCGCAATCTCCGCACCGCCGGGCACGGCCCAGGTTCGGGCAAACGCCTGCGAGGGAATGTAGACCGGCAGCTTGAACTGCGTGTCGATCTGAATCTTCGTGCTCGGAATATGCGGCGAGGCCGAGGCCAGGCAGCGCCCCATGGACCACATGCCGTGCGCCACCGCCTGCTTGAAGCCAAACATCTGCGCAGTACGCGCGGTCAGGTGAATCGGATTGAAATCGCCGGAGACGCGCGCGTAGCGCCAGCCAGTGTTCTCCGCAACCTCGAGCGTATCGGTATGCGTGCCCGTCTCCGGATGATTGGAGCGCTCGATCTGCGGGCGCTGTCTGCTACCGCCGCCTTCCTTCGGCGCCGATGTGCCGCGAGCAAACATCGTGCTGATCTCTTCCCACACCACCACGCCGTTCTGCTCGTAGCTGGTGGTGAAATCGTATTCCTGACCCATGTCCGTCAGACGCATGGTGTCGAAATACACACGCAGACGCAGCGGTCCGCGCATGTCGACCGGCGCGAGCACGCGAATGGTGTTACGCAGATGAATCAGCCCCAGCACCTTCACCGGAAAATTGTTCACGACGAACAGCTGCATGTGCAGCGGCATGGCGAGCACGTGCAGATACGCCGGCGGCAGACCTTGAGCGGACGCAGGCACGGCGCAGACATCGCGATAGCGCTGGAGATGCGCCGCCGACAGCATCACCTTGCGAGCTTCGAGCTCGACCGGCTCGATGACGGTGCCCTCGGGCGCACTGTATGGCTTGCGGCCGAGCAGCACGCGCGCGTACGCAGGCACCATCGAGGGGCGGCGGGCAAAAGAAATCTTGGTCGGTGCTGACATCAATGAACGATCAACGCACGGTGTGCTTTAGGTCAATGACGGGCAAGGCTCAAGGCACGACTCGATCGATGACGATAGTCAACGGACCGCTGCTCTTGCCGAATTCATATTCGGCCTCGCCATATAAATCTCCGCTTTGCTGCTGAGGCGCGCCGGAGCGCGACAACCGTGCAACAACTACCACCTTCGGCACGGTGGCAATGGAGCGGGACGGAATCATCGCATCACTTTCCGAGAGTGTCACATTCAACGGCAGCGAATCCGAGCCGTGCCGCTGCACGGCGAGCGGCGGACCACCGGCGCTCGCGTCGCGAGCCAGGATGAACAGCGGCAGCGCACCGGTCACCTGCTGTCGCAGCTGCGGCGACAAAGAGACTGAAACTTGAATGGCACGCGTCCCAGCGGCCGGTGCTGACGACGGCGTTTGCGCCTGCGCCGGAGCGGTCGCGGCGGTGCCAGCATCCGCGATCTGCTCATCCAGATCCTGGATCTGCCGGGCCAGCACATTGCGTATCTCGTCGGGCGGATTCTGCGCCAAGAGCAGTTGCAATCGATCGCGGCCCAGACGCAGGTCGCCGGAGCGCAAGGCGGCAACGCCGCCGTACCAAAGCGCCTTGGGATGGTTCGGCGCTATCGCCAGCGCGCTCTCGAACAGCTTGCCGGCACGGCCCGTGAGCGAGGCTTCATCGGTAAGCGCGAGCGCTTCGCCCAGCCCGACGATGGCTTCGACGTTCTGCCCTTTCGACAGGTCGTACGCCTGCTGATACGCATCGGCGGCACGCGGATAACGCCCCATCGCGGTGTACGAGCGCCCGAGCATGATCCAGCCGTCCAGGTTGTTCGGATTCTCTTTGAGCTTGGCTTCCAGGCCGGCAACGGCCTGCTCCATGTTCTGCGCCTGCTCGCTCTCGATCTGCACCGCTTTCCAATCCCAGTTGCTGAGACCGGCGTACATCACAACCGCCAGTACCGGCAGCAACAGCGCCACGGCCAGGCCGGAGAAGCGCCGCTCGGCACGATAGGACGCGAGCTCCGTCGACTCGCTCGCGACACTCCCATCACGGGGCGCGCGCAGCAGCGGCAGCACCATCCACAACAGCGCCGCCAGCAGCATGGCGACGCAGACGATGATGAAGGTGGTCACGATGCACCCAGGCCTGGATCGTTAGGATCGGTGTCAGGAAGCTTGGATTTGCGCGAGATGACGATGGCCGCGACGATGCCGCCGCCGATCACCAGCAACGCAGGCGCAGCCCACAACAGCCACGTGCGCGGCGCGACCGGCGGTTTGTAGAGCACATAGTCGCCGTACCGATCGGTCATGTACTGGAAGATTTCCTGATCGGTCTTGCCGGCAGCCATCAACTCGCGCACCTGCCGGCGCAAGTCGGCCGCGAGCTGTGCATTCGAGTCAGCGATGGTCTCGCTACGGCACGTGAGGCAACGCAGCTCACGCGCCAGGCGCTCGTAACGCGCCTGCTGCACGGGATCCTCGAACGCCGGCGCCTTGTCGATAGCAAAGGCCTGCAGTCCGAACAACGCGATGATCGCGGCTAGGAAAAGCTGTTTCATGGCGACGCCGCCTTGGCCTGAGCCAACAGCGGCACGAACTCCTGTTCCCAGATCTGCACCGTGATCGGTGCGATATGTTTCTTGAGGACGCGGCCATCCGCGCCGATCAAGAACGTTTCCGGCGCGCCGTACACGCCCCAATCGATGGCCACGCGACCTTCACCGTCGAAGGCGCTCACCGCATACGGGTTGCCGAGTTGCTCCAGCCAGATCAGCGCCTGCTGGCGATCGTCGTTCCAATTCAAGCCGACGATGGGCAGGTTGGTGCGACGGGCGATTTCCAACAGCGCGCCGTGTTCCTGGCGGCACCCAATGCACCACGTGCCCCACACGTTCAGTACATAGGGCTGGCCCGCGAGCTCGGCGTTCGAGAAGGTCTTCGCCGGATCTTCCAGACGCGTCAGCTCAAAAGTCGGCGCCACCTTGCCGATCAACGGCGATGGCAGCGTCTCTTTGTCTCGGCCCAGACCGAAATACAAAAAGCCGGCGAGTACAGCGAACAGCCCGACAGGAAGCAGGTACTTAAGCATGCGGTAACGTGGCTCAGGCAGTCTTGGCGCCGGCCGCGGCCGCGGCGCCTTCGTCGGCGGTCACACGCTTGCGATAGCGTCGATCGCAGATGGCGATCAAGCCACCGAGCGCCATCACGGCCGCGCCCAACCAGATGAATCGGACCATGGGCTTGTACTGCAAGCGCACACTCCAGGCGTCACCGCCGAGCGGCTCGCCCATGGCGACGAACAGATCGCGATGCCAGTGCGCATCGATGCCGGCTTCGGTCATGGCGTTCTTCTGCACGCGATAGACCCGCTTCTGCGGATGTACGACGGCCACTTGCTTGCCATCGCGCGTGATCACCACTTCGCTCTGCACCGCTTCGTAGTTCGGACCTTTGACGTCTTCGATCTTGGTCATGGTGAACTGGAAGCCCGCGTGCTCGGTCGACTGGCCCGGCTTCAGGCTCAAGTCGGTTTCCTGCTTGTACGACTCCACCGTGGTCGCACCGATGATGAAAAGCGCCAGACCGAAATGCGCCACGCTCATGCCGATGATGCTGGCCGGCAGCGAGTGCCCCTTGCGCCAGCGGCTGATCGGATCGACCAGCGAGGCGCCGGCCACCCACAGCGCCGCCGTCAGGCCCACGATGGTCATCACCGAATGCCAGCCATACGCGCCGATGGAAATCGCCAGCGCCAGCACGATCGCGGCGATCAGCAGCAGCCCAAGAATCGACTTGGTCGATTCGAAGGACGCTTTCTTCCACGACGCGTGCATGCCGGGCGCGAGCAGGAACACCATCGGCAACATCGGCACCAGGAACATGGCTTCGAAGTACGGCGGGCCGACCGAGACTTTGTCGAGGCCGAACGCGTCCATGAACATCGGATACGTGGTGCCGAGCAAGATCACCGCGGTCGCGCCGACCAGCAGAATGTTATTGAAGAGCAGGAACGACTCGCGCGACACGGGCGCGAAACCGGCATTCGAGCGAAACAACGGCGCGCGCCAGGCGTACAGACCCAACGCCCCGCCGACGCAAACGCCGAGGAACGACAGGATGAACAAACCGCGGCCCGGATCGCTCGCGAATGCGTGCACCGACTCGATCACGCCCGAGCGGACCAGGAACGTGCCGAGCAACGACAGCGAGAACGCCGTGATCGACAGCAACAACGTCCAGCTCTTGAACAGGCCCCGCTTCTCGGTCACTGCCAGCGAGTGAATCAGCGCGGTGCCGATCAGCCACGGCATGAACGATGCGTTCTCCACCGGATCCCAGAACCACCAGCCGCCCCAACCGAGCTCGTAGTACGCCCACCAGCTACCGAGCGCGATGCCACAGGTCAGAAACATCCAGGCAACCGTGGCCCACGGACGCACCCAACGCGCCCACAGCGAATCGAGCTTGCCTTCGAGCATCGCGGCCACTGCGAATGCGAACGGCACGGAGAAACCGACGTAGCCGATGTAGAGCATCGGCGGATGAATCGCCAACGCCGGATCCTGCAGCAATGGATTGAGATCGCGACCATCCGGCGCCGCTGGCCACAGACGCATGAATGGATTCGAGGTCATCAGAATGAACAGTGCGAAGCCGGCGCTGATCAGACCCAACACGCCGAGCACGCGACTCGTCATCTGTTGCGGCATGTTGCCGCTGAAGGCCGCGACGCCCAGCGCCCACGTCGCCTGCACCAGCAGCCACAACAACAGCGAGCCCTCGTGCGCTCCCCACACGGCGGCGAATCGATAGAACGTCGGCAGCTCCGAGTTGGAGTTCTGTGCGACGTACAACACCGAGAAATCGTTCTGATAGAAAACGTACGACAGACACGCGAACGAGAACAGCGTGAATACCCACTGGCCCGTGACCGCGCGATTGGTCAACGCGATCCAATGCGGACGCCGCCAGTGCGCGCCCATCAGCCCGAAAAATGCCTGGGGCAACGACAGGCAGAACGCCAGGATCAGCGCGAAGTGTCCGAGTTCGGCGGCCATGTCACTTCCTAGGTAGTTGGCAACGGCCCGCTGGTCGAGGGCTTCTCATGCTGCTTCTTCAGCGTTTTTGCCACTTCCGGCGGCATGTAGTTCTCGTCGTGCTTGGCGAGCACTTCCTCGGCGACGAACACGCCGTTGGGGCCCATGCGACCGCGTGCGATCACGCCCTGCCCCTCACGAAACAGATCCGGCAGCACGCCGGTATAGCTGACCTTCACCTCGTGCGCGTAATCGGTGAGCACGAAGTGGGCCTCGAGGCTGCCGGACTCGCGAGTGAAGCTGCCTTCGGGAACCATGCCACCGACGCGGAACACGCGATCGGTCGGCGCCTTGCCGGCGGTCACATCCGACGGCGAATAGAAGTACAGCAGATTGTCCTGGAACGCAGTCAGCGCGAACGCGGTGGCCGCGCCCACACCCAGAACGATCAGTGCAACCAACGTCATGCGGCGACGGCGAGGGGTCATGACGGCGACGAGGACTCCGAATTGATTGAATCAGCGATCTTCAGCCGGCGCTTGGCGCTCAGCACCTGGTCGGCCAGCGCACGGCGCCCCAACCACACGTTGAGCACCAGCACGGCCAGCACCAGCCCATAGCAGGACCAGACGTAAACGCCGTAATCCCCCATGTCAAGTACGTCTTTCAAGTTCATGATCAGGCAAGCCTTTCGCTTAACCAGCTGGCGTTACGCTCACGTCTGAGGATCTCCCCTCGCAGCCGATCGCAGAGCACCGCGCCGAAGTACAGAATGAAGGCCAGCATCATGACCAACAACGGCCACAGCATGGACCCCTCGATGGAGGGGGCGGCAAGTTTCGAGATACTGGGGCCCTGGTGCAAGCTGTTCCACCAGACCACCGAGTATTTGACGATGGGCACATTGACTACGCCGACGATGGCCAGAATCGCACTGGCCCGGTCGGCGCGCTGCGTGTCGTCAAATGACGCTCGTAAGGCCATATAGCCTAGATATAAGAAGAGCAGGATCAGTTCCGAGGTGAGGCGCGGATCCCACTCCCACCAGGTGCCCCACATGGGCTTGCCGTAGATGGAGCCGGTCACGAGCGTCGCGACGGTAAACCACGCACCGATTGGCGCGCACGCCGCGGCCACCGCGTGGGCCAGCTTGATGCGCCAGATAACACCGACACCCGCAGCTACCGCCATGACGGTGTAGATCATCAGTGACAGCGAGGCGCTGGGCACGTGGACATAAATAATGCGAAACGCATCCTTTTGTTGGTAATCCTCGGGCGCCAGCACCAGGCCGCCGACCGCACCGACAATCATCAACAGGATCGCCGGCCAGAACAGCCACGGGCGCACCAGACCAGCGGTGCGGTAGGCATAAGGCGGCGAGCTGAGCTTGTGAAACCACAGCCACATAGCTTTTTTAGGACTCCACACTGATCCGCATGGCGGCAGCCATTGCGACCGGCCCCAGGCTGACGAAGAACAACAACAACGCTGCCAGCAAGTTTAGCGGACCGGCCACCGGTTCGCCGTGCATGGCCAGATCCACGGCGCGGGCGCCAAAGATCAGCACCGGCATCTCCAGCGGCAGCACCAGCAACGCTAACAGCACACTACCTCGCCGGACACTCACCGTGAGGGCCGCGCCAATGGCTCCGAGGACCGACAGCGATCCCGTCCCCAGCGCCAGGGTCGCAACCAGCACCGGCCATACAGACTGCGGCATTCCCAAAGCAGTTCCCACGATCGGTGCCATCAAGACCAATGGCAGCCCTGTCAGCAGCCAATGCGTCAGTGTCTTGGCCAGCAGCAGCAGCGACAACGGCTGGCCCGACAGTACCCACTGCTCCATGGTCCCGTCTTCGACGTCGGGCCGAAAGAGCGATTCAAGCGCGAGCAACGATGACAGCATGGCCGCCACCCACACCACTCCGGGTGAGATCTTGCGCAGCTCGTCCAGCGCAGGACTGATCGCGAGCGGGAACAGCGTCGTGACGATCACGAAAAAGATCAGCGGCTGCAGCACCTGATCCCAGTGGCGCACGGCAAGCCGCAGGTCGCGCATCAGCACCAGCATCAGAATTTTGCCCAGTCCGGGCGTCGTCGGAACGGACGACTGCATCAGCGCAGCTCCAAAGTGCGCACCCCAGGCTGGCCCTGGAGCAACAGCTGATGCGCGGCTGTCAGGATCATGCCGCCAGTTCGCATGTGCTCGGCGATGCGCGCTTCGAACAGCGCGATGCCCGCTTTGTCGAGGTTGGTGATCGGCTCGTCCAGGATCCACAGCGCCGCGCGCGTCAACATGATGCGGGCCAGAGCGACTCGACGCTTCTGCCCCGCCGACAGCGCGCGCACCGGCAAGTCTGCGCAAGCCTCGACGTGCAGTAACTGGAGAGTTTCGCGTAGCTCTTCCGTAGTGACAGCGCGCCGGATCGAGACGCCAAAGCGCAGATTCTCCAGTGCCGTCAGGTCGGATTTGAGGCCGTTGACGTGCGCCAGATACGCCAGCTTGCGATGAAACTCGTCGCGCCCGTCCGGCAACTGCTGCCCCTGCCAGACGATCTCGCCCGACTCGGTGGGCAACAGCCCCGCCACACAGCGCAACAGACTGGTCTTGCCCACCCCATTCGGCCCCACGACCTGCAGCAGCTCGCCGCTGTAAAGCGCAAAGGACACGCCGCGTAACAGGTGTTTCTCGCCGCGCCACAAATGGACGGCGCGCGCTTCTAATTGCGGCTGCGGCGAAGTCGCAGCGACCTGTGCAAGCATGCTGGGTGTCGCGCTAAGTTCTGCGTGTAATGGTTTGTGCACGCACAGTTTAGCATGCTGCCCTCGACTGGCTTACAATGTCGGCCCGCCCGTGCCCGGGTGGCGAAATTGGTAGACGCAAGGGACTTAAAATGTTGAGCACCCGGCTCGGAAACGGCCGGCGTGAATGGGGTCAAATTCGGGGAAACAGCCTCACGCTTCGCTTCACCGCGCGCGTGCCTGCAATCCCGAGCTAAGCCTGGGCGATGCCCGGGAAAGTGTAGAGACTTGACGGCCCCTGTCTAACTTCCGCGACGCTCTCGCGGGACACGACAAAGAGAAAGTCCAGACTCCAAAGAGCAACTGATTGAGAGTCAGTTGGTCGCAGCGAAAGCTGTAGCGAGTACGAAAATCCCTCGGGGGCAACTCCGTACCGGTTCGATTCCGGTCCCGGGCACCATCTCAGCTTCCGACAACCTCCGTCGGCACTAAATTCGAATTCGCCACACACACCTCGCGCCGATCCTTACAGGCGAGCGAACACCAAAGCAAAAAGCCCCGCCGGATTACTCCGGCGGGGCTTCCGCTTCATTTAAGAGCCTGGCAGTGACCTACTCTTGCATGCCCGAAGGGCACACTACCATCGGCGCAAAGCATTTTTCACTTCCGAGTTCGATATGGGATCGGGTGGTTCCTGCTCGCTATTGCCGCCAGGCAAACTGGCTCACGTCGCAGTCGATTGCTGTGTTTCAAGCGCTCGCCTGCAGTGAATTCGGTAAGTTGTTTTGACAACATTTCGACTCAGCGACCGATTCTCATGAATCGATGTCACATTGAGTATCAACATGATTGCTTCATAAAGCACCCAAGCTGATTGGGTGTTATATGGTCAAGCCTCACGGGCAATTAGTACTGGTTAGCTCAATGCATTACTGCACTTACACACCCAGCCTATCAACGTCGTAGTCTGCGACGGCCCTTTAGGGGAATCAAGTTCCCAGGGAAACCTAATCTTGGGGGGGGCTTCGCGCTTAGATGCTTTCAGCGCTTATCCCGTCCGTATATAGCTACCCGGCAGTGCCACTGGCGTGACAACCGGAACACCAGAGATACGTCCATCCCGGTCCTCTCGTACTAAGGACAGCTCACCCTCAAGTTTCCAACGCCCACGGCAGATAGGGACCGAACTGTCTCACGACGTTCTGAACCCAGCTCGCGTACCACTTTAAATGGC